>JBBQHG010000062.1:0-12694 GCA_038323755.1 Sphingomonadales bacterium
GACCATCGCGCGATTGTCTGCCGCGCGATAGCAGCCATTATCACACCACGGGTGTCGGCGAGACGCTGCTCTACAGCGCCAATCGCCAGGAAATATTCCGCAACGATACCACCGGTTGCTCCGGGGTAGAGCATGGCGATATCCTGATCACCCAGAATTATTCGACCCAATTGTGCCGTGGCCAGATCGCCACCACGATTGACCGGCTCAGCAGCGTCCCGACCGGTAGCTGCACGCTTGGTGCCTTCGTGCCTTATCGCAAGGCGAAATAACGTGCGGGCCTGGCTGTTGCTTTTGGCGCTGCTGCCGCTCGGCGCGGCGGTGGGAGCCACGGCGGGCGGGGCGGCGAACAGCGCGACCCGGGATAGCGCTGCGGACGAGCGCGCTTTGGCAAAGGCCATTGATGGCCGAACCGCGGGCAAATCCAGTTTCTGCATCGATCAATCCCGCCTCAACGGCCCCGAAGTGATCGACCAGCGCACGATCGTCTATCGCCAATCGGGCAGGCGGATCTGGGTATCACGCCTGAACGATAGCTGCCCGTGGCTGCACGGCGACCCCATTCTGGTCGTCTATACCTATGGCACCCAGCTCTGCCGACACGATCGGTTCGAGGTGCTGCAGCGCGGCTCGCCAATCCCGTCCGGCTTCTGCTTTTTCGGTGATTTCACGCCCTATGACCGGGCGCCAAAACCCTAAAGCACGAAGCGGCTGAGATCGGTATTGCGGGCGATGCTGGCCAGTTCGCGGTCGACATAGGCGGCGTCCACCGTCACGGTTTCGCCGCGCCGGTCCTCTGCCTCATAGCTGACGCTTTCGAGCAGCTTTTCCATCACCGTCTGCAACCGCCGCGCGCCGATATTCTCGATCTCCGCATTCACCTCGGCGGCGATGCGGGCGATCGCGGCGATGCCGTCTTCGGTGATCTCCACGGTCACGCCTTCTGTGGCCAGCAGCGCCTTATACTGGGCGGGGAGCGAGGCCTTGGTATCGCTGAGGATCGCGACGAAATCCGCCTCGGTCAGTGCCCTCAGCTCGACGCGGATCGGCAACCGGCCCTGCAGTTCGGGCAACAGGTCGCTCGGCTTGGCGACGTGGAAGGCGCCCGAGGCAATGAACAGGATATGGTCAGTCTTCATCGGCCCATATTTGGTGGCGACAGTCGTGCCCTCGATCAGCGGCAGCAGATCGCGCTGCACGCCTTCCCGGCTGACGGAGCCGCCGCGGACATCGCTGACGGCAATCTTGTCAATCTCGTCGAGGAAGACGATCCCGTTCGCCTCAGCGTCGGCCAACGCGGCGCGGCTGACCTCTTCCTGATCGAGCCGCTTATCGGCCTCTTCCTCAACCAGCTTGTCCCAGGCGGCGGGCACGCTGAGCTTGCGGCGCTTGAGCTGGTTGCCGCCCATTGCCTTGCTCATCATCTCGCTCAAGTTGATCATGCCCATCTGGCCAGGCACCTCGAAGGGCGTCTTGGGCGCATCCTCGATTTCGATCTCGATCTCGGTGGTGGCAAGATGGCCGTCGCGGAAACGCTGGCGGAAGGCTTCGCGCGTTGCCTCACTCGCGCCTTTGCCGGTCAGCGCATCGAGCAGGCGGTTCATGGCCGCATCCTCGGCCTTGTCCTTTACCGCGACGCGGCGACGCTCCTTTTCCAGCCGCACCGCTTCCTCGACCAGGTCGCGCGCGATCTGCTCTACATCGCGGCCGACATAGCCGACCTCGGTGAACTTGGTCGCTTCGACCTTGATGAAAGGGGCGTCCGCAAGCTTGGCCAGCCGGCGGCTGATCTCGGTCTTGCCGCAGCCGGTGGGTCCGATCATCAGGATGTTCTTCGGGCTCACCTCGTCGCGCAGATCGGCGCCGAGCTGCTGCCGCCGCCAGCGATTGCGCATCGCGACCGCGACGGCCTTCTTGGCATCGGTCTGGCCAATGATGTGCGCATCGAGCGCGGCAACGATGGTCTTGGGGGTCAGGGCGTCGTTCATTTTCACTCTCAATCGTCGTCCCGGCGAAAGCGGGGATCTCGTGCCGCAAGGGCGCGCTTGATTACCGGAAGACCCCAGCCGTCGGTGGGGTGACAGGGGGTCAGGTTGCCGAGTCCAGCGTCTCGATCGTCAGCCGGTCGTTGGTGTAAACGCAGATGTCAGCCGCGACGGCCATCGCCTTGCGCGCCAGCACTTCGGCGTCCTGCTCGTAATCCGCCAGCGCGCGCGCCGCCGCGAGCGCGAAATTGCCGCCCGAGCCGATCGCTGCAATGCCTTTTTCGGGCTCCAGCACATCGCCATTGCCGGTCTGGATCAGCGTCACATCCTTGTCGGCGACGATCATCATCGCTTCCAGGTTGCGCAGATATTTGTCGGTCCGCCAGTCCTTGGCGAGCTCGACTGCCGCGCGCAGCAATTGCCCGTGATGTTGCTCCAGCTTGCGCTCGAGCCGCTCGAACAGCGTGAAGGCATCTGCGGTTGCGCCGGCAAAGCCGCCGATGACGCTGCCATCGCCAAGCTTGCGGACCTTCTTCGCATTGGGTTTCATAACGGTCTGGCCCATCGAGACCTGGCCGTCCCCGGCGATCACGACCTTGCCACCGCGCCGCACGGAAAGGATTGTGGTGCCGTGCCACACCATCGATTGTTCGCTCATAGCTGGCGATATGGGATGGCAGCAGCGGGTGTGCAATCCGTGTCTGTCACAGCGCCAGCTGAACCGCCGCTCCTTACTCCCCCGTTCGTTTCGAGCGACGGCGAGAAACATGCCACCAGCGCTTCGCCTGGTACACGTGTCTCGACTTCGCTCGACACGAACGGTTCAATTTTGGCAGTCATCGCTACCGACTATGCTCCTTCAGGAACGCCACACTGTCCGCCAGCGTCGTCGCACTGCCGCGGAACGGAACTGACAGGCCCATGACCAGATCGTTATGGCTCTTGCCCGGATATTCCTTGAGCACGAACGGCGCGCCGACCGCCTTCAGCCGCGCCGCAAGCCGGGGGGCGTTGCGGGGTTTGACGACATCGTCGGCGGTCCCCTGCGCAAGGAAAAGCGGCGGCGCATCAGCGCGAGCATAGGTGACGGGCTGGGTTTCTTCAGGCTTCGGCCACGCCCCGAATGCTGCCTTAGAACGGGGCCCGTCGAACGGGTAGAAATCATAGGGCCCGGCAAACAGCGCAGCCGCGCGCACCACGCGCGGATCGACGCCGATATCGGTCAGATAATGCGTGTCGAGCGCGATGATCGCCGCGTTATAGGCGCCCGCTGAATGGCCGGAGAGCGTGATCCGGTCAGGATCGCCGCCATAGGCCGCGATATTGTCGTGCACCCATTTCACCGCCAGCGCCGAATCCTGGGCAAAGACGGGGAACACAACGCCCGGCACCAGCCGGTAATCCGGGATCACCGCGATAAAGCCGTTGGCGGCAAAGGCGCGGCCGGCAAAGCCATATTCCTGGCGCGACCCCTTTATCCAGGCGCCGCCATAATAGAAGATGACGACGGGCAGCTTCTGCTTGCCGCGCCCTTCACCCTTACCAAGTTGGGCGGGCGCCCAGATATCGAGCTGCTGGCGCGGCGCGGTGCCGTAATTGATCCCGTCGGCGATCTGCTCGACGGGCGCATCGCTTGCCATCATCTTGTCGATCATGTTGAGCATCATCGGCGGCGAGGCGAAAAAATAGCCATAGCCGAGCGCGAGCACGATCAGCGCCAGCAGGGCGAGTAAGACATTGCGGATCATGAGTGGATGTTCCCAAATACGGCGGAATTGGCTTGCTGCCAAATCTGCGTCACAGCGAAGGCTGGCGCAAGTCCTGACATGCCGATTGCCACTTGTCTGCATCCCGCCTAGCCTTGGCGGCATAAATTCAGGGAGAGAATCGATGCGGAAACTGGCGATCAGTGCTGTCGTACTGGCGGGCTTGATGGGGAGCGCGGCGACCGCCAAGGGCCCGGGCTTCAGCGCATCGATCGTGCGGACAAGCTATGGCATCCCGCACATCACCGCGAACAACTGGGCGGGCATCGGCTATGGCGTGGGCTATGCCTATGCGCAGGACAATCTGTGCATGCTGGCGGAGGAATTCACCACCGTGGCGGGCGAGCGCTCGAAATATTTCGGGCCCAAGGAAAGCGCGGTCCTCGGCTTCGACAAGATCGACAACCTGTCATCGGATGTGTTCTTTCGCGGCGCGATTGATCTGCCGAAATTGCGGCGCGGCATCACGACGCAAGGCCCCGAAGCGCGGGGCGTTATTCGCGGCTATGTCGCTGGCTATAACCGGCTGCTGCGCGAGCTTGGGCCAGATGGCGCGCCGGTCGCCTGCCGGGGCAAGGCCTGGCTCCACCCCATCACCACGGACGATATGCTGCGCCTGACCGAAAAGCAGGTATTGCTGGCGAGCTCGCTTGCGCTCGCCGCCGCCGTCGTCAACGCAGCGCCGCCGGGCGGCGATCATGCCGCCAATCAGTCGGTCACCCTGCCCGATCAGGACAAGATCGGCATCGGCAGCAATGGCTGGGCCTTTGGTGGGGACGTGACGAAAAACGGGCGCGGGCTGCTCGTCGGCAATCCGCATTTCCCCTGGAACGGCCCCGCACGCTTCTGGGAAATGCACCTGACGATTCCGGGTGTTTATGACGTGATGGGCGTCGGCATCGCCGGTACGCCAATCGTCTCGCTGGGGTTCAACAAGGATATCGGCTGGACTCACACTGTCACCGCCGCTCAGCATTTCACGCTGTTCGAGCTCACCGTCGATCCGACCGACCCGACCAGCTATATTGTCGACGGCAAGTCGGAGAAGATGCTGACCAAAACCGTCAGCGTGCCGATGCCCGATGGTGCTGCGCCGGTGACGCGCACGCTCTATTCGAGCCGGTTCGGGCCAATGGTTGCGGCGCCTGCCCTGTTCCTCAGCTGGGGCAAGAGCAAGGCATTCTCGATGCGCGATGCCAATGCCGGCAACCAGCGCGGGCTGACCGCCTGGATCGAGATCGGCAAGGCGAAGACCGTGGCCGACATCAAGGCTGCGGTTTCCAGCACGCTGGGCATCCCCTGGGTCAACACCATCGCGGTCGATCGCGGCGGCAACGTCCTCCACGCCGATGTGACGGCCGTGCCCAACGTCTCGACCGACAAGGCCAAGGCCTGCGCCACCCCCGCTTCTGCCCTGCTCGCAGGCCGCGTCGTCCTGCTCGATGGCAGCAAGGCCGCCTGTGATTGGGACAACACCCCCGGCACCGCCGCGCCGCGCCTGCTGCCTGCCGGCGATCAGGCAATCTGGGAACGCCGCGACTATGTCGCCAACAGCAATGACAGCTATTGGCTGAGCAATGCGAGCGCGCCGTACAAGCAGCTGTCGCCCATCCTCGGTGCCTGGGGCACCACGCGCTCGCTGCGCACCCGGTCCGGCTTGCTGGAAATCGAGCGGCAACTCGCAAGCGCCAGCGCGCCCGGCGGTCGCAAGCTCGAACGCGCCGATGCCGAGGCGATGATTTTTGCCAACAAGAGCCTTGCCGCAGAATTGTCGGTCGAGCCGTTGCTCGCCCTGTGCGCGGGCAAGGCAGAGGTGGCCGATGCCTGTGACGCGCTCGCGCATTGGGACCGCCGCTTCGATCTCGACAGCCGGGGCGCTTATCTGTTCCACCATTTCTGGATGACCGCACGGGCAACGCCTGATCTGTGGGCAGTGAAGTTCGACCCCGCCGATCCGGTCCATACCCCCCGCGACCTGATCACCAGCGGCGCAACCGGTGACAAATTGCTCGCCGCCCTCGCCGCCGCCAAGGCCAGGCTCGCGGCGGAAAAGATCCCGCTCGATGCGCGCTGGGGCGATGTCCAGTTCGCGCCGCGCGGCGACCAGCGGATCGCGATTCACGGCGGCGACGGCCAGCTCGGCATATTGAACGTGCAGATATCGGACGCGGTGCCCGGCGGCGTCGTGCCCAAGCACGGCTCCAGCTATGTTCAGGTCGTGAGCTTCGACGAAAACGGCCCCGCGGTCGATGCGGTGCTCAGCTATTCGCAATCGACCGACCCGGCCTCGCCCCACTTTGGTGACCAGACGCTGCTCTATTCAGCCAAGCGCTGGGTGCGGCTGCCGTTCACGCCAGCGCAAGTGGCGGCGGACGCGCAGGGGCCGTTGGTGAAGATCAGCGAGTGAACAAAAAGGGGGCTGCGGCATAACCGCGCCCCCTGATTGGCTTGGTCGGGGCGACAGGATTCGAACCTGCGACCCCCACACCCCCAGTGTGATGCGCTACCAGGCTGCGCTACGCCCCGACCGAGCGTGGGGCATTATGCGTACCGATGCCGCGATGCAAGCCTTACCCGTCGGAAGGCGATGAGGGGACGGCTGGCACGCTGAAGACGGCGCTTGCCCGTGCAATGATGCGCTCACCGGCGGTGACCCGCGCCTCCCCAAAGGCAAGCGTGCGGCCAACGCGAACGGGGGTTGCGCGAATCTCCAACCAATCGCCAATGCGGGCGCTGCCGGTAAAGTCGCAGGTCAGGCTGACCGTCACGATGCCGCCCACCCCTGCCCCCGCCAGCGCGCAGGCCAGCCCCATCGCATTATCGGCAAGCGCGGCGATCAGCCCGCCATGCGCCAGCCCGCGCGCGTTGGTGTGCGGCGCGGCGACCAGCACAGCGATCGTGAGGGCATCGCCCTCGCGCTTCGAATAAAGCGGCTCCCACGGATCGGTGAGCGGGCTATGCCGGAAGTGCGGCGCGAAGCCGGGGGGCGGATCAATCACGCGCTGCGGCCGTGCGCAGCGCGCCGTCCATCCAGGCGGCTGGCGCGTCGTCGAAACCATATAGCCGGGTCTCGACCAGATCGGGGCGAAAGCCATGCGCGTGACAGCAATCGAGCGTTGGCGGAATATTGGTGCGGACATTGGCACGGCCCGTCCGCAGGCTGATGCCCTTGTGATACATTTCCAGCATCGGCACCGGGGTCGTCTCGCGGAGATGAATGGTCACGCTCGTCAACAGTCCCTCGGGCTCGGTTGCGCGGACCGCCTGGATCAATGTCGCGGGCGTGCCACAGGCATCGACAACGATTTCATACAGCATCGGCAGCTCGGCCGGTAGCGCAATCGGCTTGGCGCCATAGGCCGCCGCCTGTGCACGGCGCACCGGATCGTCATCGGCATAGTCCACCCGCCCGGCGCCCAGCGCCACCGCCAGCCCAGCCGCATAGATGCCGATGACCGAGGCGAGCCCGCCCATCACCAGCACGCTTGCGCCCGGCCGCTCGGCGAGCTGCGGGGCGACGGCGCGCCAGCTGTCCGCCGCCATATCAGCCGCACCGATCAGCGCGACCGGATCGGCGCCCGCCGGCAACGGCACCAGCATCGCATCGGCAAAGGGCACCGCCACCAGATCGGCAGCGGCGCACCCGTAATTGCCCGGCCGCCCCATGCCATAGCCCGCCGCGAACGGGACGGCCTGGCAGCGCCCGGTAAAACCGCGCCGGCAATTGCGACAATCGCCGCAACTGATCTGCGAGGGGACGATCACCCGCTGGCCGGGCCGGATGTGGCGCACGCCATCGCCGACATCGACGACCTCGCCGATCATCTCATGGCCGATCGGCTCGCCCGTCGCCATCGGCGCCAGTCCGCGCACGAAGCCGACATCAAGGTCGCACCGCCCCAGCACGATCGGCCGGACCAGGGCCGCCTGTGCGCTCGCCAGCACCGGCACCGTCGCCTCGCGCCATTCGACAAGGCCGGGGCGGACAAAGGTCAGCTGCCGCATCAGGGCTTGGCCCCCTCGATCGCCAGCGGCACATCATAATAGGTCACGACCGGATCGGCGCCATAAGTGGCCTTGGCCCGCGCGACCCAGGCGTCGCTGAACCAGGCTTGTGCAGCGGCCTTGCTCGACCAGTAATAGATGCCGCCAAAGCGCTTTGGCTCGATCGTGAAATATTTGCGGATGAGGCCGGGGATCTGCTGATAGCGCGGCGCCGCCTTGTCGAACTCGCCTTTCAGATACGCATCGGTCACGCCGGGCGGCGTGGCGATGCTGACGACGACGGCCACGCGGCCCTCAGGCGCGTCGGGCTTTGCGATCGCGGCAAAGGGCAAGGCGGCCAGCGCAAGGGCGGCCGCGAGTGGCATGATCTTGGTGGCGATGATCGTCATGGAGAGGCTCCCGCTTTGGTGATGACAGCAATTTATGCCCCCGCCACGGCCTGGGTAAGGTCAAAGAACGCAAATCCGTTTCGTGTTTTTCGCGAAACCGGCTAGTCTGCGAGGATGGACAGCGAAGACCTGAAGCTGCTGCTGATGCTCGATGAACGCGGGTCGCTGAGCGCCGTCGCCAGGCAGCTTGGGCTGGCCGTGTCGACGATCGCACGGCGGCTTGAGGGGCTGGAAGCCACGCTCGGCCTTCGCTTGCTCGATCGTCGCGCCAATGGCGTGAGGCTGACGGGCGACGGCAGCCGCATCGCTGCGCTCGCTGCGCCGCTGGTCGATCAGGCAGCGCAGATCGGCCGCGCGGCGGCAGCGCTTGGCGCGTCGAGCGCGGCGGGCAGCGTCACGATTTCGGCAACCGAATTCATCGTGACCGAGGTGCTCGCCCCCGCCCTGCCGCAGCTGTGGCAAAGCGCGCCCGGCCTCTCCGTGACCCTGCGGGCCCAGGGGGAGATTGTGAGCCTGGCCGCGCGTGAGGCCGATATTGCTTTGCGCATGGCCCGGCCCGAGGGGGCCAGCCTTATGGCGCGCCGCATCTATGAGATCGAACTCGGCTGCTTTGCCAGCGCGGCTTATCTGGTGGGGCGCGATCCGGCGACGCTGATGCTGGGGGACGAACGCCTGCTCAGCTATGACGATAGTTACGGCCCGATTGCCGAGCTTGATTGGGTCGCAAAGGCAGGACTGACAGGGGCGGTCGCACTGCGCACCAGCAGCACGCGCGCGCTGCTCAATGCCACTGCGGCGGGCGCTGGCGTGGCGCTGTTGCCCGTGCAGTTTGCCCGCGCCGCCGGGTTGATCCGGCTGCCGCTTGGCTTGGCGGTTCCCATACGGCCGGTATGGCTGCTCACCCACCGCGATATCCGCCGCCTACCGGCCATTCGCGCCGCGCAACGCTGGATCGCCGCCACCTTTGTCGGGCTCGCACAGCGGTGATCAGCGCGCAGCGGTTGCACGCCACTGCCGTTGGTGATAGCGCGCGCCGCTTATGGGGCGGTATGTCGCCCCTACACCCCTGCCCTTCAGGCCCAGCCGTTCAGGACGTTCATGCTCATACCTCCCGCCTTTGCCCAGACCGCCGGCGCCGCTGCCGATGGCGGTGGCTCGATCGCGATGATCATCCCCTATCTGCTGCTGCTGCCGCTCGCCTATTTCCTGCTGATCCGCCCGCAGCAACAGCGGATGAAGAAACTGCAGGACGCGGTGAACGCAGTGAAGAAGGGCGATGAGGTCACCACCGCTGGCGGCATTGTCGGCAAGGTCACCAAGGTCGATGACCGCATCGTCGAGGTGGAGATCGCGACGGGTGTGAAGGTCAAGGTCGTCAAGGCAACGCTGGCGGCGATCGCTGCCACTGGCACCGCCAAGCCAGCGAACGACTGAGCCCGGCCATGCTCGATTTCCCGCGCTGGAAAATAGCTTCGATTATCGGCTTTCTGGCGGCCTTGATGCTGCTCGCCGTGCCGAGCTTCATCCCCGAAAGCGTTACCGCGCCGCTCAACGTCAAGCTGCCGCGGATCAATTTCGGTCTCGATCTGGCCGGTGGCAGCTATCTGTTGCTCGAGGCCGACACCAACGACGTTGCCGCCTCACGGATCGAGCAGATGCGCGATACCGTTTCGACGGAAATGAAGCGCGGCAACCCCAAGATCGGTATCGGCGATATTTCGACCCGTGGTGGCAAGCTGAGCTTCCTGCTGCGCGACGTGACGCAGGTTGATGAAGCGCGCGAGCGGTTGCTGCCGCTCACCAACGGCGCGGGTCTGACGGGGCAGCGCGACTGGAATATCGAAGTCGTCGACGGCCAACGCTTCGTGCTGACACCAACCCAGGCGGGGCTGACGCAGGCAATCGACACCGCGATGGGCGATGCCACAGAAGTCGTCCGCCGCCGCATCGACGAACTCGGCACGCGCGAGCCGACGATCATCCGCCAGGGCACCAACCGCATCGTCGTCCAGGTGCCCGGCCTGCAGGACCCGCAAGCGCTGAAGGATCTGCTCGGCAAGACAGCCAAGCTCGAATTCAAGCTCGTCGACCTGACTGCTGATCCCGTGCAGGTTGCCAAGGGCATCGCCCCGATCGGCGGCGAAATCCTGCCCTATACCGAGGGCGGCGCCACGCTCGCCGTCAAGCGTTCGGTGATGATCTCGGGCGACCAGCTGATCAACGCTGTGCAGGGCAATGACTCGCAGACCAATGCGCCCAATGTCGTCATTACCTTTGACAGCCAGGGCGGGCGCAAATTTGCGCGCGTGACCCAGGAAAATGTCGGCAAGCCGTTCGCGATCATCCTCGACAACAAGGTGATCTCCGCCCCCAACATCAACGAGCCGATCCTTGGCGGCACGGCATCGATTTCGGGCAGCTTCACGGTCAAGACGGCCAATGAACTGGCAATCGCGCTTCGCTCCGGCAAGCTGCCAGTTGCGCTCAAAGTGGTTGAAGAACGCACCGTCGGGCCCGATCTCGGCGCCGATTCGATCCGCTATGGCATCACCGCATCGATCATCGCAGCACTCGCCGTGGTGATCTTCATGCTCGTCACTTATGGCCGCTTCGGCGTCTACGCGAACATCGCAGTCATCATCAACATCTTCGTCATCATCGGCGTGCTCGCGTTGCTCAACGGCACGCTCACGCTGCCCGGCATTGCCGGCTTCGTGCTGACGATCGGCACCGCAGTCGATGCCAATGTGCTGATCAACGAGCGCATCCGTGAAGAACGGCGGCGCGGGCGCAGCGTCATCCAGTCGGTCGAGCTGGGGTACAAGGAAGCCAGCCGCACGATTTACGAGGCCAACATGACGCACGGTATTTCCGGCGTGATCATGCTGCTGCTCGGATCGGGCCCGGTGAAGGGTTTTGCCGTCGTGCTGCTGATCGGCATCGTCACATCGGTGTTCACCGCCGTTACCTTTACCCGCATGCTCGTCGTGCTCTGGGTGCGCAAGAACCGCCCCAGCGAAATCAACATTTGATCGGCGGATAGACACATGCGCCTGCTGAAACTCGTTCCAGACAACACCAATATCGGCTTTGTCCGCCTGCGCTATTGGGCGTTCGGGCTGACCACGTTGCTGTCGATCGTCGCGCTTGCCACGGTGTTTGTCTTCAAGCTCAACCTCGGCGTCGATTTTGTCGGCGGGTTGATGATCGAAGAGAAGTTCGATCAGCAGCCCTCGCTCGACAAACTGCGCGGGGCGATCGATGGCCTTGGCATGGGCGAAGTCCGGCTGCAGCTTTATGATGACAAGACGACGGTCGCCATTCGCCTGCCGCCACCGAAATCGCAGGACAAGGGCGCGACCGACGCCGTCGTCAAGCAGGTCCAGACCACGATCAACGCGATTTACCCGACCGCCAAATTCTCGAAGCAGGATGCGGTATCGGGCAAAGTATCGAACGAGCTGATCTGGAAGGGCGCCGCTGCCGTGGCGCTCGCGGTGCTCGGCATTGGCCTGTTCGCCATCTTCCGCTTCGAATGGCAGTTCGGCGTCTCGACGGTCGTCGCGATTGTCCACGATCTGCTGATGACGATGGGGTTCTTCGCCATCACGCAGTTCGAGTTCGACCTCAACATCGTCGCCGCGATCCTCACGATCATTGGCTATTCGATCAACGACAAGATCGTGATCGATGACCGCATCCGTGAAAATATGCGCCGCTATCGCAAGATGGAGATGCGCGAGATCATCGACTTGTCGGTCAACGAAACGCTGCCCCGCACCGTGATGACCTCGCTGACGATCCTGCTCGCGCTGGGGGCGTTGCTGCTGTTTGGCGGGCATGTGCTGCGCGGCTTTACCGCCGCCATGATCCTGGGCATTTTTGTCGGCACCTATTCGTCGATCTATGTGTCGTCATCGCTGCTGATCACGCTTGGCCTGCGCGCCGATCCCAATCTGGAGAAGCCGGCCGCCAAGGGTGACTATGCCGGCCAGGCCGAACGCGTGGTGCCCAAAGAGCGCCGCTGATGCGGCTGGAGCATGAATCCGCGCCCGACGGCCCCATCATCAAGGGGTTTTCGGGCGGTGGGTTCCGCATCGACGACAATGTCTACACCGCGCTGCTGATCACACCGCTGAGCGCGCATGGCTGGTCGCCGCCGCTAATCGACGCGCTCAGCGAGCGGGATATCGCTGCGTTGCTGACCATCGACCCTGCCCCCGAATTTGTGATCCTGGGAACCGGCACGCGGCTGGTGCATCCGCCACGCGCGCTGGTCCGGGCGATCGAAGCGCGCGGCATCGGCATCGAGACACTGGACAGCCGCGCTGCCGCCCGCGCGTGGAGCGTGCTGCGGCAGGAAGGCCGATGGATCGCGGGCGCGCTCTACCCGCTATAGGGTTGATGCGATTTGCGCTCGACGTCCCATGCCACCCGGCTATCATGGCAAAAAACGACATTGAGGGGATCGCCATGAAACTGATCGCAGCATTCGGCCTGTTGGCCGCGACCATCGCCACGCCGCCCGCCTTTGCGCAGGCAGCCCCCG
>JBBQHG010000063.1:0-12546 GCA_038323755.1 Sphingomonadales bacterium
TCGGCGGGGCCGGACCAGTACACCGTCAGATCCTCGTCGCCGGGCAGTTCGGCGGCCCATTCGGCCTTGAAGCTTTCGCCCTGCTGCTTCCAGCGACTGATCAGCGTGGCGCGGTCCCACACCTCACGGCGGAGCGGCTTGTCGGCGCGGATGATGCCGCGCATCGCTTCCTCGATCGCGGGCAGGTCGTCATCGGTGAACGGACCGTGCTCCGGCGTCGGCGCGAAGTCATAATAAAAGCCATCATCCGTGGACGGACCGAAGGTGATCTGCGTGCCCGGAAACAGCTGCTGCACCGCTTCGGCCAGCACATGCGCGAAATCATGCCGCGCCATTTCGAGCGCATCAGCCTCATCGCGATTGGTGACGAGCGCGAGCCTGGCGTCGCCCTCGAACGGGCGCCCGATATCGCGGAGTTCGCCATCGACACGCGCGGCGATGGCGGCCTTGGCAAGGCCGGGGCCGATGGCGGCGGCGATGTCCGCCGGCGTGGAGCCAGGGGCTACCTCCCGAACCGAACCGTCGGGCAGCGTGATCGCATAAAAATCGTTCATGATCGTTCCTGTCGCATGGGCGCGCTTATGCACAAAGCGGCGACCGGGGAAAGGGCGGAACGAAGGAGCGGACGCCAGCCTCCCCCGTTCCCGGGTGGAGCCTGAAGCATGGTCGTCAGCCGGTGACGCGCAACCCCAAGCCCCCCGGGATGGCCCGGGTGGTGGTAGTCATGGTCAAGGCAAGACGCTTGTTCATCGCCACGCATTTATGCCGAGGGCATTAACAAAGCAAGTTGCGTCCTCCCAGGCCGGGTTCCGCAGGCCCTCCCCTCCACAAGCGCGACATAGCCTTACGCGAAATCGAAGTTGACCGGGGCGATGGCACCGCGTCCGTCGAACGCCTTGTCCGCATAGGGGCCGTTGCGATCGACCCAGTGGAGGAAGAGATGCGCCGACCAGCCATTGGGGTTGGCGGTGATCCGCCCGTGGCGGTGGTTGACGCCCTTGTAGAGAACAGCGTCGCCAACCTCCATTGCCAGTGAGGCATAGTCGTCATCGCCGAAATCGGGATCGACCCTGGCCGATGGCGCGGGAAAACGGGTCTTGCCGATTTCGAGCGGCCAGGGCGCGCCATCGCTATAGTCGAGCGTGAGCGACAGGCTGTGCTCGCAGGCATGACGATCGGCATGGACGTGGCACAGATCGCCCTCGCGATAGATGCGCAGATAATCATAGGTCGGGACCAGATCGCGCCCGGTGACCTGACGGATCATCGGCGTGAGCCCCCACAGGAAGAACTGCATCGGAGGGTAATGGTGCCCGTAAATCTCGAAGGCAGGCCGGACGAGCAAATTGGGGTAATTCGCGACTTGAGACAGCGCGATCGGCTGATCCCCGATGTCGCGCTTCAGCGTATCCATGAACGCGCGCATCACATCGGCAGGCAGCAACCCCCGCAACAGCGCATAACCATTTTCCTCATAATTTCCAATGATTTGCATGGCCGTTTTTCCGAAGCCCCTTGATCGCGATCCCCCCATCTTATCGCCATGCCCACCGGTTTCACAGCGTGTATCCCGGCCCTCGGAAGCAGGGCAGGCGCGATTGTGTTCTCTGACCATGTGGCTATTCTGGCGGGGATTTTTTGGATTGGAGCGTTGACCATGCTGAACCTGACCCGCCCCGAAGGATCGGAACCGCAGGATTTCCACCTGACCCGTCGCACTGCTGTCAGCATGTTCTTTGCAGGCTATGCGCTGGCGGCGGTTGCGGCCGATGCCAAGCCGGTCACCACGCCGGACGACGGCCTGATCATTGAGGAATCGCTGATCCCCAATGGCGCCGCCACCCCCCTGCCCGCTTTTGTCGCGCGGCCCAAGGGCAAGGGCAAGCACGCAACGATCATCGTCTGCAACGAGATTTTCGGCATCCATGCGTATATCAAGGATATCTGCAAGCGGCTGGCGACGCTGGGTTATGTCGCGGTTGCGCCCGATTTCTTCTACCGTGCCGGGGTGAATCTGCCCGCATTGACCGATTTCAAGGAGATCATCCCCGTCGTGCAAAAGGCAACGCCCGATCAGGTCGATGGCGATGTGAAGGCAACGACTGCGTGGCTGAAGACGCAAAGCTTCAGCAACACCAAGAAGATCGGCATTACCGGATTCTGCTGGGGCGGCGCGGTGGTGTGGCGGTCGGCGATGGTCAATCCCGATATCAAGGCGGGCGTCGCGTGGTATGGGCAGCTCAAGCCGCTGATCGCGCGCGCGGGCGAGCTGAAAGCACCGGTGCTGGGGCTATATGGCGCGCTCGACAATGGCATCCCGCAGACCGATGTCGCAGCGATGGTCGCGGCGTTGAAGGCGGCGGGCAAGGCGGGCAGCGACATTCATGTCTATGCCGATGCGCAACACGGCTTCCACGCCGATTACCGCCCAAGCTATAATGAGGCCGACGCCAAGGACGGCTGGGCTCGGCTGCTGGCCCATTTCAAGGCCAATGGGGTGGTGTGAGCGCACCGGTGAATTCGGTGGGCCAGGATCGTGCCACGGCATGATGGTTTCCCCCGCAGGCACAGGCCGTCTGCGCGCAGCAGATCAAACCCAGATTGGGTGGCGGTAAGCGAGCACTGACGCGATCACCGTTGCCATTGCCCGCCGAGCAGCGCAATTTGCGGCCTTATGATATGGTCCGGTCGGGACCACGATCAACCAAGGGAAGGACTGATCATGGCAACCGCCTTCAAGCAGACCGAGGATGAAGCCATCGAGGCGGCGCGCTCGATCGCCTATTCGATGCCGATCGAAGACATCGACATGACCGATTCGTCGCGCTTCGTGGACAATACCCATTGGGCGTTTTTCGAGCGGCTCCGCAAGGAAGCGCCCGTCCATTACTGCGCCAATGGCCGCTTCGGGCCGTTCTGGTCGGTGACGCGCTACAAGGACATCATGGCGGTGGATACCAACCACGCCGTGTTCTCCTCCGAAGCGCATCTGGGCGGCATCACTGCGAAAGACCAGGACGATGATTTCATCCTGCCGATGTTCATCGCGATGGATCAGCCCAAGCATGACGTGCAGCGCAAGGCCGTGTCGCCGATCGTCGCGCCGAACAATCTGGCGGTGCTCGAAGTGTTGATCCGCGAGCGCGCGCAGACCATCTTCAACAACCTGCCGATCAACGAGCCGTTCGACTGGGTCGACCGGGTGTCGATCGAACTGACCACGCAGATGCTCGCGACGCTGTTCGATTTCCCGTGGGAGGAGCGGCGCAAGCTGACCTATTGGTCCGACGTGACGACCACCGACACCACCGCACCCGGCGCCACGATGACCCGCGACGAACAGCGCGCGATCCTGATCGAGTGCCTCACCTATTTCACCGGGCTGTGGAACGCGCGCGTCAATGCACCGCCGGCGGGCGACCTGATCTCGATGATGGCGCACAACCCATCGATGCGCGACATGCAGCCGATGGAATATCTCGGCAATCTGTTGCTGCTGATCGTCGGCGGCAACGACACCACGCGCAACTCGATCACCGGCGGGCTGCTGTTCCTCAACGAAAATCCAGCCGAATATCAAAAGCTGCGCGACAACCCCGCGCTGATCGAATCGATGGTGCCGGAAATCGTCCGCTATCAGACCCCGCTTGCGCATATGCGCCGCACCGCATTGCAGGATACGATCCTGGGCGGGCAGCATATCAAGAAGGGCGACCGCGTGGTGATGTGGTATGTCTCGGGCAATCGCGACGAGACCGAGATCGAGAATGCCGATGCCTTCATCATCGACCGCGCCCGCCCGCGCCAGCATCTGTCATTCGGCTTCGGCATCCATCGCTGTGTCGGCAATCGCCTGGCCGAAATGCAGCTACGGATCGTCTGGGAAGAAATCATGAAGCGCTGGCCGCTGATCGAAGTGGTCGAGCCGCCGGTCCGTGTGCCATCGGCCTTCGTCAAGGGCTATGAGCGGATGATGGTGCGGATTCCGGGCTGACCGGACCACCCTTTTACCCAACCGACACATCACTGAACATCCCGGGGGACTGCATGCCGCGCGTCACTTTCGTCGAGCCCAATGGTACCGAACATCAAGTGGACATTCCGGCCGGATATTCGGTCATGGAAGCCGCGCTGAACAACAGCATTCGCGGCATCGACGGCGATTGCGGGGGCAATTGCGCGTGCGGCACCTGCCATGTCTATATCGCCGCCGAATGGCGTGAGCGGACCGGCACCCAGAGCGAGATGGAGCATGATATGCTCGAATTCGCCGAGGGTGTGCGCGAGGATAGCCGGCTGTGCTGCCAGATCGAAATGTCCGACGCGCTCGACGGCCTTGTCGTGCACATCGCGGAGGCGCAGCATTGATGATGCCGGTGGCGCGACACCCGCAGGGCAGCCTGCGCCGGCGTTATTTTCCCGGCTTGCCGCCCGGCTTCCAGCGCGGCACGTAATCGCTGTTCGCCAGCCACCGCGCCGGTTCGACCAGCGACTGAATCGCCGCCGTCATGAAATCGATATCGAGATTGTCGACCGTGTCGGTCGGTGCGTGGTAGGTCGGGACGAGCGCCGAGCCTGAGACGGTGTGTGCCACAACGCCCTGCAGCGCGAGCGAGTAATTGTCCGATCGCTGGAAAAAGTTCTGCTCGGGGTACGGGTCCGCCGTCACCAGCGCACCATGCGCCTTCATCGCCTCGCCAAAGGTCGATCGATCGTAACCGGTCATCATCATCACGCCCTTGGGCAGTTTGGGATCCTGCGCGCCGATCATTTCGATCTCCAGATTGGCGATGATGCTCGATAGCGGCACGGGTGGATGGGCGCCGAAATAGGTCGAGCCGAAGCCGCCAATCTCCTCGCTGCCATAAGCCACGAACAGGATGCCGCGCTTCATCGGCTTGCCGCTGGCCAGCACGCGGGCAAGCTCAAGGACGGCCGTGGTGCCGGACGCATCGTCATTGGCACCAGGCATCACGGTGCCGTCCGCGCGGACGCCGAGATGATCGAGATGCGCCGAGAACAAGACGACGCCCGCCTTGGGGTCTGTGCCCGGCAGATAGCCGATGGCGTTAGTGGTGGGCGCGGTGGTGGTGACGATCTGGGGAAAGCGGAGCGAAACATCGCTGCCAGCCGCCGCTGCAAGCCCCGTGATCGCCGCTTCGGGCAGGGTCGCCGCCGATGTTCCCGCCAGTTGCGCCATCGATCCGCCGGGACCTTCGGCAACGTCCGGGCGAACCGGGAACTGTGGCTCGCCGCCGACTTGGGCCATCTGGCGTCGCGTCTGGTCCGACTCGGGCACGATGAGGAGCCTGACTTTTTTGCCCCGCGCCGCCCGCAGCAAGGCGTTTGGCGCGATCTTGGTCGAGGTGGCCATAACGATATCGCCGGCGGGCAGGTCCTTGGCGTCATCACCTGCAAACACCGTGAGCTTGCCGCTCACCCCGCCGCTGGCGAGCAGCACCGACACCCCCATCACCGGCTTGCCGCCCACCGTCAGCACGGGTGCGCCGACCGCGCGCTGGCGGACGAGGTTGGTGGTCTGGAGATAGCCGTCCATGCCGGGCGCGGGTTTCAGCCCATAAGCAAGGAATTGCGCCGCGACATAGGACGCCGCGATCGCTTCGTCTCTCGTGGCGCTGCCGCGGCCTTGCAGCGCGTCGCCCGCCAGGAAGCGCTCATGCGCCAGGACCCACTCGCGCTTGACGGTTCCCATGGTTTTTTGGCGGGCCGCCGCGACGGGGGCGAACAGCAGCGCGCCGGCGCCGAGCACCAGGGCACAGGTTGGTTTCTGGCAAAGCAAGCGCATCGGATCGGGCCTTTCCGGGTAAGATCAGGCAATCATGCCGAAGGGCACGACCTTGTTGGCGGCATCATGGCCGATATCGGCAGGGCCAAGATAGGGCACGCCCATCTCGGCTGCCCAGCGCATGATCATTTCTTCGGCGGTGCCCTGCCAGGGCGGATCATTGGGCTGGATGTCCGAGATCCGGCCGAGCCGGATACCGGCGATGCCCTTCAGCTGGGTGGCATGGGCGAGCTGGAACAGCATCCGATCGATCCGGTACAGCGGCTCCGACACATCCTCGATCATCAGCACATGATCAGTGAGATCGGGCAGCCAGGGCGTGCCGATAAGGGTCGTGAGAATCGCGAGGTTGAAGGCGGCGACCGGCTGCTTGCCGACGCCCGGTTCGAGCGCCGCCTTGTCATGCGCCACCAGCCAGCCGAGCGCGCGCGCGATGGCCGCATCGCCGCCCGTCCGCGCCATGTCCATCACTAGCGGGCCGTGGACGGGCCGCCCGATGCGCCGGGCATAAAGCGCGCCGAGCAGGAATCCTGTGTCGGAATAGCCCATATAGGTCTTGGTCGCCGCGGCGGGCCCGAGCGCCGGCATGATCGTTTCGAGCAGGCGATTGGAGCCATAGCCACCGCGCGCAAACCAGATCGCGTCGATGCTGGGATCATTGGCATAATCGAGAAACGCTGCCGCGCGGACTGAATCAGGCCCGGCAAAATGGCCTTCGGAGAGGAAGCATTGCGGGTGGATAACGAAGGTCGTGCCGGGAAAGGAAAGGGCGGCAAAGGCCTGCACTTCTGCCGCCACGGCAGGGTCAAGCGTCTTTGCCGGTGCGACAATCCCGATCCGCATCACTCGCCCCTGTTTCCGCTGCTTGCCCCGTGCGCCAAATCCCGCGATAGCGCGCGGCCATGAGCACTGGCAAATCCTACTTTTTCGTCGGCATCGGCGGCAGCGGCATGATGCCGCTCGCGATGATCCTGGCCGGGCAAGGCGCAACCGTCGCCGGATCCGACCGCAGCCTCGATCAGGCGCGGCTGCCCGCCAAGTTCGATCAGCTGCGCAGCATGGGCATCGCGCTGTTCCCGCAGGATGGCAGCGGGATCACCAGCAGCGATCAGATCGTGATCGCGTCTGCCGCGATCGAGGCAAATGTGCCCGACATGATCGCCGCCGAGCGCGTCGGCGCGGTGCGAATGAGCCGGGCCGCGCTGCTCTCGTCGCTGTTCAATGCCGCCCCGCACCGCATCGGCGTGGCGGGCACCAGCGGCAAATCGACCGTGACGGGCATGAGCGGCTGGATGCTCCATGCGCTGGGCCGTGATCCGGTGGTGATGAACGGCGCGGTGATGAAGAATTTCGCGCACGCCGATGCGCCCTTTGCCAGCGCGCTGGTGGGTAGCGGCGACGTGTTCGTCAGCGAAGTCGATGAGAGCGACGGATCGATTGCGCTTTACCGGCCCGAAATCGCGGTGCTCAACAATGTGAGCCTCGACCATAAATCGCTCGACGAATTGCGGGTGCTGTTCGCCGATTTCATCGCCGGCGCGGCCAAGGCGGTCGTCAATATCGACAACCCGGATGCCGAGGCGCTGGCGCATGCGCTGCCCGCCGAGCGGGTGACGACCTTCTCCCTCGAGCGGGCCGCCGATCTGCAGGCGATCTTCATCGACGAGCACCCCTTTGGCGTCGAGTTCATGCTGACCGAGGCCGATCTGATCGTCGAGGTGAGTTTGCAGGTGCCGGGGCGGCACAATGTGGCCAATGCGCTGGCAGCGATCGGCGCGGTGCGCGCGGCAGGCGTGTCGCTGCATGAGGCGGCCAGGGCGATCAATGGCTTTACCGGGCTCAAGCGCCGGTTCGATCTTGTCGGGCGCGCGGGCGATATCGCGGTGATCGACGATTTCGGGCATAATCCAGACAAGATCGGCGCGACGCTCGATACGCTCCACGCCTTTCCCGGGCGCTTGCTGATCCTGTTCCAGCCGCACGGCTATGGCCCGTTAAAGGTGATGCGCCGCGAACTGGTCGAGAGCCTCGCCGCGCGGCTGACGGCGGACGACATCCTCGTCCTGCCCGATCCGGTGTATCAGGGCGGCACCGTTACCCGCGAGGTGACGAGTGCTGACATCATCGCCGACCTGACCGCTACGGGCCGCTCGGCGCACCATATCGCCGATCGCAAGGCGGCGGCGGCGTTTCTGGTCGATGAGGCGCGCCCCGGCGACCGCATCATCGTGATGGGCGCGCGAGACGATACGCTGAGCCAGCTCGCGGCGGGCATCCTGCAGACGCTGGCATCGCGCGGCTGATGTGATAATGTTGGCCCGCCGCCAATGAGGAAAGGGCCCGCCATGTTCCGCCGCTTGTTTCTCGATCACCCGGAATCCGTCGGTGAGAGCTATGTCGAGCATTTCCGCGTGGCGAGCGGCTTTGGCACGGCGATGATCATCGGCGGCGCAGGCGCGGTGCTCCACGCCTTCCTGCCCTTTGTGTGCAAGACGCGCGGCAGCGACACGATCAACGCCCTCCACGCCCGGCTGGTCGCCAAGCGCGAAGCCAAACGCGCTGCGCAGACCCAGATGAAGACGGTGGAGTATATCATCTAGGGGCGCCATGCCCTGTGGGTGGAAAGCACCCTTGACTGACAAGCTTGCTTTACTGTAAAGCCTCCTTCACTGATTCGAAAGGAAGCTTGTCATGTCATGCCAGCCCTCCACCGAGGCGTATCGGCGCTATAATCGCCGCATCATCTGGGCCAGCATTGCTTACGCAGTGGCGTTGCTGGGCTCGACCTATAGCTTCAAACACCATCTTCTGAGTGGTGCCGGGCCTTGGTTGGCGGCGACTCTTCCTGCCCTTGCCATCATTGCGATGTTCGTGGCGCTTGGGCGGTATCTGCTGGAGGAACAGGACGAGTATCTGCGCATGCTGATGGTGCGGCAGGGCCTGTGGGCCAGCGGCTTTGCACTGAGCGTCGCGACAATCTGGGGGTTTCTGGATTCGTTCGGGCTGGTCGATCATTTCGATGCTTATTGGGTATCGGTGCTTTGGTTTTTCGGGTTGGGGCTAGGCTCCATCGCCAACGAGCTGGCCCGGCGGCGGACGGCATGAGCACGCGCGATCCCGCTTTTGGCCGCTATCTTCGCCGCTTCTTCCCGACGATGGCGCTCTATGTCGCGCTGGTGTGGATCTCGCCCTTGGCGATCGAGACCACCGGTGCCACGGGCCCGCTGCTCTGGGGTATGGCGATCCTGCCGGCGCTGCCGCTGATGGCCGTATTCTGGATTATTGGACGATTGTTGATCGAGCTGCGCGACGAATATGTCCGGATGATTGAAATTCGCAAGGCGCTGGTCGCCACCGGCTTTGCGATGTCGGCGGCGAGTGCCTGGGGCTTCCTGGAAGTCTATGCCGACGCCCCGCACCTGCCCTTGTTCACCGTGCCGATCCTGTGGTTCGGTGGGCTGGCCATCGGCTCCGTCGTCAACCTGGTGCTTGAGCGCCGGGAAGGCGAGGCATGAACAACCGCCTGCGCGTGCTCCGCGCCGAACGCAAATGGAGCCAGGGCGATCTCGCCGACCGGCTGGAGGTATCGCGCCAGAGCGTCAACGCCATCGAGACCGGTCGCTACGATCCCTCGCTCCCCCTCGCCTTTCGTATTGCCGAGCTGTTCGAGCTTGCCATCGAAGACATTTTCGTCAGCCCATCGAAGGAGTCCTGAACCATGCACCATGTCCTGCTCCGTCTGTCGGTTGCCGTGCTGGCGCCGATTGCCATTCTGCACGCCCCGGCGGCGCATTGCCAGGCGGCACCGGTTGCTGCCGCGCCAACGCTCGACCCGGTCGAGACCCAATTGCCCCATATTTCCATCGCGACCACCGGCAAGGGCCCTGCGGTGTTTCTGATCCCCGGCCTCGCCTCGCCGCGTGCGGTGTGGGACGGCGTCGTTGCTGATCTCGCCCGGACGCACCGGGTGTATCTGGTCCAGGTCAACGGCTTTGCCGGGGGGGACATTCGCGAGAATGACAAGGCCGGGCTGCTCGACGGGATCGCCGCCGATCTCAACGGCTATATCGTCGCCAACAAGATCGAGAAGCCGGCGATCATCGGGCATTCGATGGGCGGGCTGCTCGCGATGATGATGGGCGCGCGTTATCCGCAAGCGACCGGCAGCGTGATGGTGGTCGACGCCCTGCCCTTTTTCAGCCTGGTGTTCGGGCCGACGGCGACCGTCGAAGGGGCCCGCCCCTTTGCCGAACAGGCCAAGGCGCGCACGCTGGCGACGCCGGTGCCGACCGAGACCGTAACGAGCGACCCCGGCGGTATCTGGTCGATGACGCCAGAGGGTCGGATCAAGGTGGCCAACTGGGGCGCCAAGGCCGATCCGCGCGTGTCCGCCGAGGCGCTCTACGAGGTGATGACCACCGATTTGCGTCCCGAACTCGCCAAGGTCACCGCCAAGCCCTTCACGGTGCTCTACGCCACCGGCGCCGGGCCGCAGGCAAAGCAGCTGTGGGAGATGGGCTATGCCGGATCGCCTGCAAAACTGGTGCCGATCGCCGACAGCTGGCATTTCATCATGCTCGACCAGCCAGCGGCGTTTGCGGCAGCGCTGAAGAACTTCCTCGCCAAGCCCTGATCGCCACAACCGCCTTCCCATGATGGGTCGCCCTGCCGTACAGCGCGGCCCATCATGACTGAGACACCGCCCCCGCCCGCATCCGACCGCCCCGCGCTTGCCTATCACTTGACCGAGGGGCGCGGGCCGACCATCCTTTTCCTCCCGGGCTATGCCTCCGACATGAGCGGTACCAAGGCGCTGGCGCTCGAGGCATGGGCGCGCCAGCAGGGCCGGGCGTTTCTGCGCTTCGACTATGGCGGATGCGGGCAGAGCGAGGGTGCGTTCGAAGACCAGACGCTTGCTGGCTGGCGCGACGATGTGCTGGCGATGATGGATACCGTGGCGACCGGGCCGGTGGTGCTCGTCGGATCGTCCATGGGGGGCTGGCTGATGCTGCTGGCGGCGCTTGCCCGCCCGGGCCAGATTGTCGGCCTTGTCGGCATCGCTGCCGCGCCCGACTTTACCGACTGGGGCTTTTCGATGGACGAAAAAATGGCGATGCTGAGCAGCGGCCGGACCGAGCGCCCCTCCCCCTATTCGGACCAGCCGACGCTTTACACCCGCGCCTTCTGGAGTTCGGGCGAGGCCAACCGGCTGATGCACGGGGTGATCGGCATCGACGCCCCCGTCCGGCTGCTCCACGGCATGGCCGACAAGGATGTGCCACTCGCCCGCGCCGTTCGGCTGACCGAATTGCTGCGTTCAGGCGATGTGCAGCTTTTGATCATCAAGGATGGCGATCACCGCCTGTCTCGCGATTCCGACATCGCGTTGCTGATCCGCGCGGTGGAGGAAGTGACCGGCCTGCCATGATATTCCTGCTGCTGCTCGCCCAGGCAATCGACCCACCTGCATCCCCGCCAGCGGCCAAACCCGCCGTGGATGCCGGCCAGGTGGCAGTCGAGGCGCGCTATGATGTCTGTGCCGATCTGGCGACCAACGATCCCGATCGCGGCGTCATCAACGCCACGCAGTGGCTGGGCAAGGGCGGCGGCTTCATGGCGCGGCAATGCCTGGGGCTTGCTTATGCCAATCTGGCACGCTGGACGCCGGCGGCCGATGAATTCGAAGGCGCAGCGCAGGAAGCCGAAGTCGCGCATAGCGACCGCGCGGCTGAATATTGGGCGCAGGCAGGCAATGCCCGGCTGGCGGCAGGACAGGCCGAAAAGGCCCGGGCCGATCTGGACGCGGCGCTGGCATCGGGCACGCTCACGGGCCTGCAGCGCGGCGAGGCGCAATTTGATCGCGCACGCGCCATGGTGGCGCTGAACGATCTTGAGTCGGCGCGATCCGATATTGACCGGGCGCTGGAACTTGCCGCTGATGATCCGCTGATCTGGCTGGCATCGGCGACCCTTGCGCGGCGGATGGACGATCTGCCCCGTGCCCATATCGACATTGCCGAAGCCTATCGCCGGTCGCCCGACGATCCTTCAGTCAATCTCGAAATCGGCAATATCGCGGCTTTCGGCGGCGACGAAATCGGCGCGCGATCTGCGTGGAGCGACGCGATCCGCCTCGCGCCCGACAGCCCGGCGGCGGCCAGCGCGCGCGAAGCTTTGAAGCAGTTCGACACGCCCCCACCAGCGCCCCCAGCAGCACCGCCGCTATCGACACCGCCCGGCTCGTGATCGGGCGACTGGCGTAATCAGCGAGCGCTCCCTATCTGCCGGGAAGAGCCAGCAACGGAGCCAGCCCGACGATGAAATATCTCCATACCATGATCCGCGTGAGCGACCCGCAGGCGACTGTCGATTTCTTCAAGCTGCTCGGGCTGGAAGAACAGAAGCGCTTCGACAGCGAAAAGGGCCGTTTTACGCTGATCTTCCTTGCCGCCCCCGGCGACGAAGAGGCGCAGGTCGAACTGACCCACAACTGGGACCCGGAAGAATATGGCGAAGGCCGCAATTTCGGCCATCTCGCCTACCGCGTCGACAATATCTACGACACCTGCCAGCGGCTGATGGATGCTGGCGTGACGATCAACCGGCCGCCGCGCGACGGGCACATGGCCTTCATCCGCTCGCCGGACAACATTTCCATCGAACTGCTCCAGAAGGGCCCGAATCTGCCGCCCGCCGAACCGTGGGCCTCGATGGAAATGTTGTCCGGCGAGCGGATGAAG
>JBBQHG010000064.1:0-12523 GCA_038323755.1 Sphingomonadales bacterium
TCTCGCTCATTGCCGAACCTGTCGAGCAGCGGCTTGAGCGCACGAACATAATCTGTGCGCGTCGGGATATCAGCGCCCTTGTCGCGGCCATGGCTGGCGAACACCCCGGCATTGTGATTGCGATAAGAGCCCGGATGAATCTGCATGACCATCCCGTCCTCCACACTCATCGCTGCCATTTCTGTCAGCATCTGGGCGCGGAAAAGCTCTGCATCGGCAGGTGTCCAGTTATCGGTCACGATAGCGCGGAAAAGGCGCTCGGCTTCGTCTGGGGCGAGATTGGCGGTGGCGGCGGTTGGATGCCCGTGGTCGGTCGCGGTTGCCCCCGCCGCGCGAAAATCGGCGCGGCGTTTGCGGTGGGCATTCAGATAGCCCTGCCAGTCATAGACATCCTCACCCGTCAGTTCGGCAAAGCGCGCCATCGCCGGCCTGAAGGCTTCATGCTCGACGTCGATCACGCCATCGGGGCGGTAGGTGGTGACCACACGCCCACCCCACCCACTCTCGCGGATGCGCTGGTGCGCCGAAAGATCGTCCTGGGCGCCTTCGGTCGTTGCCAGAAAATCGATGCGAAACCGATCGAACAGCGCGCGCGGGCGAAAGGCGTCAGTTGCCAGCTTGGCATCGATCAGGTCGAAATACTGGTCGGCCGTGCCGGCATCGAGCGCGACGGTCAGGCCAAAGACCTCGGCAAAGACATGGTCCAGCCAGAGCCGGGACGGCGTACCGCGGAACAGGTAATAATGCGCCGCAAACAGGCGCCAGGCCGCGCGCGGGTCGGTCGCTGGTGTGCCATCGCGGCGCGGGATCGCCAGGGCGTCCAGGTCGATGCCCTGGCTATAGAGCATCCGGTAGATATAATGATCGGGCGCCAGCAACAGGCTCGTCGGATCGGTCCAGGGCAAATTATCGGCAAACCACAGCGGATCGGTGTGGCCATGGGGGCTGACTATCGGCAGGTCGGCGATTTCGTTGTAGAGCGCTCGGGCAATGCGCCGCACTACCGGATCAGCCGGAAACAGGCGATCGGGATCGAGTCGGAGCGGCCGGGCGGTCATCTCATCTCCTTAACACAGCCTCTCGCGCGCTGCAGACATCTGGTAACCGGTGTCAGTCCGCATCGCAAGCGCGGGATTAGGATCCGGGCGCAGCGACCGAGGCGCGGCGGATCAGCGTCGACAGAAACTGCGACGGTTCCTCCACGGGGTCGCTCCCGTCGACCCCAGCGAGCAATTTCAGTGCCGCAGAACGCGCCATCGACACGATCGGCCAACGCACCGTCGTCAGCGGCGGCCAGATGTGAGTCGCCACCGGCGTATCGTCGAAACCGATGATCGAAAGGTCGCGCGGCACCTGCAGGCCGCGCTCCATTGCCGCATGCATCACACCGGCTGCCATTTCATCGTTCGATGAAAAGATCGCCGTTGGGCGCGGTACCACGTCAAGCAGCCGATCAGCAGCGATCCGCCCCGAATCAAAGGTATAGTTGCCGTCGGCCAGCATCGACCGTGGCAGCGAGATTCCAGCCGATGCCAGCGCTTCTTCAAATCCCTCGCGCCGTTCGCGCGCGGAACGGAAGCCGTGCGGACCGGCCACCAGCCCGATCCGGCGATGGCCTTGCTCGATGAGATAATCGACCGCCGTGCGCACCGCCTCGCGATCATTGGAGGCCACCATATGCGCGGCATCATCGAGCATCGCTGATCCCATCCGCACATAACGGCAGCCGATTTCGGTGCACAGCTGGGCAATCGAGTCATTCTCGCTGATCGGGGGCATCAACAACACACCGAACAGCCGCTGACGCTCCAGAAAATGGCGCAAATCGTCGAGCATCGTCGCCGAGCCGCGATCGAGCGGGCGAACCACCATTTCGAATTCGGTCCCGTGCAGCGCTTCGAGCATGCCCTCCTGCACATTCATTACGGTCTGTGCATTGGGGTTATCGTGCACCAGCCCGATCAGGAAATTGCGCCTGAGCGCCAGCGCGCGCGCCTGCGGGTTGGGGATATAACCAAGCTCTCCGATCACCGCCTCAACCTTGCGGCGGGTATCGTCGTTGAGGAGTGGAGAGCGGTTGATCACCCGGCTCACCGTTTTTTTGGAAACCCCGGCAATTCGGGCGACATCGTTGATCGTGGGTTGGCCGCTGCTTTTCATTGGCACGCGTCTTACTGCGCTTCTCGCCTGGGGAACAGCCCCACACCCACCGACGCGCGGGTTGCGCGTATCAAGCGGCTGAGCCACAAGCGAAGCGATCGGGAAACCGGTTACCTAAACTATGGGAGAGCCTCTTGATGGTCGATGCCTGGCAAGTCGATCCTGCGGACAATATCGCAACGCTGCTTCGCGATGTCGCAACCGGAGAGATGGTACAACTCGCTGGCAGGACTATCGCCGCGACGGCGGATATCGCCCGTGGCCACAAGATTGCGCTCACACCCATCGAAACCGGCGCAGCCATCACCAAGTTTGGCTTTCCGATCGGCGTCGCCCGGCACGCCATAGCGCAGGGCGCCCATGTGCATGTAAATGAGGTCGCCACCGCGCTGAGCGGCACGCTCGATTATGCCCAACGCGAATGTGCGCCCGTCGCAGCAGCGGGCATCAGCCATGTCACGTTCCAGGGATATTTGCGCGCAGATGGCCGGGTCGGCACGCGCAATGAGATCTGGATCCTCCCCACAGTCGGCTGCGTTGCCCGGACCGCGCAGCGGATCGCTGCTCGCGCGCAGCTTCGTCACGCCGGGCGGATAGACGGCGTCCATGCCTTTGTTCATCCCTTCGGCTGTTCGCAGCTGGGTGATGATCTGGCGGGGACGCGTCGGATTCTTGCAGCGCTTGCCAGCCATCCCAATGCAGGCGGTGTGCTGATCATTGGGCTGGGCTGCGAGTCCAACCAGCTCGACGCGCTGATGGCAGAAATACCCGAGGCCCATCACGGCGCCATTCGCACCTTGATCGCGCAACACTCGGTCGATGAGGTCGCAGAGGGCGAGTCTCTGGTCGACGCGCTTGTGGCGCAGGCAGCGCAATCCCGCGTGTCGGTCGGGCTCGACACGCTCGTACTCGGCGTAAAATGCGGCGGGTCCGACGGCTTTTCTGGGCTGACCGCCAACCCGCTGGTCGGGCGCATGAGCGACCGTGTCGCGCATGCGGGCGGCAAAGTTATCCTGACGGAGATTCCAGAGATATTCGGCGCCGAACATTTGTTGATGGCCCGCGCAGCAACGGCGCAGCTGTTCGATCGCATCGGGGCGATGGTCAACGACTTCAAACGCTATTTCCTCGCGCATGGCGAGCCGGTGTCGGAGAACCCCTCCCCGGGCAATATCGCGGGCGGCATCACCACGCTGGAGGAAAAATCGCTTGGTGCGGTCCAGAAGGGCGGCACGGCGCCTGTTGTCGACGTCATCGGCTATGCGCACCAGGCGACGCTGCCCGGGCTGACCTTGCTTGAGGCGCCGGGCAATGATGCAGTATCGTCGACGGCACTGGCGGCGGCGGGCGCGACGATGATCCTGTTTACCACCGGGCGCGGCACGCCGCTTGGCGCGCCGGTACCCACGCTCAAGATCGCCTCGAACAGCGCCCTCGCTGCGGCCAAGCCCGGCTGGATAGATTTTGATGCCGGCGGCGTGCTTGATCATGGCATGGACGCCAGTGCAGAGGCGCTGCTTGCCCGAATTGTGGCGATTGCATCGGGTGAGAAAACCGCCGCCGAGCATAATGACGAACGCGAAATGGCGATCTGGAAGCGGGGCGTCACGCTTTGACCATGCTCGACTATGCTGCGCTGTCGCGGCTGCCAGAGTTGGTGCACAAGCCGCCAAGGCTGGCCCCGCCCCGCCTTGGCATCGTCCATTTTGGCCCGGGCGCCTTTCACCGCGCGCATCAGGCAAGCTATATCGACACGCTGCTCGATCATGATCCTCGCTGGGGCATTGCTGCAGTCGCGCTGCGCAGCAAAAATGGCGTCGCGTCCCTGTCGGCGCAGCAAGGGCTGTATACGATTGCGGTTCGCGATTCCGCGTCATTCTACCGGGTCGTCGGCGCGCATGGCGCATGGCTGGGGCCAGGCGATGCTGCGGCGACGGCCGCACTGCTTGCCAGCCCGGCAATTGGTCTGGTCACCACGACGGTGACCGAAAAAGGCTATTGCCTCGCCGCCGATGGCACGCTCGATCTGTCGCATCCGGATATCGTTCACGATCTGCGTGGGGATGCGCCGCCGCGCAGCGTTATCGGCTGGATGGTTGCGGGCCTTGCAGCACGGCATGCAAGCGGCCTGCCGCCCTTCGTGCCGATGCCGTGCGACAACCTCGCAAACAATGGAGCCAAACTGAAGGCGGCGCTGGTCGCTTTTGCCAGCGTGCGTGATGCAAAGGTCGCAGCGTGGATCCAGGGCGCGGTTCGCGTGCCATCCACCATGGTCGATTCGATCACCCCGGCCACCAATGCTGCGCTGCTGGCTGATGTTCAGGCCTCATTGGGCGTCGTCGATGCCATTCCCGTCCAACGCGAAAATTTCGTCCAATGGGTGATCGAGGATGTCGGGCTGACGACAGGGCCAGATCTCGCATCGGTCGGCGCCATCGTCACGCCGGACCTCGCTGGTTATGAGCGCGCCAAGCTGCGCATCCTGAACGGCGCTCATTCCACGCTCGCCTATGCCGGGCTGCTGCGTGGGCACACCAGCGTCGCCGGGGCAATGGCCGACACGGCATTGGCCGCCTTTGTCGAAGCGATGATCAGCGTCGATATCGCGCCCTCGCTGCCGCCCGTCTCGGGTCTCGATCTGGAGGCCTACCGCGCCGCGATTCTCAGTCGGTTCCGCAACGCAGCGATCGTTCATCGGCTCGATCAAATCGCGCAGGATGGCAGCCAGAAACTGCCCTACCGGCTCGGTGACACCATCGAGGCCAATCGTCGCTTGGGGCGCATGCCGATGTTCGCCGCTGTTGCTGCTGGATGCTGGGTCGCATGGGTTCTCCAACGGGTGCGTAAAGGCACGCCGATCATCGATCCTGCTGCCGATGCGCTGGCATCGGTCGCCGCCGGCGCCGACCCTGCCCTGTTCACGCGTCGGCTGATCGACACCGGTCTGGGTTTGGCCAGCCATTGGCGAGACGACCCGCTGCTGGTCGACTCGATCGCCAATGCTGCGACATTGGCCTTTGATGGCGATTGGTCCCGCCTGCCGTCGGCGTGACAATGAGCGGCCCCATTGACACCGGTGTCCACTGGCCGCACTGTGCGGCAAAACAGAATAACGGTACGCGTATGACAGGGGAGCTTGGTGGGCAGATGCGGCGCGAAGTCGAAGATCAATTTGCGCAGATCGCCAGTCGTTTCGTCGATGCACGCCGCACCGCGACCGTCCTGGTTGATTATCCCGGGGCCATCCCCGTCGGGCTTGCCGATGCTTATGCCGTGCAGGATGCAGCGATCGCGCTTAGCGCTGGGGCGATAATCGGCTGGAAGGTCGGTCGCATCAATCCGCCGATCGGCGACGTCGATCGCCTTGCCGGGCCGATCTTCACTGGTGTCCACGCCATAGCGGCCGACGGGCCGATTGAAATGCCGGTGTTCGCGGGTGGTTTTGCCGCTGCCGAGGCCGAATTTCTCCTCCGGATCGGCACCGCGCCCGATCCCGCCAAGCGCAGCTATTCGCTAGCGGAGGCAACTGCGCTGATTGATGCGGTCCATATCGGCATCGAGATTGCCAGCTCTCCCTTTGGCGGCATCAACGATCTTGGCGCGGGCGTTACGATCTCCGATTTCGGTAACAATAACGGCCTGGTCATCGGGTCCGCGATACCTGACTGGCGCTCAGCTGATCTGCTGCGCTGGCCGGTCGAATTGATGATCAACGGCATCCTTATCGGCGCTGGCATGGCCTCGACGATGCTCGATGGCCCGTTCGGCGCCGCGCGGTTCCTGTTCGAGCTGATGGCGGAACGCCAGATTGCGCTCCTGCCCGGACAATGGATTTCGAGCGGGGCGGTCACAGGCGTTCATCCCGTCTCGGTCGGTGATAAGGTCGAGGCGCGGTTCGACGCACGCCTATCGGTGGCCTGCACGATCAGTGCCGAAGGATAAGCCCGGCAAAAGGGCAAGGTGGGAGAGCAAATGATGGCAACGGCCGATATGCCAGGTGTGGCACGGGCAGCCGAACGGGTCGGGCGGTTTCGCTGGGTCATTTGCGCCCTGTTGTTTGCCGCGACCGCGATCAACTATGTCGATCGCCAGATGATCGGCGTGCTGAAGCCAACGCTCAGCCATGAATTCGGCTGGACCGAAACCGATTTCGCCACGATCATCTTCTGGTTCCAGGTCGCTTATGCGATCGGCTATGTCAGCTTTGGCAAGATCGTCGATATGGTTGGCGCGCGGCTCGGCTACACGATTGCCATCGTCATCTGGACCATCAGCCACATGGCGCATGGCCTCGCCACCGGCGTGACGACCTTTGCGATGGCACGTTTCGGGCTCGGCATCGGGGAATCGGGCAATTTCCCCGCCGGCATCCGTGCGGTGACCGACTGGTTCCCGCAGCGTGAACGCGCCTTTGCAATCGGGCTGTTCAATGCCGGTGCCAATATCGGCGCGATCATAACTCCGTTGCTGGTGCCCGCGCTCGTGCTGGCGTTCGATTGGCGCGTCGCCTTTTATATCACGGGTATTCTCGGCATCCTGTGGCTCATCGCCTGGTGGCTGGTCTATCGCCACCCGCGCGAACATGGCCGTGTCAGCCCGTCCGAGCTTGCCTGGATCGAGCAGGACCCGGCCGACCCGGTCGTGCCGATCGCGTGGCGTAAATTGCTGACTGTGCGCGAAACCTGGGCTTATGCGCTCGGCAAATTCTGCATCGATCCGATCTGGTGGTTCTTCCTCTTCTGGCTGCCGGGCTATCTTTATGAGCGCTATCACCTCGACCTGAAGACCTTCGGGCTGCCACTGGCCGCGATTTACCTGATTTCCGATTTCGGCAGCATCGCCGGGGGCTGGATGTCGTCGCGCATGATCAAGTCAGGCTATAGCGCCAACACCGCCCGCAAGCTGACGATGCTGCTCTGCGCCGTCTGCGTGACGCCGATTTACTTTGCGCAGTCGATTGACGGGTTATGGAGCGCAGTGCTGGTGATTGGCCTGGCAACCGCCGCGCACCAGGCCTTTTCGGCCAATCTCTACACCTTGCCGTCGGATATTTTCCCGCGCGGCGCGGTCGGGTCGGTCGTCGGCATCGGCGGCATGATCGGCGCGATCGGCGGCATGGGGATGGCGCAGTTCACCGGCTATATCCTTGACACCACCGGCAAGAATTACTCGATCCTGTTTGCGATCTGCGCCAGTGCCTATTTCGTCGCCCTGTTGCTCATCCACCTGCTCTCGCCGCGACTGGCCCGCGTCGACGTGGCATGAACCGGCGCTGGGCAATCACGGCAGCCGTGCTGGCCCTGCTGCCGGGCCAGGCGCTGGCTGAGCCGACGGGGCTGTTGTTCCGCGTGTCTGCGGACAAATCGCTCGATGCCGATGTGGCAAGCGGCGATCCGCTACCCAATTTCCGCAGCGGCGTGGAGGTAGTGCCAGAAGGGGCAATCGGCGGCGCTGCGCGCTGGAGCGATGAAGGCTATGTCGCCTGGAAAGCCCCGGGCAATATCCGGGCGCAGCGCGGCACACTCAGCTTCTTCTGGCGCCCCCGTGAACCGCTCGGCGACGCCCCTTTTTCCATTTTCCGCGTCGGCTTTGCCGATCACAGCAGCTGGGACATGGCGTTCCTGCGTATCGACTGGAACGGCCACGGCTTCGATGCCTTCGTGACCGACGCGAACCTGTCGCGGGTGCGCGTTTCGTGGAGGGTCGATGCGGTTCCTGCTGCCGATGCATGGACTCACATCGCCTTCGCCTGGGATGAAACCGAGGGCGTCCGCCTTTTCGTCGACGGCAAGGAAGTTGCGCGTAAATTGCAAAGAGCCGATCTCGATTCGGGGTTGGACCAGCTCGGCATGGCCGGACGCGTGCTGTCGCCGCATCAGGTGCAGAGCCGTTATCACTTCATGCGGGGCAGTGATCTCGACGAGATCCGCGTTTATGATCGCGCTCTTGGGGAAGCCGATGTCGCCCGGCTCGCCGCCAAGCAGGAAGTGGCCCCTGCCCCCAACACTGATGTCCCCATCCCTGATGACGCCGCGCGCTGGTCCGCGTGGATGCACCGCCACGGCTGGGACCGCGCGTCGCCGCCGCTGCTCGATGCGCCTGCGACGACGATCCGCAAGGTCGAGTTCGCCGATGCCAAGGACCTGAAGCAATGGATGTGGAAGGGCGTCGACGGCATTGCCGAGACCACCTGGCCCGGCGTCTATAACCGATCGCGCCTGCCCGGCCGCGACGATTATTTCGAGCTGCCCGATTGGAACACCTATGTCGAAGGCGGCAAGCGTTATGATTTGACGATCCCGCCGGGCGAGCGCGTCAACCGGATCGAAATCCGCGGCGCCGCCTATGGCGCAATGAGCTGGCAGGGCACGGGCAAGCCGCTGACGCTCGGGACGCGTCCGGCTGGCGTGGTCCGTTCCGTTGACAGCATCGCGCCCGTCACCGGCGGCACGATCAGCGTCACCAATGTGATGCAGGAACAGCCGATCCAGGAAATCTGGGCCTATGATGTCCATCCCGGCGCCGAGCCGACCGGCAGCTTCACCCTGTCCTTCACCGTCGACGCCTCGGCCTCAACCAGTGTCGCCGCGCTCGGCTCGCTCAATCGCTTCATCGCTGGCCGCTACGCCCCTGACGAGCGGGCCACGGTGGTCGCCCTGCCCTCCGCCGGCGTGCGCGCCGCCGTCGGCGCGGGTGCCGCGACCGGCGGCAAGGCCGAGCCGCGCTCCAAGGGCCTGCCGATCGTCCATGTCCTGATCCCCGCCAGCCTGGGCGATGCCTATCCCGACAAGCCGCTGGCGCGCGCCTTCGATTATGGCTGGCAGAACCTGCATGACGGGCTCGACGGCATCGCGATCGATCTGCCCGCGCTCCCCGCAACGCCGGGCAAGGACGGCCTGATCCCGCTCGAACTGCGCGTCAAGGATCCGCTCTGGCCCGCGCGCGACATGATCGATGTGTCGGTCAGCGTCCGCGCGAACGAAGCGCGCACGCTCTGGCTCGATCTTCGCGACCGCATCCTGCCCGATGCCAGCCTCTATCTCACGATTGAATCGGGCGCGGCGGATTTCGATGCCGAGGCGCTCAATGGCACCCGCATCCGGCTGGTATTCAAAGATCGCGCTGAGGCGCTGAAGGAGCATATCGCCGACCGCTTCAACCAGGTGAAGGACAATTGGGGCTTTCTCGTAGAGGAGCACACTGCCTCGAAGCGCGAGGCGCTCTATGCGCGGCTGTTCGGCGACATCAGCGACCTGCTGCGCGTCGATTCAGACAATATCGAGGCGCGGCGCTACTGGGCGGACATCAACTATCGCCCCGAAAACCTGCCCGCTTATGTGCAGACCGAAGCACCCAAAGGCGTGCCGCTCTGGGCCCATCGCCAGCTCGAGGATCTGAGGATCACCGCGCGTTTCGTCGACTGGTGGATCGACCATCGCCAGGTCCCCTATGGCGATTTCGGCGGCGGCATTTCCGACGATACCGACCTGACCGAGCAATGGCCCGGCCTCGCGTTGATGGGGGTCGAGCCCGACAGGATCAATGCCTCGCTGCGCGCGCTGTCCGATGCGGCGTACATGAACGGGATGGTCGTGAATGGCCTCGGCTACATCACCACCGACGAGCTTCATGCCTATGAGGAAGGCCTGAACAGCGACGCCGAGCGGCTGTATCTCAACTGGGGCGAGCCGCGCGCGGTCGAACGGCTGATGGCGACCGCCAAGGCACTGAGCGGCGTCATCTGGAAGAACCCCGCGGGGCATATGCACTTCGCCAGCAACTGGTACGGCGCACGAAAAATGTACCGCGAAGGCGCATGGGAATGGCAGAAACCCTATAGCTTCACCGTGATGCACGCGCCCGTCCTGCTCGGGCTGTACAACGCCAACCCGGTCGCGCGTACGCTGGTGACGGGCGTGGTCGATGGATGGATGGCGCACGGCAAGCAAGGCGCCGATGGCACCTGGAGCTATCCCAACGAAATCAACTGGCGCAGCGATGCCGAGCGCGCGGGCGACGGCGGTGGAGTCTCAACCCCGCTCCAATCGGCCTGGGCGGCATGGCGCTTTACGGGAGACGCCAGATATCTGCGGCCGATCGAGGGGCGGCTGGGTCGCAGCGGCGCGGGGCTGTTCGAGTTCAACGAAAATGGCTTTTCTGCCCTTCCCGATGGCGCTGCCTTGCTCGCCAAAGCGGCCCGCAAGGGCGAGGATGCAGCAAGCCGCTTCGCCCGGTGGCAGGCGACGGGCGACACCGATGCGCTTGCCGATCTCCACGCCGATGCGATCGCCGACAAGCGCCAGCGCTTCTACATGCTGACCGAAGGGCATTGGTGGTCCGACCGGGTCGAGATGGCGACCGACTGGCTCCAGCGCGAGCGGTTGGGCGGGATCGCGCTCAAGCGCAACCAGACCTGGCCGGGACATACGGTCAGCTGGCGCTTCGCCGAAGCGGGCGCAGCCGAGCAAGTCGCGATCCTGCTGCCGAACGCGACGCCCGATCATTTTCGGGTGGTTGTTTTCAACGCCACCGACCATATCCAACGGGCGACGATGACGGGCTGGAACGTCATGGCCGGGCGCTGGCAGGTCAAAGCAGCCGATGGCACCACCCATGAGGTCGCGCTCGAACGCAGTATGGGCACCGGCCTGAGCTTCGCGCCGGGCCTTGCAGACCTTGAATTCACCCTCATCGCGCCCGGCGATCCAGTCGATCAGCGACCAGATCTCGGCATTGGTGGCGATGATGTCCGGCTGGTGGGGCGCACCGTGACGCTGACCGTCCATAGCCTCGGCGCCAAGGCCGTTGGCGGCGGCACGGCGTTGCTGGTCGATCCGGTGGGCAAGACCGTTGCTCAGGCCGCACTTCCCGCGATGCCGGCACCGCTCGATCTGGTCCCGGTGAAGCACGACATTCAGTTGCGCCTCCCCCGTGGCGTCGATCCTGCCACCCTGACCGTCCGGGTCGCCCTGCCCGCCGATGCGGCTGAGGTCACGCTGCACAACAACGACGTGCCCCTGGCATCCCGGCAATGATCTCGCGCCGCACGCTGGTCGCGGGCGGAGCGGCAGTGGCCCTGGCCAGACCGGCACGCGCGGCGCAGCCAGATCTCACCGCCCTGCTCGACGCTGCCGCCGCCGAGCGAGACCCCGCCGCCGCGCTGAAACGCCTCGTGGCGGTGCGCGCCGACCGGCTCACCGGCTCGGCACGGCTCGACCTCATTACCGCGCGCGATGGTCTTGCCGCCGATGTCGCTCTGGCCCGGCGCGGAATCGATCCCCGCGCCAAGCTTACCCCCGGCCCAGATACGGCAACCTATGCGCTGCTGCTCCAGCGCAAGACCGGCCACACGCCAAGCCTCGCTGCGATCGACCGGCGGCTGATCGCCGAACAACAGTTGATCGATGCGCAGGCGAGCACCCGGTTCGACGCCCTGGGGATCAATGGCGCGACGACTGGTGCGCGCTTCGCCCGGCTATGGGGCGAAAGTGAGGACCATTATCTTGATGCCGACGCCGGGCGCGATGCCGCCGTGGCAGATATCAACGCACTGCTCGCCCGCCTTGCCGCGCTCATACCGGGGCTGATCGGCCCCGTACCTGCTTTTTGCCTGAACGTCGCCGCCGCGCGCGGCTCAGCTGTCGAACAGGCATCGGGCAAGGTCGGCACCCGCACCCTGCCGACACCGCAAATGCCCGGCAACTACATCATCGACCTCAAGCGCATCGCCGATCGCCCGCGCTGGAGCCTGGCCAGCGTCACAGCGCATGAGCTGTTGCCCGGCCACATGCTCCAATTACCGATCGAAGCCGCCGCGCGCCCGCACAGGCTGCGGCTCGACTATGCCCCCGCCTTTGCCGAGGCGTGGAGCATCCACATCGAACGCTTGGTCGCCAATGCCGGGCTATGGACCGATCCGCGCATGATGCTCGGCTACCTCCATTGGCGGCTGTTCCGCATCCTCCGGGCGCGGGTCGATATCGGGCTTCATTGCCATGGCTGGTCGATCGATCAGGCCAGGGCGCGGCTGATCGAATGGCAAGGCGTGCCCGCCTATTTCGCGCCCTTCGATAGTGACCTCGCGCGCATCGCTGCCGAGCCCGCCACCCGCGCCGCTGAAATGCTGGCCGCGCTGGCGATTGAAGATGGCGCACGGGGCAAGCGCGGACAAACACTGGTCCGTTTTCACCAGTCGATGCTGGTCGATGGCCGGATGCGCAGCGATGAAATCGCCAGGCGGGCGCGGGCATGACGCTCTCCCGACGAGATGCGCTGTTGGCAGCCGGCGGCGCCGCGCTGGTCGCTGGCGCCACGCCCGCACCAAGACGCGGGCTCGATAATCAGCGCGTGCCCGATCTGGGCA
>JBBQHG010000065.1:0-12520 GCA_038323755.1 Sphingomonadales bacterium
GGGTCAGCCTGGTGATCCGCGCACATATGGCGTCACGCTGTCCAAGAGCTTCTAGCGGGCGAAGCGCAACGCCCTGAACGTCAAACGCCCGGGCCGTTTCCGACCCGGGCGCCTGCGTGACGATTGCTCGTCAGCCCCCTAATTTTGCCTCCGCTCAAGCAGCGCCCCTGTTCGCGCTCAAAGCATTCAGCATCCCCGAACCACGGCCATTGCCTATGTCTCAGTGCGATGATGGCTAGGTCGGAAGGGGCAATTTGTCATCGGTGAATCGCACCGGGCGTATCAGATTGGTTCACTGCTGTGGCTGAATCGCAACAGCATGTGTCCCGGTTGCCAGCAGGCCAGCCGCCGCCTAGATAAGCCATCGCCTAATTCCGGGCGGGGGCTTGGAACCAGCTCTATGCTCCTTTCGCGCTATGAACGGATGATCGCGCGCCGTTACCTGCTGCCCGGCAAGGGCGAGGCCTTCATTTTCCTGGTCGCGGGGATCAGCCTGGCTGCCGTCATGCTTGGCGTTGCGGCGCTGGTCATCGTGATGAGCGTGATGAACGGGTTCCGCGCCGAACTGTTCGACAAGATCGTCGGGCTCAATGGTCATGCCGTTGTCCAGGGCTATGGTGGTCGCCTGCCCGATTGGCGCGCCATTGTTGAGGAAGCACGCAATACCCCGGGGGTGACCCAGGCGACGCCGCTGATCGAGCAACCCTTGATGTCGAGCTATAATGGCCGGGTTGAGGCGGTGCTGATCCGTGGCATGCGGGTGGACGACATCCGCAACAACCCGACGATCAAGGGCAAGGAGCTGAGCGGCTCCTTCGCCAGCCTCGTGCCGGGCAGTGGCCGCGTTGCGATCGGCTCTCGGCTGGCAGAGGCGCTTGGCGCGCAGGTCGGCAGTGAAATATCGCTGATCAGCCCGCAGGGGCAGACCACCCCTTTCGGCACCGTGCCGCGCATCGTTTCCTACACCGTCGGCGCCGTGTTCGAGATCGGCGTCTATGATTATGACAAAGCCTATATCCTGATGCCGCTGCAGGATGCGCAAACCCTGCTGCTGATGGGGGATGATGTCGGGATCGTGGAGCTCAACACCGTCAATGCCGATCAGGTCGGCTCGATCGTCGCGCCGCTTGCGGCGAAAATCGGCAGCCGGGGAGTCGTGGCGGATTGGCGGCAGCTCAACGCGCAATTGTTCGAGGCGCTTGAGGTGGAACGGATCGCGATGTTCACCGTGCTCTCGATCATCATTCTTGTGGCCGTCTTCAACATCTTGTCGTCGCTGATCATGCTGGTACGCGCCAAGACGCGCGATATCGCCATCCTGCGAACGATGGGCGCGACGCGCGGCGGGCTGATCAAGATCTTCATGGTCGTCGGTACGACGATCGGTACGCTGGGGATGGTCGCTGGGCTCATCCTTGGTTTCGTCTTCCTGTTTTTCCGCCAGAGCGTGGTGAATTTCATCCAGCTGGTGACAGGGCAAAATCTGTGGGACCCGTCGATCCGCTTCCTCACCGAGCTGCCCTCCAAGCCCAACCCTGTCGAGATCGTCGTGATCGCTGCGATGGCGCTGGTGCTGAGCTTCCTCGCCACGCTCTATCCGGCGTTCAAGGCAGCCAATACCGATCCCGTCCAGGTGCTGCGTTATGAGTGAACCGGTACTGCAGATGACGGGCCTCACCCGCAGTTTCGTGCAGGGCGAGGAAACCATCCATGTCCTGCGCGGCGTGGACCTGACCGTGGCGAAGGGCGAGATTGTCGCGCTGCTTGGCCCCTCGGGCTCGGGCAAATCGACTCTGCTGCAGGCAGTCGGGCTGCTTGAGGGCGGGTTCGGCGGATCGATTCGCATCGCCGGCACCGAAGCGGCCAGGCTCGACAGCCATGGCCGCACGCTGGTGCGCCGTGACAGCCTGGGCTTCGTCTATCAGTTCCACCATCTGCTGCCTGATTTCAACGCGACCGAAAATGTCGTGCTGCCGCTGTTGATCCACGGCGCGACACAGGCGCAAGCGGCCGCGCGCGCGACGTCGCTGCTTACCACGCTTGGCCTTGGTCACAGGCTTACGCACCGCCCAAGCCAGTTGTCGGGTGGCGAGCAGCAACGCGTTGCCGTCGCCCGCGCGCTCGCCAACAAGCCGGCGCTGGTGCTGGCGGATGAACCGACCGGCAACCTCGATGAACACACGGCAGACATTGTTCTGGGTGAATTGTTGCGTTTGGTGCGCGAGGAAGGCTGTTCGGCGCTTATCGCTACGCACAACGAACGTCTTGCAGCAAGGATGGACCGTCTGGTTCGGCTGCAAGAGGGAGTGCTGATGTGAACAAAAGCTGCATTGGGGTCTTTATTTGGGCGCTCGTCGCCGCATCGCCATCTGCTGCGCAGACAGCCGCGCCGCCGTCGCCAGCGCCCTTAGCGGCGCAGGCGCCTCCAGCCTGTTCTGGCCCGGAATATCGTCAGTTCGATTTCTGGATCGGCAAATGGGATGTCCGCCCCAATGGCAAGCAGACCATCGTCGCGCATTCGCTGATCGAAAGCCTGTACGGTGGCTGTGCAATCCGCGAAAACTGGATGCCGCTGAAGGGCGGGGGCGGGGGCAGCCTCAGCAACTTTGATAGCAGCATGGCCGCATGGCGCCAGGCATGGGTCGATTCAAGCGGCACCAGGGTCGATTTTACAGGCGCCTATGCGGGCGATGCCATGATGATCACGGGCAATTGGCGCGGCGTGAATGGACCGGGCAAGGACGGGCTTGTGCGCATGACCTATACCCGCCAGGCGGGCGGCGCCGTGCGCCAGCTCGGCGAGGTCTCAACAGACGGCGGCAAAAGCTGGGGCCCTTCGTTCGATTTCATCTACAGCCCCTCAAAGGAACCTGCGAAGTAGGCAATGACAGAATGGACCGATCAGCCGACGCTGGTCGGCACGCATGTCACCTTACGTCCGCTCGTCCCCGAAGACCGCGACGCGCTTGTCACCGCTGCCGGTGACGGTGCGCTGACGGATCTGTTTTTCACCAATGTCGCGGGTCTGCGCGATCCCGATGCGTTCATGGCGGCGACGTTTCGCGAGCGCGATTTTGGTCGGGCAATGCCCTTCGCTGTCATCGCGGGCGGCGGAGCGCTGGTTGGTCTGACCCGGTATATGCGGATGAATCCGGGGCATCAGCGGTTGGAGATCGGCGGCACCTTCTACGCCAAATCGGTGCAGCGGACGGGCGTCAATACCGAGGCCAAGCTGCTGTTGCTGACGCACGCGTTCGAGGTGATGAGCTGCAACGTCGTCCAGATCCGCACCGATTGGTTCAACAAACGGTCGCAGGCGGCGATCGAACGCCTGGGCGCCAAGCGCGACGGCGTCTTGCGCAATCATCAGGTGATGAACGGCCGCATCCGCGATATCGTCGTCTATTCGATCATCGCCAGCGACTGGCCGGGGGTAAAACAGAATCTGCGCTATCTGCTGAGCCGCCATGAGGAGGGATAATGACTGCAATTACCGATTTTCAGGTCAAGGGTGCAGACGGCAAGCCAGTCGATCTCTCGGCCTATGCAGGCAAGGTCCTGCTGATCGTCAACACCGCCTCCAAATGCGGCTTCACCCCGCAATATAAAGGGCTGGAGGCACTGCACCGCGACTATGCCGACAAGGGATTTGAAGTGCTTGCCTTCCCGTGCAACCAGTTCGGCGCGCAGGAGCCCGGCGATGCCGCGGAAATCGCCGATTTCTGCACCGTCAATTACGACGTGACCTTCCCCGTCTTCGCCAAGGTCGACGTCAATGGGTCGAACGCGGATCCGCTGTTCGATCGGTTGCGCAAGGACGCACCCGGCCTGATGGGCACGACGTCGATCAAATGGAACTTCACCAAATTCCTGATCGATCGGTCGGGCAAAACCGTGCGCCGCTACGCGCCCAATGACACGCCGGAAAGTCTGAAGGCTGACATCGAAAAGCTGCTCTGAGCGGCTCTTTCGTTGAAATAATTTGCCGTCAATCCACAGCATTTTTGTAGCAATGCCTTCACACCAGGCATCCGGCACCGCATAGTCCTGGCCATGCCCCATTCCGGTTTCGTCCCCTTACGCATCTTCTCCTCGTTCACGATGCTCGACGGAGCGATTGAGCCCAAGGCGATTGCCAAGCGGGCGCAGGAATTGGGGTTTCCGGCGGCTGCGCTGACCGATCGCAACGGGCTCTATGCCGCGATGGCCTTTGCCGAGGCGGCGCGCGCTGCCGGCGTCCAGCCGGTTATCGGCGCGATGTTGGGCGTCGCCCGGCCTGATATTCCCGAGGGTGTGGCCGCCCCGCTTGATTGGCTAGCGCTCTATGCGCAGGATGAGGATGGCTATCAAAATTTGTGCGCACTGGTGTCGCAGGCGCATCTCGCGCGGCCGCTTGAGCTCGCCCCGCATGTGGATTTTGCCGCACTGGAAGGGCGCACCGATGGGCTGATTGCGCTGACAGCAGGGCGTGAGGGCGGCCTTACGCGGTTGTTTGCCGAAGATCAGCCCGCTGCAGCGCTGGCCTATGCTGATCGGCTGCAGGCGCTCTTCCCCGACCGGCTCTATATCGAGCTGACCCGTCGGCTGGACGAGATCGAGGGGCGGGCAGAGGGTGCGCTGCTCGATCTGGCCTATGATCGGCACTTGCCGATCGTGGCGACAAACCCGTGTTGCTACGCCGAGCAGAATTTTGGCGAAGCGCATGATGCCATGCTCTGCATCGCCAATTCGACCTATATCGCCAGCGACGATCGCCCGAAAAGCTCACCCGATGCCTGGATGAAGCCGGCCAAGGACATGCGTCAGCTGTTTGACGATCTGCCCGAAGCGATCGCCAACACGCTGGTCGTCGCGCAGCGCTGCGCGATTGCCGCGCCCAAGCGCAAACCGATCCTGCCGAGCCTCGCCGGCGATCCGGAAGCCGAGGGTATCGCGCTGCGCAATGATGCCCGGGCCGGCCTTGAAAGACGGCTGGAAAAGATCAAGGGTGAAGGCGAGGACTGGCAGAAAGCCTATCGCGACCGTCTGGAATTCGAGCTCGATGTCATCATCCAGATGGGCTTTCCGGGCTATTTCCTGATTGTCGCCGATTTCATCAAATGGGCGAAGGAAAACGATATTCCCGTCGGCCCGGGTCGCGGTTCGGGCGCCGGTTCGGTCGTCGCCTGGTCGCTGACGATTACCGATCTCGATCCGATGAAGCTGGGGCTTTTGTTCGAACGCTTCCTCAACCCCGAACGCGTGTCGATGCCCGATTTCGATATCGATTTCTGCGAAACGCGGCGCGAGGAAGTAATCCGCTACGTTCAGCAGAAATATGGCTCGGACCATGTCGCGCAGATCATCACCTTCGGGCGGCTAAAGGCGCGCGCGGTGCTGAAGGATACCGGCCTCGTTCTCCAGATGAGCTATGGCCAGGTCGACCGGCTCGCCAAGCTCGTGCCCAACCATCCGACCGATCCCTGGACGCTCGACCGCGCCTTGAACGGGGTTTCGGAACTCGCCGCCGAATATCGCACCGATAGCGGGGTCAAGCATCTGCTCGATCTGGCGATGAAGCTGGAAGGGCTGCCGCGCCATTCCTCGACCCATGCCGCTGGTGTGGTGATCGGAGACCGGCCGCTCGCGGCGCTCGTCCCGCTCTATCGCGATCCGCGCTCGGACATGCCGGTCACCCAGTTCGACATGAAATATGTCGAAGCAGCAGGGCTGGTGAAGTTCGATTTTCTTGGGCTGAAGACGTTATCGGTCCTCAAAAAAGCAGTGCAGATGCTCGCCAGGCGCAGCATCACGATCGATCTTGATACGCTCGAATGGGATGATGAGGGCGTCTACAGGTTGCTGCAAAAGGGCGACACCGTCGGCGTGTTCCAGCTGGAATCCGAAGGGATGCGCCGCACGCTCAGCGCAGTTCGCCCTTCCAATTTCGGCGACATCATCGCGCTCGTCTCGCTTTACCGCCCCGGCCCGATGGACAATATCCCGAGCTTTGGCCGTCGCAAGAACGGCACCGAGGCGATCGATTATCCCCATCCGCTGCTCGAGACGATCCTGTCGGAGACCTACGGGATTTTCGTCTATCAGGAACAGGTGATGCAGGCAGCGCAGGTGCTGGCGGGCTATTCGCTCGGCGGCGCAGATCTGTTGCGGCGCGCGATGGGCAAGAAGAACCAGGCCGAGATGGACGCGCAGCGCGCGACATTTGTCGAGGGCTGCGCGCGTGTGAACGCGATTCCTGCTGCCAAGGCCAATGAGCTGTTCGACTTGATCGACAAGTTCGCCGGCTATGGCTTCAACAAGTCGCACGCCGCCGCCTATGCGCTGCTCGCCTATCAGACGGCGTGGCTGAAGGCGCATTACCCCGAGGATTTTTTCGCCGCCTCAATGTGTTTCGACATGACGCTGACGGACAAGCTCGGCGTCTTTACCGACGATATGCGCCGCATGGGGGTGAAAGTTTTGCCACCGTGCATCAACGCCAGCGATGCCGAATTCTCGGTCGAGGAAACCGTCGATGGCCTGGCGGTACGTTATGCGCTCGCCGCGCTGAAATCCGTGGGCGAAGGCGCAATGGAGCGGCTGGTCGAGGAACGACGGGAAAGTGGGCCTTTCAAGTCGCTCGACGATCTTGCCACCCGCGTTGATCCGCGCCTGCTCAACAAACGCCAGCTGGAAACATTGGCAGCGGCCGGTGCCTTCGATGGCATAGATCCCAACCGGGCCGGCATTTTTGCCAGTGCCGAGACGATCCTGGCGGTCGCCGCGCGCCTGCACGATCAGCGCACCAGCGGGCAGGGCGGGCTGTTCGGCGAGAGCGAGCCCTCATCGGGCGCATCGATCAAACTGCCACTGTCAGCGCGGTGGACGCTGGCGCAGCGCATGGATCAGGAAAAGGAAGCGTTCGGCTTCTATTTCTCCGCCCACCCGGTCGACCGGCACCGCCATCTGGCGCGGATGTACGGCGCGCGGAGCTATGTGGCGCTGGGTGAGCTCAACATCCCCGATGATGGCACGCGCGCTGGCGCGACCATGGCGGTGCTGGTCGAGGATGCCAAATGGCGCACCTCCGCCAAGGGGCGACGCTATCTGATGGCGACCTTGTCGGACGCATCGGGGCAATTTGTGGCCACGTGTTTTGATGATGGCGTCGCGGCGGGTCTGGAAGAAGCGGCGCGGACCGGCGGCTGTGGCATCGCCACCGTTGAGCTTGATCGCCGGCCCGGGGAAGAAACCCCGCGGGTCACCGTCAAGCGGCTGCAGGCGTTCGAGGATTTGGCCAGCACCGCTCGGATGATCATGGAAATCGCGGTCGATCAGCCGCACGCCATTTTGGAGCTGTCGGCGCTCATCGCCGAGGCGCGGGGCGCGCGCGGTGAGGTTTATGTCCGCGCTGCCTTGCCGCAAGGCGGCGAGGCGCTGATCCTCATCGGCCGGGATTTCCTGCTGGACGGCGAGCTTGCGACCCGGATCGAGAGCATGCAGGGTGTCACTGACGTGGCGTTGAAGACCGCAGAGGCAAAGCGGCTCGCGCTGGTTGGGTAATTTGGGGAGGCGCATCGTGCTGGGTGGAATGCAGGATTTCGAATTGCGTGTGCCGCGGCTGCTCGATCACGCGGCGCGCGAGCATGGCGCGCGTGAGATCGTTACCTTCTGGGCCGATGGTCATGAAACCCGCACGACCTGGGCCGGCATCGCACGCGATGCGAAGAAATTGGCACAAGCGCTAGAAAAGATGGGTCTTGTTCCCGGTGATCGTGTCGGGTCGATGGGGATGAACCACAGTCGCCATCTCGTTGCCTGGTATGGCGCGATCGGCATGGGCGGGGTCATCCACACGCTCAACCCGCGGCTGTTCGACGAGCAGCTGGTCTATATCGCCAATCACGCCGAAGATCGGGTGCTGATCTATGACAAGCAATTCCAGCCGATCGTCGATCGGTTGAAGTCGCAATGGACCAGCATCGAGCGCTATATCTGCTTCGATGGGGAGGGGCCAGATTGCTTCGAGGCAGTCATTGCAGCCGAAGACGGGCATTATCAATGGCATGAGGGGCCAGAGCGCGACCCGTGCATGCTCTGCTACACCAGCGGCACCACCGGCAATCCCAAGGGCGTCCTCTACGAGCATCGCTCGACGATGATCCACGCCATGGCAGGCGTCGCGCCGTGGTTGCTCAACCTGTCGTCGCAGGCGGTGGTACTGCCCGTCGTGCCGATGTTCCATGCCGCAGCGTGGGGCCTGCCCTTTGCGGGCGCGTTGGGCGGCGCGAAATTCGTCTATGCCTGTGTCAATGATCCCGCGGTGCTGTGCCGGTTGATGAACCAGGAAAAGGTAACGCATTCCGCGGGGGTGCCGACTGTGTGGCTGTCCTTGTTCCAGCATATGGACGCGACCGGTGAAGCGCCAAGGTATCTGAAGCAGGTAACAATCGGCGGATCGGCGGCCCCGCGCGCCATGATCGAGCGGATCATGGGCATGGGCGCGCGCGTTGCGCATCTGTGGGGGATGACGGAAACCTCGCCGATCGGCACGGCCGGTGCGCCGCCACCGCATTGGGATGAGCTCAGCCTGGGCGAACAGCTCGATATGGTGTGCAAACAGGGCCAGATACCCTTTGGTGTCGAGTTGCGCGTGATCGATGACGAAGACGTCGAACAGCCGCGCGACGGGGCGAGCTCTGGACGCCTGCAGATTCGCGGTCCCTGGGTCATCAAGCGCTATTTCAAGGCGGAGGCCGATTGCGTCGATGCGGATAACTGGTTTGACACCGGCGATGTGGCGGTGATCCACCCGGACGGGACAATGCAGATCACCGACCGCGCCAAGGACGTCATCAAATCAGGCGGCGAGTGGATCAGCTCGGTTGATCTGGAGAATGCCGCGGTCGGCTGCCCGGGTGTTGCCGAAGCCGCGGCGATCGGCATCCATCATCCGAAATGGGATGAACGGCCCTTGTTGCTCGTCGTGCGCAAGGCGGGGAGCATCGTCACGCCTGACGATATCCTGTCGCACCTGTCGCAGCACGTTGCGAAATGGTGGCTGCCCGACGAAATCCTGTTCGTCGACGACTTGCCTCACACTGCAACCGGCAAGCTGCTGAAAACGGCACTGCGCGCCCAATATAAGGATCACCAACTGGCAACTGTCTGATCGCCCCGGCGCGGCTGCGCTCAATCGGCCTGCTGCTGCCCGGCAATTGCCTGGTTGGTCGCCATCAACTTGGCCCTGAGCGCAATGCGGAAGCTGCGCTCGAGTGAGGAGCCGATATCGGGATTGGCGCCGATATAATCGCGCAACGTCGCAGCCTTGATGCACCACAGGCGCGAAGCACTGTCGAGCACCACTGTCGCGGTTGCCGCCGCGCCCGTCAGCGCGGTTGCCTCGCCGATCAGGTCGCCCGCGCCGCAGTTTCCGACCTTGCGTCCACCCACTGATACGCGGGCGCTGCCGGACTGCATGAAGACCAGGGTCTCGATCGGCTTCCCCTCCTGGGTCAGCGTTTCGCCGGGGGCACCGTGCACCCACCAGCCTTGGTCCATCAGGTGCCGCGCCTCATGCGCTGGCAAAGCGTCGAAGATCGCGGCGCGCAGCACGGATTCTTCGGGTGTGAAGATGACGGCGGCGTTTTTGATGAAGGGACGGCCGATCAGCCCCGCGCAGGTGAGTGTGATGATGGCCATCCATGCCAATGTCATCGGATCGACCGGCGGGAGCGCTGCGCGGAGGGCAAAGAGCAGCGCCGCTGCCAGAATGGACAGCCGGCGCATCATCGCACTGCGACTAATCACAGCGCTCAGCATGCAGGCATAGCCCAGTTGAAGCAGAATGCTGCCGGTGGAAAACATCGCTACCCCCTTCGATGCTTGCCAAAGTTGGGGCAATATGTCCGCACGGTCAATGCCGGAAAATATCGAAAGATGAAGGCATTTCACGCAATATCGAACAAGTCGCCTTGCCTGCCGGGCGGCGGACGAAACAAGTCACTGCGAAGCTTGATGCGCTCCCGGTTCAGTCCATGCTTTGCGCACGCATGGTCAAAACGCGTCCGCAGCAGCGTCGCGACCGGCCCCTTGCCGCGCATTCTTGAAAAAAAGGCGGGGTCGTTGTCCCGTCCGTCTCGCATTGATTGGATCGCCGTCATCACCTTGTTCGCCCGGTCAGGAAAATGGGTGTCGAGCCAGGCTCTGAACAGCGGCGCGACTTCCCATGGCAGCCGCACCGGCAGCATCGTCGCCGTCGTGGCACCGGCGCGCGCTGCCCGCTCGACGATATGTTCGATTTCGTGGTCGGTGATCCCGGGAATGACCGGTGCAATCGATGCGTGCACCGGGATGCCGGCATCGACGAGCTGTCGCATCGCCGCCAGCCGCTTGATCGGGCTTGGCGCGCGGGGTTCGACCGTCATCGACACTTTCGGATCAAGCGAGGTGACGGACAGCGCCACGGCGACCAGGCCTTTGGCAGCCATCGGTGCGAGCAGATCGATATCGCGCGTGACCCGATCGGATTTGGTCGTGATGGTCAGCGGATGGTTGGTCTCAGCCAGCACCGTCAGGCACGCCCGCGTAAGTCGCCACTCCCGCTCAATCGGTTGATAGGGATCGGTGTTGGTGCCCAGCGCCATCGGCGCGCAAATATAGGACGGCTTGGCGAGTTCGGCCCGCAGCAGCCGCGCGGCATCGGGCTTGGCGAACAGCCGCGTTTCAAAATCGATCCCGGGCGACAGGTCGTGAAAGGCGTGGGTCGGCCGTGCAAAGCAATAAATACAGCCATGCTCGCAACCCCGATAGGGATTGATCGACCGGTCAAACGGGACGTCGGGCGAGGTATTACGGTTGATGATCGTGCGCGGCGTCTCGACGGAAACCGTGGTTCTGATCGGCGGCGGGCCGCCATCGATGTCGTCGCGCGCATCAAGCCAGTCGCCGTCCGCCTCGGTTTGCGGCAGGTTGAACCGGCGGCTTTCGCTATTCAGCGTGGCACCGCGCTTGGGGCGGGACGGTTGCATGCTTGCGTCGTGCCACTGACCGAGGTAGAACACAAGAAGAACATATGGAGCGGAGCGGCATGGCACGAATGAACTATCTTGAGCTACCGGTCGCTGACACGGCCCGCGCATCAGCCTTTTATCGCCAGGCCTTTGGCTGGACATTTGCTGATTTCGGCCCGACCTATGCCTCCACCACCACTGGAGATACCGACATCGGCCTGCAAGCGGATGACGACGCCAAGTCGGCCTCGCCGCTGCCGGTTATCGAGGTTCAGGATCTGGAAGCGGCGCTGGCGGCAGTGGAAGCCGCGGGTGGCGCCGTGTGCGTGCCGATCTTCAGCTTTCCCGGCGGTCGGCGTTTTCAGTTTCGTGATCCGGACGGACATGAGCTGGCGGTCGCGACTCCGGATTCTCACCAGTCTTGACAGGGCCGCTGTCGCAGAGTGTGATCCCCGGGCACGATCGGGTCGTGCACCGTCGATGGGGGAAATGACCATGCGCAAGATGATCGCAACAGCCCTATTTGCCACGGCATCGCTCTGGTCCGTTGGTGCCCGGGCGCAGGACAAGCTGGTCGATCTTCGCCAGCCCGCCATCGTGGCGACGGCGCTGAACGAGGCCGGCTACAAGGCGGTGCTGAAAAAGAACAGCAAGGGCGAACCCTATATTTTGAGCAGCAGCAGCGGCACTGATTTCACGATCGAATTCTATGGCTGCACGGGCGAGGTCAATTGCGATTCCTACCAGTTCGCCAGCTGGTACAAGGCCGAGCCGCTCTTCACGCCGGCCTTTGCCAACGAGTGGAATCTCAGCAAGCGCTTCTTGAAGGTCGCAATCGACAAGGACGGCAACCTCAACGAATATATGGATTTTACCGCAGTCGGCAAAACCACTCAGGCCAATTTTGCCGATATCGTCGATTGGTACAAGGTAATGGACGCCGAGCTTGCCAAATTCGTCGAAGCAAGGCGACCAGCCAAGAAATAACGGCCGTCAGCGCGCAGTTATCGCTCCATAAGCCGCGGCATGAGCTCGACAAAATTGCAGGGCTTGTGGCGGCTGTCGAGCTGGCTCGCCAATATGCCGTCCCACCCGTCTTTCACCGCGCCGGTCGAACCGGGGAGCGCGAAGATATAGGTACCGCGCGTCACGCAAGCACAAGCGCGTGACTGCACCGTCGACGTGCCAATCGTCTGAAAGCTGAGCCAGCGGAACAGCTCGCCGAAGCCGGGAATCATTTTGTCGGCGACCTGTTCGATCGCTTCGGGCGTCACGTCGCGCCCGGTCACGCCGGTGCCGCCGGTGGTGATGATGCAGTCGATCTGCGGGTCGTCGATCCAGCGGGTCAACTGTGCCACCAGCACCGGCACGTCATCGCGCACGATTGTCCGCGCAGCGAGCGTGTGGCCGGCGCCCGACAGCCGTTCGACCAGCGTGTCGCCGGATGTATCGTTGGCGGCGGTGCGCGTGTCCGATACCGTCAAGACCGCAATGCGGACAGGGATGAAAATGCGGCTTTCGTCGATCGG
>JBBQHG010000066.1:0-12426 GCA_038323755.1 Sphingomonadales bacterium
CGCACTGACTGCCGAAGACATCGCCATGGTCGAAGCCGAGGTAAATGCCCAGATTCGCGGCAATCGCGCAGTGTCCACCCGGTTGATGACCCCCGATGCGGCGATCGAGGCTGGGGCGCTGGCATTGTTCGGCGAAAAATACGGCGAGGAAGTCCGTGTGCTCAGCATGGGCGGCCAGGAAGACGCCAACTACTCGACCGAGTTGTGCGGCGGCACCCATGTCAATGCGCTCGGCGATATCGCGCTGTTCAAGATCATCGCCGAGGGCGCGGTCTCAAGCGGCATCCGCCGAATCGAGGCGCTGACCGGCGAGGCGGCCCGGCTATGGCTTGCCGATCGGGACGAGAAATTGCGCGCGACCGCGAGCACGCTCAAGGCCGCGCCCGATGAAGTCCCGGCCCGGGTCGCGGCGCTGGTCGAAGATCGTCGTCGGCTGGAGCGTGAACTCGCCGAGGCCAAGAAGGCGCTCGCGCTCGGCGGCGGCGGCGGCGCTGCACCGGCCGGGCCTGAACAGGTCGGCGGGGTCGCCTTTGTCGGCCAGGTCGTCGACGGGCTCGATCCCAAGGGGCTGCGCGGGGCGGTGGACGATGTGAAGGGCCGGATTGGTTCGGGCATCGTCATGATCGTCGCCGTCAATGAGGGCCGGGCCTCGGTTGCGGTGGGCATCAGCGCGGATCTCGCCGGCAGCCACAATGCGGTCGATCTGCTGCGCATCGCCGTTGCCGCGCTGGGCGGGCAGGGCGGTGGCGGTCGGCCGGATATGGCGCAGGGCGGCGGGCCAGACGGCGCGCAGGCGGCAGCCGCCGTGGCAGCCGTGCGTCAGGCGCTCGAAGCGATGACGGCGTCGGCATGACCGAACGCACGATCGCGCAATTCCGCGCCAGCACTGGTCGCTGGCTGATCGGCAGCCTCGCCGGCTGGGGTACGCTGCTGCTCTGTCTCGTCGGTGTCGGGCTGGTAATCGTCGCCCTGCGCTGGCTACGAAATGTTGCCACGCATTATGAACTGACCGATCAACGGCTGATCATCCGCACCGGCATCATCAACAAGAAGACCGATGAGATCGAGCTCTACCGCATCAAGGACGTGACGGTCAGCTATTCGATCTTCAACCAATGGGCCGATATCGGCGTCATCGCGATCCGTTCAAGCGACCCGACGACCCAGGGCGGCACGCTGGTCCTCCAGGACATTCCGCGCGCCCGCGCGATCCGTGAGGAACTGCGCAGCTTGGTCGATACCGCGCGGCAGGCCAGGCGCGTGCGCGAACTGGATGTCGATCACGATCTGTAACGCTCGGTTTATTTCGAGAAGATCGAATTTTTGCCCGAGGCGGTCAGCCAGTGGAAGAAATGGCCGGTCGATCGCAGGAACGACGACAGATAATCGCCGCCCGTCAGCACGTAATCCGTCGCGATCAGGATGAGCGTAATCGCCAGAAGGGCCTTGATCATCATGGGCCGAGGATGAGCTCAACTGATTGAGCGGTCGTCGCTCAAGCTGGTAAATATCTGATAGACCTTGATTTGATCTCGCGCGCCGATCAGGTCGGCCGGTCGCTGTCGCGCAGGCGGCGGAAGCGCGGTTCGCGCGCCAGATTGGCCGATCCCTTGATCTCCTTGCGCAGCATGTCTCGCTTTTCATGGATCGAGGCAATCACGGGGCCGACCGCGACGCCGAGATCGGTCAGCACGGCTTCGGACAGTTGCAACGAGCTCTCCAGCGTTTCGGGCACGGCATCGGTCACCCCGGCGCGGTATAATTCGGCGGCATGGTCAACGTCGCGCGCACGCGCGACGATGGTCAGGCCGGGCACCCAGCCGCGCACGCGCTTGGTCAGCCGCACGGTCAGCACGGGGTCATCCATCGTCAGGATCAGCGCCTTTGCACGGCCCAGATTGAGCCGATCGACCAGCTCGGGCCGCGCGACATCGCCAAAGATGATCGGATAGCCCTCGCGCCGCGCCGCCATCACCGTATCGATATCGGCCTCCACCGCAACGAACGGCTGCTGATGGACCTGCAGCATGTCGGCGACCATCCGACCGACGCGCCCGAAGCCGATGATGACGGTGCCGGGCCCATCATCGGGGATCGCCATTTCGGGCGACTCGCCTTCCGTCCGCCGCTCGATCCGCCGCGCCACGCGCCGCCCCGCCCAGGCCAGCAAGGGTGTGACGGTCAGACCAAGCGCCGTCACCGTCTGCCAGAAGCTCGCCGTCGATGGCAGAATGAGCTGCGCCTGTGCCGCCGCGCCAAGCACGATCAGCGTCGTTTCAGACGGGCTCGCCATCAGCAGCCCGGTTTCCGCTGCCACCGCATTGCGCAGGCCGGTGAATTTCAGCAGGGCGGCGGTCACCCCGGCCTTCAGCGCAACCAGGCCAACCAGCGCCAGCAGCAGCGTCTGCCAATATTCGGCGATTTGCCGGAGATCGAGGCTCATCCCCACCGTGATCAGAAACACGCCCAGCGCGAGACCCTTGAATGGCGCCGTCATCACCTCGACTTCGCTGTGATAATCGGTTTCGGCGATCAGCAGCCCCGCCAGCAACGCGCCGACAATGGGTGACAGCCCCGCCGCTGTCGTCGCCAGGCTCGCGATGATGACGACGAGCAGCGATGCTGCCAGAAACAGTTCGGGGCTTTTGGTACGCGCGGCCTGTGCAAACAAACGGGGCAACACGATTCGCCCGGCGAGGAACATGCCGGCCACCGTCACCGCGCCGCGCCCGAGCACGCCGACAAACGCCCAATTATCACCCGCTGTCGTCGGCGCCATCGCGACGAGCGCGAAGATGATGGGGACGAGCGCCAGATCTTCGAACAGCAGCATCGCAAAGGCGGATCGCCCGACCGGGCTGCCCGTGCCCGTCATCGGTATGACGAGCGCCGTCGATGACAGCGCCAGCGCCAGCCCAAGCGCGATCGCGCCCGGCGTTGCCTGCCCGAAAGCGGCAAGCGCCACCGCGATCAACGCGCCCGACAGGATCAGCTCAGCCGCGCCCACCCCGAAAACCTGTGCGCGCATCGACCATAATCGGCGGAACGACAGCTCCAGCCCAATCGAGAACAACAACAAGATGATGCCGAATTCGGCAAAGGGCTCGATCGATGCGGCGTCCGAAATCGTGATATATCGCAGCCACGGATAATCGGCGACCAGCGTGCCGAGCCCCGCCGGCCCGACCAGCACGCCGACCAGAATGAACCCGATCACCGGGCTGATCCGCGCGCGTGCAAAGGCTGGGATGACGAGCCCCGCCGCGCCGAGGATCACCAGCGCGTCGCCGATGCCCTGATTGTCCAATCCGATTGCCACCGGCCTATCTAGTCGGAAAACCGCGCCCGTGTCAGCTATTTGGCGCGTAAATCGTTCATCGGTTCGCTGCCGTGCGATCCGGGGAGGCGAACAGTCGATCGACCGAGCCGCCATTGCGCGCCAATATTGCCGCCACGCGTTTGCGCCCGAGATAATAGGGCAGCGCCGGATGGTCGATTTTGCGCGCGATTAGCCGGGCGGCGTCGGTGTCGCTCAGGCTGCCGCCGCCAGCGACATAATCGCAATAGCCCTCCACCATCCACGCCGGCGCGCGCGCGGCCGCAGCGACCCCCAAATGGCGCCGGATCAGCCCGTGCGTCATTTCATGCGCGATCACCTGAGACAGCGGACGGACGCCGCCGATCTTGCGCCCGTTGAATACCCGGTCAGTGCGGACGTCGCTGGCATTGACGATAATCGCCTCATTGCCCGGCCGGGTGATGGCAAAGGCCGATACGCTCGCCTTGCTCAGCGCCTTCCATTGGTCGCCGCCTTTGGTCAGGAAGATGCGCGCGCCCATGCCGGGGCCAGCGATAGGGGAGGCGGCCAGCCGCTGATCCGCGCTCGCCAAAATCCGGCGGATTTCCGGGGCGATCGGCCGCTCTGCATAAACAAGATGATCGCCGACTTGCAGCGAATACGGAAAGCCGGAGATCGTCGGCCTGGCGTGGCTTGCCGAACCTGCGGCGGCGGCGGCCGACCAGGCCGCCGCCAGCATCAAAGCGATGCGTGCGCCCGTCAGCCTCAGCCGGCCATGGCCGTTTCGAGGTTGAGGCGGACCTGCTCGAAAAATTGTTCGGTCGTCATCCATGGCTGGTTGGGGCCGATCAGCAGCGCCAGATCCTTGGTCATATGGCCATTCTCGACTGTCTGAATGCAGACCCGTTCGAGCGTATCGGCAAAGGCGGTAACCTCAGGCGTGCCATCGAACTTGCCACGATATTTCAGGCCGCCGGTCCAGGCGAAGATCGAGGCGATCGGGTTGGTCGAGGTTGCTTTGCCCTGCTCATGCTGGCGGAAGTGGCGCGTAACGGTGCCGTGCGCCGCTTCCGCTTCCACCGTCTTGCCATCCGGCGTCAGCAACACCGAGGTCATCAGCCCGAGCGAGCCGAACCCTTGCGCGACCTGATCCGACTGTACGTCGCCATCATAATTCTTGCACGCCCACACGAACTCGCCGTGCCATTTGAGCGCCGAGGCGACCATGTCGTCGATCAGGCGGTGCTCATAGACAATGCCAGCTTCCTTGAATTTGTCCTTGAATTCGCTTTCGAAAACCTCGGCGAACAAATCCTTGAAGCGGCCGTCATAGGCCTTCAGAATCGTATTCTTGGTCGACAGATACACTGGCCATTTCAGGTTCAGGCCATAATGCATCGATGCGCGCGCGAAATCGCGGATCGAATCGTCCAGATTGTACATCGCCAGCGCAACGCCCGGCGACGGGTATTGGAAAACCTCGCGGTCGATGACGGTGCCGTCGTCACCCTCGAACACCATGCGCAACTTGCCGGGGCCGGGGACGAGGAAATCGGTCGCGCGGTACTGATCGCCAAAGGCATGGCGGCCGACGACGATCGGGTGCGTCCAGCTCGGGATCAGGCGGGGGACGTTCTTGATGACGATTGGCTCACGGAAAATCGTGCCGCCCAGGATGTTGCGGATCGTGCCGTTTGGCGATTTCCACATCTTTTTGAGGCCGAATTCCTTCACCCGGTCCTCATCGGGGGTGATCGTCGCGCATTTCACACCGACGCCATATTTCTGGATCGCGCGCGCGCTCTCAACCGTGATCTTGTCGTCGGTCTCGTCGCGCTTCTCGACCCCCAGATCATAATAATCGAGATCGATGTCCAGATAGGGAAGAATGAGGCGCTCACGGATCCATTGCCAGATGATCCGTGTCATCTCGTCGCCGTCGATTTCTACGACGGGCGTCTTCACCTTGATCTTCGCCATCGATTGCTCGCTTGTCCTTGGGGGGAGGGGATTGTCACCGCCGTCTAGGATGAAGGCAGGCAGTGATCAACCTTCGCTGGCCACCAATGCGGGTCGCCGCACGCATTTGGCGCGCGCGCATTGAATTGCTGCACTGCGCAAGGTAGATGAAAGCCATGGCAATGCCCGAAAAACCGCCGATTGGCTCACCGACCGTCAGCTGGCGCTTCCCCGACGTTCACCCTGAAGGGCGCAAATATGTGCTCATTGCGGGCGCGGTTGCTCTCCTGTCGCTGTTCATCTGGGATTTCATGACCTGGCCGCTGATCGGGCTGACGATCTGGGTTGCCGCGTTTTTTCGCGATCCGGTGCGCGTCACGCCACAGGGCAATGATCTGATCGTCGCCCCCGCCGATGGCCTGATCACGATGATCGAGCGGATGCCGGTGCCGCCCGAATTGGCGGGCGAGAATTGCCTCGGGCCGGTGTCGCTGGTCCGTGTGTCGATTTTCATGAGCGTGTTCGATGTTCATATCAACCGCACGCCCATTGCCGGCACGATCCGGCAAGTCGTCTATATCTCAGGCAAATTTCTGAACGCAGACCTCGACAAGGCGAGTGAGGAAAATGAGCGCCAGCATATTCTTGTCGAGGGGCGCGATGGCCGGAAAGTCGCGTTCACGCAGATCGCGGGGCTAGTCGCCCGCCGCATCGTCGGCTTCGTCAAGGCAGGCGACATCGTCGCCTCCGGCCAGCGAATCGGGCTGATCCGCTTCGGCAGCCGAGTCGATGTGTATCTGCCCGACGATACCATGTGCCAGGTTGTGATCGGCCAGCGCAGCGTGGCCGGGGAAACCGTGCTGGGCCGGGCAAGCGCGCCGACGCCGCTTGGCATCGCCCAATGATCTGCCAGTGATCGACGGTTCATGAGGCGGCCGACGTCTCGCCAATTGCGCGGCCTGCCGCTGCGCGCCGTTGCGCCCAATGCCGTGACAGCGCTTGCCTTGTGCTCGGGGCTGACCGGCATCCGCTTCGCGATTTCGGCCGATTGGCAACTGGCTGTGACGATGATCATGATCGCCGGCGTACTCGATGGGCTCGACGGGCGAATCGCGCGGATGGTGCGGGGCGAAAGCCGCTTCGGTGCCGAACTTGATTCGCTTTCGGATGCGATATCCTTCGGCGTCTCGCCCGCGCTGATCATGTATTTATGGTCGCTGCACGATCTCCCGAAGCTGGGCTGGCTCTGTGCACTCATATTCGCGGTGTTCTGCGCGCTGCGCCTCGCACGCTTCAATGCCGCCATCGATGTGGACGATCAGCCCCACAAATCTGCAGGCTTTTTAACCGGCGTGCCGTCGCCGGCCGCTGCAGGCCTGGCAATGTTGCCGCTCTATCTGTGGTTTCTTACCGGCGCGCCGATTTTCCAGGCGCCCTGGCTCGTCGCGCCCTGGGTCGCGCTCATTGCGGTGATGATGGTATCAAGCCATGCAACCTATAGCTGGTCATCGCTCAAACTGCGCCGCTCGATCCGGTTCGAAGCAATCGCCGTCGTGGTGTTACTCGGTGCCGCACTCGTCTCCGCGCCCTGGCACACGCTGACCATCGTCTGCGCCATCTACCTCGCGCTGATGCCGTTCAGCATCCGCAGCTATGCCCGCATCAAGCGGCAGCGCGCCAGGCTGGTGCCGCCTGCATTGCCGATACCCTGACGACACGCCGACGATCCGCCCGGCGGACGACCGGCGTTGCATAGGCGTGTTCCGCGCCCGTCAGCAGCGCAACGATCCGGGGCAGGGCAGGCCACAACGTCGTCGCCATCACGCCCATCACCGCCATCATGGCGGCGGCATAAACGAACAGGCTAAGAACGGTCATCATGGCAATTTTCCCATCTGGCAGCACCGCGCATTGAAAGAGCTACTCTTCAAGGCGCGATTTGGTTCCGTGTACGCTCTAATATCCCTTTATGTTCCGTCAATGTTCCTGTGTCAACGCTTGGCGTTGTTATATTTCGCGTACCCAAAGCGGATCGGGGATGCTAAGTGCTAGTGCCTAAACAAGTCGAAAGCCTTTGGGATATGCTGCTTACCTACGCACGAGCGTTTGCCATCACCGTTGCCACGGTAGAATATGAGCGGGGGCGCGTGATGGGCCAAATGATCGCTGGCAATTACGATCCGATTGGTGCTGACAACCCTATTATTGAAGGAGTAAAGGGCGCGCTAGATCAAACTCGGCTTTTGTGTGCGGATATTCCCAGCTTAAACCCAGTGTGCCACCAGATTGACCGTATTACTTCGCGCGTCAATGGCGGTGTGCTTCCACTAGTGTTGTATACCGAGCTTGAGTCACTTCAAAATCGGATTATGGATGAATTGCGATTGCACTATTACTACCCCGTTAGTGCGGCAAATGCCGCACTTTACGATAATAAGGCCCCCTTGGGGGAAGACGTTTATGCCGCTTTCCCATCCGCGCGGAACGACATTTGCAACGCTGCGCGTTGTTCAGTCTTGGGGCAAGGAACCGCTGCTGTATTTCATGCCATGCGTGTCATGGAAGTGGCTCTTCGCGTCCTTGCTAGGCAGTTGGGTATAAATTACGCACCAAGTTGGGAGTCGTATCTCAAGCAAATCCAAACTAAGGTTGCAGAAAAACATGCCAACAAGACTATTTCGTGGAAACGGAAAGAGCAGACTTATCTTGATATATGTGGCGACCTGATGGCAGTTAAAATATCATGGCGTAACCCTACTATGCATATCGTAAGAGAATACGACGACAGCGAAGCATCCGCAGTGTTATCCGCAGTCGCTGTTTTTATAAGTAGACTGGCTGGGGCGGGGTTTAAAGAAAATGGAAAGCCAGTAGCTAAGAGGTTGACCTCCGAGGCTTAGAGGCTACCGCGAGGAGCTTTTCTATTGTTTCATCGGCCTCGATGGGATTTAGTTCGCCAGCGTCGATTAGCTCTTGAGCGGTTTTTCGGAACATCTCCGATTGCCGCTCTTGGGTGAGCTTCTCCTTCTTTTTCGGCATGGCTATCAGGCTCCGATACGAGTTGTTTGATAGGTAAGGCGCTTGCCGACGATCCCCGCCAACAGGCGGTCGGCGCGATCCCCATCATTGCAGCCAAGAGCCTGACGGTTGCTGTAGCGGAAATCAAATTCGGCGAGATAGCGGTGCAAATGCTTCTCCGAACAATGCTGGTAAATGCCGCGCATCCCGCGCTTGAAGATGCTGAAAAAGCCTTCGACGGTGTTGGTATGCAGGTGCGGCTTGTACGCATCGACATATTCGCCGCCAAGGTGATTGACGGTGCCATGCCCGCTGAAATTATCGCCAAGGCTGCGATAGACGCGGGCTTCGTCGGTCATCAAAAAGGCTTCGCGCGCGAGATTGGTGGCGAGGATTGGCCAGATGGTCCGCGCGCTCACATCGGGTAACACGTAACTGCGTGCCGCGCCTGAATTGCGGTCGATCAGCGAGAGCACCTTCATCTTGTGCTGGAAGCCGCTGCGCTGGGGCTTCGCGCCCTTCTTGTTGCCGATATAGGTTTCGTCGGCTTCGACCATACCGCCGCCCGAACCGAACGGCTCCAAGCCGCCCGAGCGCATTGCTTCACGGATACGATGCGACATGAACCAGGCAGTCTTGAGGGTGACGCCAAGGGTGCGGTGGAGTTGGTTCGAGCTAATGCCCTTCTTGCTGCCTGCAATCAGATACATCGCTTGTAGCCAAAGGTTCATGGCAACGTGCGACGATTCGAAGATGGTCCCAATCTTGACGGTGAAGGGCTTGCGGCACTGGTAGCACTTGTACGCGCCAACGCGGGTGCTTTTGCCCTGCATCTTGCTGATCCGCTCGACGCCACCACAATGCGGGCAGACCGGGCCTTCCGGCCAAATCCGTGCTTCTACATAGGCATAGGCAGCTTCTTCGTTGTGGAAATGCGGGGCAGAAAGGGCGGATGCCATCGGGTGTCTCCTGATCTTGGATTCACCCTACGTTCTCATATTGGGTACGTCAAGTATAATAACGCCCAACGCTTGATTTGAGTCGCGGTCTCGGCTAAGCGCCGCGCCTCAACCCCGCATGGGAAGCGCACATCACCGGTGTCTGCCCGGGCTTCGGCCCGTTCGGATATTTGCTTCCCAGAGGACAAACCGGAAAGGAACTACTTATGGCGGCACCTGTCGTCACGATGCAGCAATTGCTCGAAACCGGCGCTCACTTCGGCCACCAGACTCACCGCTGGAACCCCAAGATGAAGCCTTACATCTTTGGCGACCGTAACGGCGTCCACATTCTCGATCTGTCGCAGACCGTGCCGCTGTTCGCGCGCGCGCTTGAATTCGTCGCGGCATCGACCGCGTCGGGCGGCAAGGTGTTGTTCGTCGGCACCAAGCGCCAGGCGCAGGAGCCCGTGGCGGACGCGGCGCGCCGGTCGGGCCAGCATTTCGTCAACCATCGCTGGCTGGGCGGCATGCTCACCAACTGGAAGACCATCTCGGGCTCGATCAAGCGCCTCAAGACGCTTGAAGAGCAGCTTTCGGGCGACACGACCGGTCTGACCAAGAAGGAAGTCCTGCAGCTTACCCGCGAGAAGGACAAGCTTGACCTGTCGCTCGGTGGCATCCGCGACATGGGCGGCATTCCGGATGTGATGTTCGTCATCGACGCCAACAAGGAAGAGCTCGCGATCAAGGAAGCCAACACGCTGGGTATCCCCGTTGTTGCGATCCTCGATTCGAACGTCTCGCCCGATGGCATTGCTTTCCCGGTTCCGGCGAATGATGACGCCAGCCGCGCGATCCGCCTGTATTGCGAAGCAATTGCGATTGCCGCCACGCGGGGCGGCCAGCAGCAGCAGGCACAGAGCGGCCGTGACCTTGGCGCGATGGACGAGCCACCCGCTGAAGAAGCGCTGGCAGCACCCGTCGAGGAAGCCCCGGTTGCAGCCGCTGTCGATCCGGAAATGGCCGCTGCGGCGACCACGCCCGAGACTGCCGTTGCAGGCGAGCAGCAGCTCGACGCCTGATTGGCGTCTCAGAACTGAAATATGGACGGGGTAGGGCGCAAGCCTTCCCCCGTCCCTACCCATATTTGTCGAAGATAAGGATGTAAGACATGGCCGAGATCACAGCCGCCGCCGTCAAGGATCTGCGCGAAAAGAGCGGCGCGGGCATGATGGATTGCAAAAAGGCGCTCAACGAGACCAATGGCGACATGGAAGCCGCGATGGATTGGCTCCGCACCAAGGGTCTTGCTGCTGCTGCCAAAAAGTCCAGCCGCACGGCGGCAGAAGGGCTGATCGGCGTCGAAGTGTCGGGCACCAAGGGGGCGGCCGTTGAGGTCAACTCCGAGACCGATTTCGTCGCCAAGAACGATCAGTTCCAGGCGTTTGTCCGCAATGTGACCTCGGTCGCGCTCGAGCTGGGCGATGATATCGCGACGATCAAGGCAGCGCATCTCGGCGGCAAGACCGTTGAGGAAGTGCTGACCAACAACATCGCAACGATCGGCGAGAACCAGAATCTGCGCCGTGCCAAGCGGCTGGAAGTCACGCAGGGTGCGGTCGTGCCGTACATCCACAATGCGGCGGCCCCCGGCCTCGGCAAGATCGGCGTGCTCGTCGCGCTCGAAAGCGATGCCGGTGAGGATGTCCTCGCCCCGCTCGGCAAGCAGATCGCGATGCACATCGCAGCCGCTTTCCCGCTGGCGCTCGACGAGAGCGGCCTTGACCAGGACGTGATCGAGCGCGAGCGCGCAATCGCAACCGAAAAGGCAGCCGAAAGCGGCAAGCCCGCCGACATCATCGCCAAGATGGTCGACGGGTCGATCAAGAAGTTCGCCAAGGAAAACGCGCTGCTCAGCCAGCTGTTCGTGATGGACGGCAAGACGCCTGTGGCAGACGTGGTGGCCAAGGCGGCCAAGGATGCCGGCAAGTCGATCACGCTGGTCGATTATGTCCGCTTCCAGCTCGGCGAAGGCATTGAGCGCGAGACCAGCGACTTCGCGGCAGAAGTCGCCGCCGCCGCTGGCGTCAACTAAGGCACGACTGATTTGGCGGGGGGGGCGGCACGCAATCGCCGTCTCCCCCGCCGTCAAGGGCTTCGCAGTCGCGCTTTGTCGATGGTATTTCGGCCCGTTCGTATCAAACGACGTCGAGAAACGAGCCACCGGTGCTGCGTAGCGTTTCTCGACGCCGCTCGAAACGAACGGATGCGGGATGAGTCGCGAAAATCTTGTCCTGCTCTGCTTCCGCGCCGACCGCATCGGTATGAGCGCTTGGCAGGCTGCAAGGGGCCCACTAAGGTCCGCTCGCCCCGCAGAAAGCCCATGTTGATCTGATGACCGTTCCCAAATTCAAACGTATCCTGCTCAAGCTTTCCGGCGAAGCGGCGATGGGCGATCAGACCTTCGGGATCGATCCGGCGACGGTCGCGCGCGTCGCGGGCGAAGTGAAGCAGGCCAAGGATGCGGGCTACGAGCTGTGCCTCGTCATCGGCGGCGGCAACATCTTTCGTGGCATGGCTGGCGCGGCCAAGGGCATGGACCGGGCGACCGCCGATTATATGGGCATGCTCGCCACCGTCATGAACGCACTGGCGATGCAGGACGCGCTCGAAAATCTGGGCGTCGAAACCCGCGTTCAGTCCGCCATTCCGATGGCCAGCGTGTGCGAACCCTATATCCGGCGGCGGGCCGAGCGGCATCTGGAAAAGAACCGTGTCGTCATCTTCGCGGCGGGCACGGGCAGCCCCTATTTCACCACCGATTCGGGTGCAGCACTGCGCGCTGCCGAAATGCGCTGCGATGCGCTGCTCAAGGGCACCAGTGTCGACGGCGTCTATGATGCCGATCCCAAGATCGACCCGAACGCCAAACGTTATGAGCAATTGACCTTCAGCCGGGTCTTGTCCGACGATCTGAAGGTCATGGATGCAAGCGCAGTGGCGCTCTGCCGCGACAATGATATCCCGATCGTCGTCTTCAACATCCGCGAACAGGGCAACCTTGCCCGGGTGCTGAGGGGTGAGGGCACGTCGACAATCGTGAACAACGACAGCGAAAACACGGAGAACTGACCATGGCCGCCTATGACAAGGCCGATCTCGAGCGCCGGATGCACGGCGCGATCGAGGCCTTGAAACATGATCTCGCCG
>JBBQHG010000067.1:0-12327 GCA_038323755.1 Sphingomonadales bacterium
CATGGCCGCAGGCCTTGCCTTTGCCGAGGATGCTCTGTCGGTGCTGCTGCCCGTGCTGATCGTCATGACGGTCATCATGGAGATCTTCGCCTGGCCCATTACCTGGGCGCTGTCGGGCGGCTTTCGCGATGTGGCGCCGGATCAGTTTGCGTTCGCCGTCACACTGTCGCGCATCACCCTGCCCTATCTGTTGTTGATCTCGCTGGTGTCGCTGCTCGGCGGTATCCTCAATTCGATGCAGAAATTCTGGGTCAATGCGGCTGCCCCCATCCTGCTCAACCTGACGCTCATCGTCGCGCTGCTCTTCTTTCACGCGGCTGATCCACTGACGACCGCGCGCAACCAGGCGATTGCCGTCACCGTCTCCGGCGGGTTGCAGCTGCTGTGGCTTTGGCTTGCCTGCCTGCGCAGCGGCGTCAATCTGCGCCCGCGCCTGCCGCGCCTGACGCCCGAAGTGAAGCGGCTGCTGGCGCTGATCGGCCCGGCGGCGGCCGGGGCGGGCGCCGTCCAGATCAATCTTGTCATCTCCACCGCGCTTGCCGCCAGCCTGCTCGCCGAAGGCTCGGTATCCTATATCTATTATGCCGATCGGCTGAACCAGCTGCCGCTCGGGCTGATCGGGATAGGCCTTGGCACCGTCCTGCTCCCCACCATCTCGCGTCAGCTTGGCGCGGGCAAGGATGCCGAGGCGATGGACACGCAGAACCGCGGGATGGAGCTCGCGCTGTTCTTCACCCTGCCCGCCACTGTCGCGCTCATCGTCTGCGGGGTGCCGATCGTCGCGGCGCTGTTCCAGCACGGCAAGTTCACGCTGGGTGATACCACCGCCACCGCCCAGGCGCTCGCTGCCTTCTCGGTCGGCCTGCCCGCCTATATCCTCATCAAGGTGCTGACCCCGGGCTATTATGCCCGCGCCGATACCAAGACACCGGTGCGCTATGCGATGGTGTCGATTGCGGTGAACCTGGTGCTCAATCTCGCCTTTATCGTGCCGCTGAAGCATATGGGCCCGCCGCTCGCCACCGCGATTGCCAGCCTTGTGAACCTCGGCCTGCTCTATCGCACCCTCGTCAAGCGCGGGCATTTCATCGTCGATGCGCAGCTCCGCCGCCGCGCCTGGCGGCTTGCGGGTGCCGCTGTGCTGATGGGCGTGACGTTGTTTTTCCTCAATGATCTGTTCCGCCCCTATACGCTGGGCACAGGCCTGACGCGCTGGACCGCGATGTTGGTGCTGGTCGGCACCGGCGGGCTCGTCTATGCCGCCGCCTGCTTCGTGCTGCGCGCCTATCGCCCGTCTGATCTGCGCGCGCTGCTGCGGCGCAAGCGCGGCACCGCCGCCCCCTAATTGTTGCAGGACCACCCATCAATGCGCGTCGTTTCCGGAATCCAGCCCACCGGCAATCTCCACCTCGGCAATTATCTGGGGGCGATCAAGCAATGGGTCGCAATGCAGGACGATGTCGCAGCGAGCGGCGGCGACTGCCTGTTTTTCCTTGCCGACCTGCACGCGCTGACCCAGCCCGTCGTGCCCGCCGAGCTCGCCAATGCGACGATCGAAATGGCGGCAACGCTGCTCGCGTGCGGGATCGATCCCGCCAAGTCGATCCTGTTCAACCAGGCGCGCGTGCCGGCGCATAGCGAGCTTGCCTGGATCCTGAACGGCACCGCACGAATGGGCTGGCTCAACCGCATGACCCAGTGGAAGGACAAGGCCGGAAAGGACGGATCGAGCCAGAGCGTCGGCTATTTCGGCTATCCAGTGCTGCAGGCCGCCGATGTGCTGCTCTACAAGGCAACGCATGTGCCGGTGGGCGAGGACCAGAAACAGCATCTCGAGCTCGCGCGCGACATCGCAACCAAGTTCAACACCGATTACGCGCCAGATCTGTTCCCGCTGCCCGAGCCGCTGATCAGCAAGGCGGCGCCGCGCATCATGTCGCTGCGAGACGGCACCGCCAAGATGTCCAAGTCCGATCCCTCGGACGGTTCACGCATCAACCTGGTGGATAGCGACGATCTGATTGCGCAGAAGATCAAGAAGGCCAAGACCGATGCCGAGCCTTTGCCCGACAATTTCGCCGCGCTCGCCGAGCGGGCCGAGGCGCGCAATCTCGTGACCATCTATGCCGCCATGGCCGATCAGACGACCGATCAGGTGCTGGCGGGCTTTGCCGGCAAGGGCTTCGGCGCGTTCAAGCCTGCGCTCGCAGACCTCGCCATCGCCACGCTTGCGCCCATCCGTGAACGGCTCAGCCTGTTGCTGGCAGACCGGCCCGCCGTATCCTCTGCGCTGGTCGAAGGCGCCGCCCGCGCCGCCGCGCTCGCGGCACCAACGCTGGCCGCAGCGCAACGCGCGATCGGTTTGCAACACTGACGGTGAAGCGGTATCCTGGGGCGTTCAAGCGACGTTCACATTGATGATGTGATATTGTCGAACACATTGTTCTCGTTCGTTTTTTGCTCAGCGCGTAAGGGTGTCGTCATGAAAAGACCGGTATTTGCGATTGCGGCTCTGCTGGCGCTGTCGAGCTGCGCCACCCCCTTCAGTGCAAAGGTGTCTCGTTTCCAGATGCTTGCGCCGCCGGCAGGGCAGACCTTTGCCATCCAGGCGTCCGACCCGCAGCTGCAGGGCGGCATTGAATTTGGCCAATATGCCAATCTCGTCGCCGCGCGGCTGGTTGAGCAGGGCTATCAGCCCGCCGCCAATCCGGCGCAGGCTCAGCTGGTCGTCAAGATGCGCTACGATGTCGACAAGGGGCGCGAACGCATCCGTTCCTCCGGCCTTGGCTATGGTGGCCTGGGCTATGGTGGCCTCGGCTTTGGGGCGTTCGGCGGATATGGTGGCTATGGCGGCTACGGCCATGGCTATCGCTCCTATGTCTATGGCTTCAACGATCCGTTCCTGTTCGGCAGCGGCTTCAACGACGTGTCGAGCTACACCGTTTACACCAGTGAGCTCGATCTCCAGATCGAGCGGACCGACAGCGGCCAGCGCGTGTTCGAGGGCAAGGCGACCGCACAATCGACCGATGACAATCTGCCGCAGATCGTGCCCAATCTGGTCGAAGCGATGTTCACCGGCTTCCCCGGCAATTCGGGTGAGACCATCAAGATCACCATCGCCCCGCCGCCCAAGCGCCCGGGCTAAGCCTCTACCGCAAATCGAAAAAGGGCGCGGCTGTCCATCCGGCAGCCGCGCCCTTTTCTATGCTGGTTGATCGGGAAGCGCGCCCATCACCTGATCTCTATCGAGTGTGATGACGTTGGATCGCGTTACGCGCCTTCGAGGTCGCGCAGCAGCATCCGCACCGCACCGTCGACTTCTGCATCGCTGTCGCGCAGCTCTTCGATCCGGCGGACGGCGTGGATCACGGTCGAATGGTCACGCCCGCCGAACTTGCGGCCAATCTCGGGTAGGGAGCGCGTTGTCAGCCGCTTGGCGAGATACATCGCGATCTGCCGTGGCCGTGCCACCACGCGCGCGCGCCGGGCCGAAACGAGCTCGATTGGCTTGATGTCGAAATAGGCAGAGACCGCCTTCTGGATATCGTCGATCGACACCCGCCGCTGCACGCCGCGCAGCGCCTCGCCCAGCGTGCGGACCGTGAAGTCCATGTCGATCGTCTCGCCGGTCAGCTGCGCATAGGCAACGAGCCGGTTGAGCGCGCCCTCCAGTTCGCGGATGTTGGAGGACAAACGCTGCGCCAGCAATTCCAGCACCTCGCCGGGCACCTGCGCGTCGGGCAGGTCGGCCAGCTTGCGCGCCAGCACCGCGCGGCGCAGCTCGAGATTGGCGGGCTTGATGTCCGCCACAAAACCCACTGACAGCCGCGACAGGATGCGCGCCTCAACCCCGTCGAGCCCCTGTGGCGACCGGTCGGCGCTGACGACCAGCCGCTTGCCCGCGCTCATCACCTCGTTGATCGTGTAGAAAAACTCTTCCTGCGTCGCGTCCTTGCCGGCGATGAAGTGCAGATCATCGATCATCAGCAGGTCGACCGAGCGCAGCCGCGACTTGAACGCAAAGGTATCGCGCGCGCGCATCGCCTGGACGAACTCGAACATGAAGCGCTCGGCAGACATATAGATCACGCTCGCGCTCGGCTGCGCTGCGATGAATGCCGCGCCGATTGCCTGCATCAGATGGGTTTTGCCCATCCCGGTGCCGCTATGCAGGAACAGCGGGCTGAAGCGCGGCGTGCCGGGCTCGGCGAGCGCCCGCGCGGCATTGGCAGCGACCTTGTTCGAATCGTCAATGACGAAGCGGTCGAAGGTGAAGCGCGGATCGAGCTGGGGCCGCACCCCGCCCAGCGCTGCAATCGCACTGGGTGCAACTGGTTCGGCGGGTGCCTCGACCGCCGCCAGCACCGGCAGCGGCGCTGTCGTGCTCGCGGTCTCGATCGTCACGCTGGTGATGTCGGGGATCAGCGCGCGGAATTCCTGCAGCAGCCGCTCGCCATAATTATTGCGGACCCAATTGGTCATGAAGGCGGAGGGCAGCGACAACCGCACGGCTGAGCAGTCATCGCCGGCGATCAGCGTCAGCGGCTTCAGCCACTGGTCGAACAGGCGCGCGCCGGCCGAATCGCGCAAATGCCCGCGGATTCTGGCCCATGCCCGTTCCAGCTCGCTCGGCTGACTTTGTCTTGTTGCCCCGACAGTCGTCACGCGTTCACTCTCCATACGATCAGCCAACAGCGCCGACCGCGTTGTTTTCAATGACAATTTCCCCCCGCAGCCGGAATCGAGTCCGCCTGACGTTGAAATTATTCGCAAAACCGGATGAGGTGATCACCGCGGCGAGGTCTGATTATGAAGACCTGACCGAGTCGATCAAGAGGGCGACGTGTAAACAATTTGAAATAAACCGTTTGACTCGCCGTCAGCCGCACAAACGCGTAAAAAATCGTAGAAGTATTTGATTCACCGTAATAATAAAAACGTCACTAAATTGAAACCGACGCGAATCGTGGTGAATCCTCGCTTTTTAAATGTGCGGTATGGTGGCCGCCAAACACCGCTGCGCTGCGGACACCGCCGAACCAATCAGCGATGCGTCAACGACAAAAAGCCCGCCGGACCGGTGTCCGACGGGCGAATCGTTTCATCTAAGGACAGATCAGGCGAGTGCGGTGAGTCGCTTGGTCAGCCGCGCGAACTTGCGCGACGCGGTGTTCTTGTGGAGCACACCCTTGGCAACGCCGCGCGCCAGCTCTGGCTGCACGGCGGCAAGCGCAACGCTGGCCGCAGCCTTGTCGCCTGCTTCAAGCGCGGCTTCCGCCTTCTTCACGAAGGTGCGGATGCGCCCGACGCGGTTGGTGTTGATCTCCGCACGGCGGTCGTTCCGCCGGATACGCTTTTTCGCCTGTGGCGTATTCGCCATGCCGTCCTCGAACCTTTTGAAATGAAAAAGGGCGTGGGAACGAGCCCCGTTCGCCCTTGGAAAGCGCGCCACATAACCGCCTGTTGCGGCGCGGTCAACAACTCAACGCTGGCAGGTGCTGCACCAGAAGGTCGAGCGCCCCCCCTCGGGCCGTCGTTTCACCAGCGCGCCGCAGCTGCACGGCTCGCCTTCCCGGCCATAGACCAGCCATTGCTTGCTGAAATAGCCGAGTTCCCCATCGGGCCGGGCATAATCGCGCAAGGTCGATCCGCCCGCCTCGATGGCAGCGGCGAGCACCGTGCGAATCGCCTCGATGAGCAGCGCCAATTGGGGCCGCTTGATTCGCCCGGCCGCGCGCGACGGCGCAATCCCCGCCATGTGCAGCGCCTCGCAGACATAGATATTGCCCAGCCCCGCCACGATCCGCTGATCGAGCAGCATTGCCTTGATCGGCGACATCCGGCCGGCCAGCGCCTGCACCAGATACGCAACCGTCAGCTCAGGCCCCAATGGCTCGGGCCCCATCGCCAGGAATGGCGCATAAAGCGCGATTGCCGCCGTCTCCATCAGGTCGACCGAGCCGAATCGCCGCGGATCGTTGAGCGCCAGCACCCGCCCTCCGCCTGCGTCGCCAGCGCCTGTCGTCAGCACCAGATGATCATGCGTCTGCGTCTCGGAAGGGTCGACCCGCCACCGGCCCGACATGCCGAGGTGGAAGATCATCGTATCGCCCCGGTCGGTCTCGATCAGGCCGTATTTGGCGCGCCGCCCCAGCCCGGTAACGGTCGCCCCCGTCAGTCGCTGCCCCAGATCAGCGGGAAAGGGCCGCCGCAAGTCCGCGCGGCGCAGCAGCACGCGCTCGATCCGGGCGCCTTCAAGCACGGGGCGCAGGCCGCGAATGGTGGTTTCTACTTCGGGAAGTTCGGGCATGATCACAAAGCAGCTAGGTTGGGTTTGCCCCGCCCACAAGGCCAAGCTAGAGCGACGCGATGACCGACCCAGATTCCAGCACCGTATCCTTTGGCTATGAAGACATCGCCGCGAGCGAAAAGACCGCCCGTGTGGGGGACGTCTTCAAGAGCGTCGCCCCTTCCTATGATCTGATGAACGACGCCATGTCGGCGGGCATGCACCGCTTGTGGAAAGACCGCTTCGTCCGCCGCGTCCAGCCGCGCGACGGGGAGACGATCCTCGACATGGCCGGCGGCACGGGAGACATCGCCTTCCGCATGGCGCCCTCGGGCGCGGCGATCACGGTTGCCGATATCAACCCGGCCATGCTCGACGTCGGCATCGAGCGCGCCACCAAGCGCGGGATAGACGGCCTTGTCTGGACCGAGGCCAATGCCGAGTCCCTGGTATTTCCGGACAAGTTCTTCGATGCGTACACGATCGCCTTCGGCATCAGGAACGTCACCGACATCCCCAAAGCCCTGCGCGAGGCGCACCGCGTCCTGAAGCGCGGGGGGCGGTTCTTCTGCCTGGAGTTCTCGACCACGCTCTGGCCGGGCTTTGCCGAGGTGTACGACGCCTATTCGCACAAGCTGGTGCCACAGCTCGGCAAGCTGCTGGCCAAGGACGAGGACAGCTATCGCTACCTTATCGAATCGATCCGCCGCTTTCCGGACATGGCCAAGTTTGAGGGGATGATCGCGGACGCGGGCTTCATCCAGACCAAGGTCGAGCCAATGCTCGGCGGCCTCGTCGCGATCCATAGCGGCTGGAAGATCTGATGCTGCCAGTAAAATCCTCCCCGGCACGGGGAGGGGAACCGCGACGCGAAGCGGCGTGGTGGAGGGGGATCTCCACCAGCGCTGTCGTGCGGGGCACGCCGCCTTTACTCAGCTCCGTACTGGGCAGCATCGCGCAATGACCGCCCCGGCCATCCACATCTGGCGGCTCCTGAAATGGGGCCGCACCCTCGCCCGCCACGGCGCGTTGCGCGGCATTGAGCGTGACCCGAACACGCCCGCCACCGTTCGCCGCCTCGTCCGCATCGCGCGAATCGGCGTGCGCCTGCCCGAAACGCCGGCCTATGCCGATGCGCTACAGGCAATCGGCCCCGCCGCGATCAAGCTTGGCCAGACGCTGGCGACACGGCCCGATATCGTCGGGGATGCGGCGGCCAAGGATCTGCTGCGGCTGCAGGATGCACTGCCGCCGGTGTCGTTCGACATCATCAGCGCGGCGATGGTCAAAAGCTTCGGCCGACCACTCGATCTGCTGTTCACGTCGATTGATCCGGTGCCCGTGGGGGCTGCCTCGATTGCGCAGGTCCACCGCGGTGTCACGACCGATGGCCGCCAGGTCGCGATCAAGGTGCTGCGCCCGGGCGTCGAGGAGGAATTCGCGCGCGCCATCGACACCTATCAATGGGCCGCCGCCCAGGTCGAATCGATGGGCGGCGAGCTTTCGCGCCTCCAGCCGCGCCTCGTCATCGAGACCTTCAAGCGCTGGACCGCGCGCGAGCTCGATCTCAGGCGAGAGGGCGCCTCTGCCTCCGAACTGGCCGAGGCGATGACGGCAGAGCCTGATTTCCTCGTGCCGTCGATCGATTGGCAGCGCACGACGGGCAAGGTGCTGACGCTCGAATGGATCAACGGCATCAAGATGTCGGATCGTGCCGCGCTCATCGCGGCGGGCCACAACCCCGCCCGGCTCGCGCACATCCTCGTCCACGCCTTTTTGCGCCAGGCAATTGCGGAGGGGTTTTTCCACGCCGATCTCCACCAGGGCAACCTCTTCGTCCTGCCGGGCGACAAGATCGCCGCGATCGATTTCGGCATCATGGGCCGGATCGACCGGCGCGCGCGCGTCTGGCTTGCGGAGATTCTTTATGGCCTGATTACAGGTAATTATAAGCGTGTTTCTGAGATTCATTTTGAAGCAGGCTATGTGCCGCCCCACCACAGCGTCGCTGAATTCGCCACCGCCTTGCGCGCCGTGGGAGAGCCGATGCGCGGCATGGCGGTGAAGGACATGTCGGTCGGCGCCATGCTCGACGGGCTGTTCAACATCACCCGCGATTTCGACATGAAGACGCAGCCGCATCTGCTGCTGCTGCAAAAGACGATGGTGATGGTTGAAGGCGTCGCGACCGCGCTCGATCCCGATATCAACATGTGGGAAACCGCCGCACCGTTCGTCCGCGAATGGATCAGGACCGAGCTTGGCCCCGAAACCTTTGTCGCTGACCGGCTGACGGCGGACTTCAAGACGCTGGCCCGCCTGCCGCAGCTGATCCGCAATATCGAGCGCCACTTCCCCGATCCCGGCGGCGCGCCGCCCTTGCCGCCGCTCAAGGAGATAGAGGTCGTTCGCATCGGCGGTGGCTGGCGGTATGTCGCGGTCGCGCTGCTCGCGTCGGGCCTCTCGGTCGCGGCGATGTGGCTGCTGCTCGGCTAGCATGGCCCGGCCGCGCCCGCCCCTCTGGCTCGAGCTGCCAAGCCGCTTTGCCGGGCTGAAACAGGCGCGCGCGCGTCTGGGGCTCGGGCTGCTCGCAGCGTTCCTCGGGCTATGCCTCACCGCGCTGCTGGTGCCCGGGCCGCCGCCCGTCAGCCACAACCCGGCCAATCGCGCCGATGATCAGGCCGATGTGCTGCTTTACGAAAATATCGTCGCCGGGCTGCGCGGCGGTGGCGATTATTACAGCGTCACGGCCCAGGCGCTCCGGCGCGGCGACTATCCGCTCAAGCCCTTCGTCACCTTCCGCCTGCCCACGCTCGCGGTGGTGCAGGCTTCGATTCCCGCGCCCTTCGTCCTGCTGCTGCTGTATGCGCTTGTTGCCGGGGTGGCGGCGGCGTGGTTCGTCCGCCTCCGCCCGGCCTTTGGTCGCATCCCGCCGCTGCTGATCGCGCTGGCGTTGCTGGCAGGCGGCTTAATCGCCTTTGTCCAGCCGCTGCTCGTCTCGTTCCATGAAATCTGGGCCGGGCTGCTCATCGCGCTCGCGCTCGCGGTTCGCCGCCCGGGCCAATGGATCGAGGCCGTCGCCATCGGGCTGATGGCGATGCTGATCCGCGAAACGGCGGCGCTGTTCGTCCTCGTCATGGCCGGCACGGCGCTGATCGAGGGCTATCGCCGCGAAGCGCTGGCCTGGGCCGCCTCGCTCGGCGTGCTCGCGGTGGCGGTCGTGCTGCATGCCATGGCCGTCGCCCAGGTCGTCGGCCCGCTTGATCCGCACTCGCCCGGCTGGGCCGGGATGCTCGGCTTCGGTTTCTTCGTGAAAACCATGTCGATCTCGACCGCGCTCAGCCTTGCCCCTGCCTGGGCCTCGGCGCTGCTCGTCGGCCTCGCGCTGTTCGGCTGGGCCAGCTGGCGCGCACCGCTCGCCCGCCGCGCGCTCCTGACCTTTGCTGCCTATGCGGTGCTGCTCAGCCTGTTTGGCCGAGTCGATACCTTTTACTGGGGTCTGCTCGTCGCCCCCACGCTGCTGATCGGCCTCGTCTTCGCGCCCGATGGCCTGCGTGATCTCTACGTCGCCGCGCTCGACAGCCGCCGCATTACCGTGACAAGATCGGTCAAATGAAACGCATCCTCCTCATCGTCGGCGGTGGCATCGCCGCCTACAAGGCCTGCGAGCTGATCCGGCTTGCGCGCAAGGCGGGCATTGGCGTGCGCTGCGTGCTCACCGCCGGCGGCGCGCACTTCATCACGCCGATGACGCTCGCAGCGCTTTCCGAAAACCCCGTCCATACCAGCCTGTGGGATTTGAAGGATGAGGCCGAGATGGGCCATATCCAGCTCAGCCGCGAGGCCGATCTCGTCGTCATTGCCCCCGCCACTGCCGATCTGCTCGCCAAGATGGCCGCCGGCATCGCTGATGATCTCGCCACCACCCTGCTGCTCGCGACTGACAAGCCCGTCCTCGCCGCGCCTGCCATGAACGTGCGCATGTGGCAGCACGCCGCCACCCGCCGCAACGTCGCCACGCTGCGCGGCGACGGCATCACCGTCATGGAGCCCGATGAAGGCCCGATGGCCTGCGGTGAATTCGGCCCCGGTCGCCTGCCCGAGCCCGACGCGATCCTCGCCGCCATCACCAAAGCGCTCGGCCTATGACCAGTCTCACCGGCCGGCACATGCTGGTCACCGCCGGGCCGACGCATGAGCCGATCGATCCGGTCCGCTATTTGGCCAACCGCTCCTCGGGCAAACAGGGCTTCGCCATCGCCGCCGCGCTCGCCGCTTTGGGTGCGCGCGTCACGCTCATCGCCGGCCCTGTCACCCTCGCCACACCGCCGGGCGTCGACCGCATCGATGTCGAAACCGCAATCGAAATGGCCGCCGCAGTCGAACAAGCTCTCCCCGCCGACGCCGCGATCATGGTCGCCGCCGTCGCTGACTGGCGCGTCACCCCCATGCCGCAAAAGATAAAAAAGGGCTCGCGCACGCCGACACTGATGCTCGTCGAAAACCCCGATATCCTGGCGACCCTCGCCAAGAGCCCGAACCGCCCGCCCCTGCTGATCGGCTTCGCGGCCGAAACCGAACGTGTCCTCGATCACGCCAGCAGCAAGCGCGTCCGCAAGGGTGCAGACTGGATCGTCGCCAATGACGTCTCGGGCGATGTCATGGGCGGGCCGGCCAACAGCGTCCACATCGTCACCGCCCAGGGCGTGGAAAGCTGGGACCGCATGCCCAAGGAAGACGTCGCCCGCCTGCTCGCCGAACGGATCGCAGCGGCGGTGCTGGGGTAGGCGTACGCGCCGGTCAGGTCTCCCGCCGCCCAATCTCACCCGCCGCCATGCACCCCAGCAGCAGCAGGAACGGCGTCAGGAACTCGCGGTGGCGCTCGCCGAATTCGAACCACACGCCGAACAGCGCCAGTTGCGCGAACCCCGCGATCAGCAGCAGCGTCACCACCCAGATCCCCGGCACCTGCCGCAACCGCAGCGACACCGCGCCTGCCCCCAGCATCAGCCAGTGCGCGCCAAAGGAGAGCGGAAACAGCATCGCCGCCAGCGCGGGTGAAATCGCCGGCGCCATGATCGTGATGCGGAACAGGCCAAACTGGCTCACCCCCACCGCGCGCAGGAATTTGGCGATCGTCAGCCGCACGAAATCGGCCGGATGCGCCTTGATCCACGCCACCGCCTCGCCGCTCGCCCGCCGCGCATAATCGAGCTCGGGCAGGCCGCGCCACGCCTCGGGCTGCGGCATCCAGTTGCCCGTCGCATCGGGGTTATTGCCGATCCACAGGCCGATCCCGCCTGCGCTCGTCAGCGGCACAAAGGCGCCGAGCACCAGCCAGTTGCGCACCCACCAGGGCAGCATCACCACCGCCGCCACGCCCGCGCCTGCCAGCCCCAGGGTCACCAGCCGCCGCACACCCAGGCGACCGACCAGCACCAGCCCGAACAGCGCCGCCAGCGGTGCCTGCCCCGGCTGCGTCAGCGCGAGCAGCCCCGCCGGCACGCCCAGCGCCAGCGCCCCGCGCCAGCCCCGGATCGCAACCGTCCCCTGGCTCTGCCATATCCACACCAGCGCCAGCAGCAGAATGAGCGCAATCGCCACCCCCTCCTTCTGGGCGAGCGGGGCGGAGAACAGCACCGATGGCCAGACGAGGTAGAGAAACGCCGCCGCGCGCCCCGCCCCCGGTGCCTCCAGCGCTCCGCCCATCCGCGCGATCAGCCAGGCCGCCGCGCAATCGACCGCCATGTTCATCGCAATCAGCGACCAGGTCGAAAACCCTGCCACCGCGCCCCACGCCGCCAGCAACAGCGGGTAGAAGGGCGGATAGAGCGCAAAGACGCGCTCACCCATATCGACCTGATCATAATAATAGCCCTGGCCCGCCAGCAGCTGCCGCGCGATCACCGGATAGATGTCGACATCGCCCGTCGACATCCGCCCCAGCACCAGCGCGCCAAAGCACAGCCGCACCGCCACGATTCCCAGCACCAGCATCGCCAGCTGCTCGCGAGAGGGCGCCGCCCGCAGCAGCA
>JBBQHG010000068.1:0-12278 GCA_038323755.1 Sphingomonadales bacterium
TTTCAAAGCCCATGCGGTGCTGCATTTCGGCACGCATGGCAGTCTTGAGTTCATGCCCGGCAAGCAGACCGGCCTCAGCGCTGATTGCTGGCCAGACCGCCTCATCGGCGACCTGCCCAACATCTATCTCTATGCCGCCAATAACCCGTCGGAGGGCGTGCTTGCCAAGCGGCGCTCAGGCGCGACGTTGGTGAGCTATCTGACCCCCGCCCTCACCAATTCGGGCGTGTACAAGGGCCTTGCCGATCTCAAGGCATCGGTCGATCGCTGGCGCGGTCTGCCCCCGGGGGATGACCACGCTGCGCCGCTCGCAGAAATGATCGCGGCCCAAGCCGAGGCACTCGACCTTGATGGCAGCGATGTCACCGCACTCACCGCCAAGCTCTATGAGATCGAGCGCGAGCTGATCCCGCAAGGACTGCATGTGGCTGGCCTCGCCGCCACGCGCGAAGAGCGGATCGACATGATCCTCGCCGCCAGCGATGCGCGCGAGCAGCCAATGGCGCGCGATACGGTCGAGGCGCTGGTCGATGGCAAGCTGAAGATCGACACCCCGCTGCTCAAGGAAATGGCAGCGCTGAACACGGCGCTCGCCAGCAATGCCGAACTCGACGGCATCGTCCGCGCGCTCAATGGCAGCTATATCCACCCCGTTTCTGGCGGCGATCTGCTGCGCAATCCGGAAATCCTGCCGACCGGCCGCAACATCCATGGCTTCGATCCTTTCCGCCTCCCCTCCGCCTTCGCGGTCAAGGATGGTGCGGAGCAGGCGCAGCGCCTGATCGACCGCAGTGTCGCCGATTCGGGTCATTTGCCCGAAACCGTCGCGATGGTGCTGTGGGGCACTGACAATCTGAAGAGCGAGGGCGCGCAGATCGCTCAGGTCCTCGCGCTGATTGGCGCACGCCCGCGCTTTGACAGCTATAACCGCCTCGCCGGAGCGGAACTGATCCCGCTCGAGGAACTTGGCCGTCCGCGCATCGATGTGATCGCGACGCTGTCGGGTGTGTTCCGCGACCTGTTGCCGCTGCAGACGCGGATGATGGCCGAAGCCGCCTTGCTCGCTGCGCAAGCTGACGAGCCTGTCGAAATGAACTTCGTCCGCGCCCATGCGCTCGCCCATCAGGCCGAACATGGCTGCGACTTCGAAACCGCCAGCCTTCGCGTTTTCTCGAACGCCGAGGGTGCATATGGCGCCAACGTCAATCTGATGATCGACGACGGCGCCTGGACCGATCCCAACGAACTCGCCGACAGCTTCGAGCGGCAAAAGGGCTTCGCTTACGGCGTGAAGGGCGTGCCCGTCCGCCAGGCGGCGATCCTCGCCTCCGCGCTCAAGACGGTTGATTGCGCCTATCAAAACCTGGAAAGCGTCGAGCTCGGCATCACCACGATCGACCAATATGTCGATGCGCTGGGCGGCATCAGCCGCGCCGTCACCCGCGCCAAGGGCGGTGCAGCAGCCCCCGTCTATATCGGCGACCAGACGCAGGGCTCGGGCAAGGTCCGCAGCTTGCAGGAGCAGGTCGCGCTCGAAACCCGCACGCGCATCCTCAACCCGGTCTGGACTGAGGGCCTGCTGCGCCATGGGTACGAAGGTGTGCGCACGATCGAGGGCCACGTCACCACGACAATGGGCTGGTCCGCCACGACGGGCGAGGTCGATCCCTGGGTCTATCAGCGGATCAGCGAAACCTATGTGCTTGATGCCGCAATGCGCGAGCGGATCGCCGCGCTCAACCCACGCGCCTCTGCCCGCGTCGCCAATCGCCTGATCGAGGCGGTGGAACGCAATTACTGGTCACCTGACGAAGCTACGCTCGCTGCACTCCATGCCGCCAGCGACGAACTCGAGGATCGTCTCGAGGGCGTCGTGGCAGTCGCGGCATAAAGGAAAAATATATGGCACTTCTCGACCCACCCGCACGCGGCGCCGATGGCGAAGGCTCTGTCCAGGTTCGCATGGACCCCGCCGACCGCATCGGTAACGCCAAGGTTTTCGCGATTTACGGCAAGGGCGGCATCGGCAAGTCGACCACCTCGTCGAACCTGTCCGCCGCGCTGTCGCTGCTCGGCAAGCGCGTGTTGCAGATCGGCTGCGACCCCAAGCATGACAGCACTTTCACGCTGACCAAGAAGCTGATGCCGACGGTCATCGACGTGCTCGAAACCGTCAACTTCCACGCCGAAGAACTCCGCCCCGAGGACTATATGTTCGAGGGATTCAACGGCGTGATGTGCGTCGAAGCCGGCGGGCCACCAGCGGGCACCGGCTGCGGCGGTTATGTCGTCGGCCAGACTGTAAAACTGCTCAAGCAGCACCATTTGCTTGAAGAAACCGATGTCGTGATCTTCGACGTGCTGGGTGATGTGGTGTGCGGCGGGTTCGCCGCGCCGCTGCAGCATGCCGAGCGCGCCGTGGTCGTCGCTGCCAATGATTTTGACAGCATCTTCGCGATGAACCGCATCGTTGCCGCCATCAAGGCGAAGTCGAAGAATTACGACGTGCGGATGGCGGGCGTGATCGCCAACCGTTCGGCAGCAACCGACGAGATTGATCGCTTCAACGAGGCGACCGGCCTGAAGACGCTCGCGCATTTCCCTGATCTCGACGCGATCCGCCGCAGCCGCCTGAAAAAGTGCACGCTGTTCGAGATGGAGCAGACGCCCGAAGTCGCCGCTGCCTGCCTCGAATATAAGCGCCTTGCGGCCCAGCTCTGGGCGGGCACTGATCCGCTTGAGGCGATGCCGATGAAGGACCGCGACATCTTTGAATTCCTGGGGTTCGAATGATGCAGACGGCGACCTATTCGGACTATCGCGGCAAGCTCGAAACCTATTTCGACAAGACCGCGAGCAAGGCCTGGGAACAGCTGACCAGCGACGCGCCGGTCAGCGGCATCCGCGCCACCGTCCGCGCGGGCCGCACCGACATGCGCGACACGCTGCTGTCGTGGCTACCGGCCGACATGACCGGCCTGCGCCTGCTCGATGCGGGCTGCGGCACGGGCGCGCTGGCGGTGGAAGCCGCAGAGCGTGGCGCTGAGGTCGTCGCGATCGATGTTGCCGGCAGCCTCGTCGACATCGCCCGCAAGCGCGCACCCAAAGGCCTCAACATCGATTGGCGCGTGGGCGATATGCTCGATCCCGCGCTCGGCCGTTTCGACCACGTCGTCGCCATGGATTCGCTCATTCACTACAAGGCATTCGACATCGTTGATGTCCTGCGCGGACTGTCGGATCGCACCAGCGGGTCAATGGTCTTCACCTTCGCGCCGCAGACACCGCTGCTGATGGTCGCACTCGGCATGGGTCGGCTGTTCCCGAGCAGCGACCGGTCGCCGGCCATCATCCCGGTCCGCGAACGACTGATTCGCACGCTGATCAAAAACGCGATGCCGGCCGCCCGTCTTGGACGTGATCGAAAGGTATCGGGCGGGTTCTACACCAGCCATGCGCTGGAGGTGCTGCTGGGATGAAGGCTGGCCGCGCCACCCAGTTCTGGATGCAGGCAGGCACCAAGTTCCTGCCCTTTGCCGATGCAGCAACCGATGCGTTGCCGCTGAACCGGTTGCTGCGGCTGTCGCTGTTCCAGGTCTCGGTCGGCATGGCCTTCGTCCTGCTGAATTTCACGCTGAACCGCGTCATGATCGTGGAACTCGGTGTGCCGGCCACGCTGGTCGCAGCGATGGTCGCCCTGCCGCTGTTGTTCGCCCCGGCGCGCGCGCTGATCGGCTTCAAATCGGACAATCATACCTCCGTGATCGGCTGGCGCCGCGTGCCCTATATCTGGATGGGGACGCTGTTTCAGTTTGGTGGCCTCGCGTTCATGCCCTTTGCGCTGTTGCTGATGTCGGGACGCGGCGCGCTGGGCAACGGCGTCGAGATCGGCACTGCGGCCGCCTGCCTCTCCTTCCTGATGGTCGGCGCGGGCATGGCGCTCGTCCAAACCGCCGGTCTTGCTCTTGCGACCGATCTGGCGCCGGAGGCGAGCCGCCCGCGCGTGGTCGCGCTGCTTTATGTCATGCTGCTGGTCGGCATGTTTTTCAGCTCGGTCTTGCTCGGCAATCTGTTGCATGACTTCGACCCCAACCGGCTCGTCGGCGTCATTCAGGGCACCGCTGTCGTCACCGCGATCATCAATCTCACCGCCTCATGGAAGCAGGAAGCCCGGGTTCGCGGCGGTACCAAACGCGATCCCGATGCCGATTTCTCTTCGGATTGGCACGCTTTCGTCGCGCCTGCCCGCACGCGCCGGCTGCTGGTCGCACTTGGCCTTGGTGCCGCAGGTTTCGGCATGCAGGATATCCTGCTTGAACCCTATGGCGGCCACGTGCTCGGGCTCAGCGTCGGCCAGACGACGGCCTTGTCGGCCTTATGGTCGGCCGGCATGATCGGTGGCTTCGCCTATGCCGCGCGGGCGCTGGCACGCAAGGCTGATCCAAACAAGCTCGCAGGATTTGGCGCCCTGATCGGCATCGCGGCTTTTGCCCTTGTGGTCTTTTCGGCACCGCTCGCGTCGCCTGCCATGTTGTGCGTGGGCGTGGGCGGCATCGGCCTTGGCGGTGGTCTGTTCGCCATCGGCACCCTGATTGCAACGATGGACCTGGCGCTGCCCGGGAAAGCCGGCCTGGCGCTGGGCGCCTGGGGTGCGGTGCAGGCAAGTGCCGCCGGCATTGCCATTCTGCTGTCTGGCGCCCTGCGTGACGGCGTTGGCGCGCTCGCTATGGCGGGCCGTTTCGGCCCTGGCATGATCGACCAGGCCACCGGCTATAGTTTCGTTTGGCATGTCGAGATCGGGCTGTTGTTCGCGACCCTTATCGCGATTGGTCCGCTCGCTCGCCGCATTCATCACCCTGCGTATCGAGACCGTCTCGGCCTCAGTGATTTTCCCCTTGAAGGATTGAAAGAAGGAACGGTCTGATGCACTTACAAGTCACACACGGGATCGACGTGGCGCTGATCGTCCTCGACGCCTTTTTCCTCTTTTTCCTGGGGCTGGTTATCTACCTGCGCCGCGAGGATCGGCGCGAGGGATATCCGCTCGAGCATGAGCTGACCGGGCGCCTGGAAGGCGAAGGCGGGCTGATCCTGACCGCGCCGACCAAGAGCTTCAAACTGCCCTTTGGCCATGGCACCGTTACCGCGCCCACCAAGGGCCGCGAGCCGCTGCAGGTGCCAGGCGCCCGCAAATCGGATTGGTTCGCCGGTGCGCCGATCGAGCCGACGGGCAACCCGCTGGTCGACGGCGTTGGCCCTGCCGCCTTTGCCGAGCGCGCCAAGCGCCCCGATCTCGATTGGGAAGGCCATGCCCGCATCGTACCGCTCAGCACGGCGGAAGGCTTCTTCCTCGAGCGCAAGGATGCCGATCCGCGTGGTTATGCCGTTATCGCCTGCGACGGGCGCAAGGCCGGCACGGTCAGCGACATCTGGATCGACAAGGCCGATCGCATGATCCGCTATCTGCAGGTCGATACCGGTGCCCGTCAGGTGCTGATGCCGATGGCGGTCTCTTCGGTCCGTCGCGGCGCGCAGACGGTGACGACCACCGCGATCACTGCTGCTCAATTCGCCGATGCCCCTGCAATCGAGGGTGCGGGCGTGATCACGCTGTATGAAGAAGAGCGCGTTCAGGCCTATTTCGGTGGTGGCTATCTCTACGCAACCGCCGCCCGTTCGGAGCCGCTGATATGATGACGGAATATGAGAATGAGCCGGTCCCGGGTCTCCCGGGCCTGCTCCCCAAGGGCGAAACGATCATCTGGCAGGGCGCGCCCAACTGGCGCGTGCTCGCCCGGACAGCCTTTCATACCGGCACTGTCGCGGTTTATTTCGGCGCATTGACGATGTTTGCGCTGGGTGCGGCGGTCTGGCGCGGTGTGTCGGCCCTGTCCGACCTGGCCGGCGTTGCCATCACGATTGGCGGCATGGTCGTCGGCCTTGTTTTGCTCCATCTGCTCGCCTGGGCGGTTGCCCGGACGACGATCTACACGCTCACCGATCGTCGTATCGTACTGCGCTTTGGCGTTGCGTTGCCGAAGTGCATCAACCTGCCACTGGGCATTATCGGCAATGTCGATCTCCGCCAGCGTGCGCATGGCACGGGTGATCTCGCGCTCAAGCTGACCAGCGAGCAGCGGCTGGGCTATGCCGCGCTTTGGCCGCATGCCCGCGCCTGGCATTATGCCAACCCGCAGCCGATGCTCCGCGCCGTGCCCGATATCGAGGCGGTCGCGACGCTGATGGCGCGCGCTTGCATGTCGTTTCAGACCAATGGCCGCGTTGTCCCCATCGAAACCGCCACCCGCCGGGCACCGGCCGACAACCAGGCAGAAGCTGCATGACAACCGCCCCGCATTCGCATCATGTCGATGTGCCCAAGGGCGCACTGATCATGGCTGGCTTCCTGGTCGTATCGTCCATTGCGATCACCGCCACCGCGCGCTTCCTGCAACTGCCGCCAGCGGCCTCACCGGTGCTGATGCGCGCCGCCGAAAAGATTGCGCCCGTTGCCAGCCGCGAACTGCGCTTTACCGACCGGGCCGATGGCGCCGTGGTTATCGAGGATGTGGGCACGGGCAAGACCGCGCGCCTGATCGAACCCGGCACCAATAGCGGCTTCATTCGCGGCGTGATGCGCGGCCTTGCGCGCGAGCGGCGTATGCGCGGGATCGATTCGCAGCCGGCATTCAACCTCACCCTCTGGAAGGATGGTGAATTGTCGTTGACGGATACCGTTACAGGGCGTTCAATCGAACTCAATTCCTTTGGGTCGACCAACCGTGCGACCTTCCTCGATTTGCTCACGCGTCAAGAGACCCAATTGGCGGAGACCCAAGGCTGATGTTTTCGCGCACCCGTTTCGACACGCCCTGCCGCATTGATATCGAGAATACGCATGAGCATTTTCATGCGCATGTTGAACTCGCCGGTGGCGTGGCGCTCAATCCGGGGGACAAGGTGCGCGTCCATGGTGATCCGATCACCATCCCGTTCGGCGAAAGCGCGACCTTTGACCGTGTTGCCACGGTGGAGCGCGCGACTAGGGTCGAGCAGCTGTGGACCAGATTCGCCGGTCATTTCGAGATGACCGAACTCTACGAAGTCAGTTTCAGCCCCGGGAGGCTTGCATGAACGCCGTCACGCAGATCAAGGCCGCGCCCGCCGCGACGGATACGATGGCGATCGCGCGCGAAAGCACCGTGCTGAGCCCGCGTTTCTACACCACCGATTTCGTGGCGATGGACAAGATCGATGTCACGCCCGTTCGCGCCGAATGGGACAAGCTGATCGCCGAAATGGTCGCCGATCCCAACAAGCTCCACTTCAAACGCACCGACAAGTTCGATGGCGTGATCGAGAGCCTGCCCGATGGCCTGCGCGAGGAATTCATCGATTTCCTCGTCAGCTCGCTGACGTCTGAATTTTCAGGCTGCATCCTCTATGCCGAAATCCAGAAGCGCGCGAAGAACCCCGATATCAAGCAGCTCTTCCGGCTGATGAGCCGCGATGAAAGCCGCCACGCCGGCTTCATCAACGACACGCTGAAGGATGCCGGCATCGGTATCGATCTCGGCTTCCTCACCAAGACCAAGAAATACACCTATTTCCGCCCGAAGTTCATTTTCTACGCGACCTATCTGTCCGAGAAGATCGGCTATGCGCGCTACATCACCATCTTTCGCCACCTGGCGCGTCATCCGGAGCTGCGCTTCCACCCGATCTTCAACTGGTTTGAGGAATGGTGCAACGACGAGTTCCGCCACGGCGAGGCCTTCGCGCTGTTGATGCGCAACGATCCCAAGCTGCTGCAGGGCCATAACAAGCTGTGGGTCCGCTTCTTCCTCGTCGCTGTCTATGCGACGATGTACGTCCGCGATCACAACCGCCCGCAATTCCACAAGGCGCTGGGCATGGATCCGAAGGATTATGATCTGCAGGTGTTCCGCACCTGCTCGGAAATTACCAAGCAGGTCTTCCCGATGACGCTCGATACCGACAGCCCCGGCTTCCGTGCCGGGCTGGAGCGCATGCGCAAGGTCTCGCTGGCAATGGATGCTGCGACGGCACAAGGCGGTGTCGTCGGCAAGATCAAGAAGATCGGGCTGATTGCGGCCGCCGGCTTCAACTTCATCCGGCTTTACCTGCACCCGGTGCAGAAAAATGCGCTTCCCGCCAATGTCCGGCTGGTGCCCGCCTGGTGACGATACCGCCGCTCTTTTTTGCGCTGCTCATGTGGTTCATCGGCACGGGCGCCGTGGTGTGGCTCGATAGCCGCCCGCAGCGCACCTTCAAGACGAGCCACCGGGTTGCCGCTCTGGTCGCGTTCGCGGCAATGGCGGTTGTGTGGTGGAAGAGCGGCGATACCAGCTGGTCGGGCGCCTATGTCGGCTTTGCCGCGGCGATCCTGATCTGGGGCTGGCACGAAATGGGGTTCCTGATGGGCTTCGTCGCCGGACCGCGCAAGACCCCCTGCCCGCCCGGGCTCGTGGGCTGGGATCGTTTCAAGGCAGCGACCGCCACTGTCATCCACCACGAAATCGCGATCGCTGCTAATCTGCTGGTGCTGGTCGCGCTGACCTGGGGCCAGCCCAATCAGGCCGCGCCGCTTACCTTCGCGCTGCTGTTTGGCTTGCGGCTGAGCGCCAAGTTCAACCTGTTCCTGGGCGTGCCCAATCTGAGCGACGAGATTTTCCCGGCGCATCTGGCGTATCTCAAAAGCTATTTCGGCGAAAAGTCGATCAGCGCGCTGTTCCCGGTGTCGGTCATCGGCTGCGCTGCGGTCGCGACATGGGCATGGTTGAGCGCCGAAGCGGCACCCGCCGCCAGCGGCCCGGCCGTTACGGCGACCTTGCTCGCCGGCCTTGCCGCGCTGGGCCTGGTCGAACATATTTTCCTGGTGTTGCCCGTTCGCGATGCGAAGATGTGGCGCTGGGCTTCTGCGTCTAAGCCGACGCCACCAAGTGCGGCCAAAGCCGCCATAATAGAATAGTACGGGGAGGGATTGCATGGATTACGAGGCATTTTTCCAGACTGAGCTCGATACGCTCAAGGACGATGGCCGCTACCGGACCTTCGCAGAGCTCGAGCGCAAGGCTGGGGCCTTCCCGCGCGCGCGCCACTACACCGATAACGGCGTGGGCGAAGTGACGGTATGGTGCTCGAACGATTATCTCGGCATGGGCCAGCACCCTGCCGTGCTCGCGGCGATGCACGACACGCTCGACAGCTGCGGGGCAGGTGCAGGGGGCACGCGCAACATTTCGGGCACCAATCATCACCACGTCCTGCTCGAAGCAGAGCTCGCCGATCTGCACGGCAAGGAAGCCGCGCTCCTGTTCACCTCGGGCTATGTCTCGAACTGGGCAGCGCTCTCGACGCTTGCTTCGCGCCTGCCCAATTGCGTGATCTTTTCCGACGCGCTCAACCATGCTTCGATGATCGAGGGCATGCGCCACAGCCGCGCTGAGTGCCACCGCTTCAAGCATAGTGATCCGGCCGATCTCGACCGGCTGCTGAGCATGGTCGAGCCCGGCCGGCCCAAGCTCGTCGCGTTCGAAAGCGTCTATTCGATGGACGGCGATATCGGCCCGATCTCGGACATCCTCGACGTCTGCGAAAAGCACGGCGCGCTGTCGTACATCGATGAAGTCCACGCGGTTGGCCTCTATGGCCCGCGCGGCGGCGGCATTGCCGAGCGCGAAGGCCTGATGGACCGGATTGACGTGATCGAGGGCACGCTCGGCAAGGCATTCGGCGTGATGGGTGGCTATATCGCTGCCTCAAAGAACCTGTGCGATTTCATCCGCAGCTTCGCCAGCGGCTTCATCTTCTCGACCGCGCTGCCGCCAGCGATTGCCGCCGGCGCCTGCGCCAGCATCCGCCACTTGAAGACCAGCCAGATCGAGCGCCAGCGTCACCAGGAGCGCGTGGCGCAAGTCCGCCGCCGCCTCGACGCGATCGGCATCCCGACGATGGACAATCCCAGCCACATCATCCCGGTGATGGTTGGCGATGCGCACAAGTGCAAGATGATCAGCGACTGGCTGCTTGAGCATCACGGCATCTATGTCCAGCCGATCAACTACCCGACCGTGCCCGTCGGCACCGAGCGGCTGCGGATCACACCCTCGCCCGTCCACACCGATGGCGATATCGACCGGCTGGTCAATGCGCTGTCCGAAATCTGGTCGCAGTGCGAACTCGCCCGCCGGGCGATGGCGGCCTGAGGATCAATCAGCCACGCGATTGAAAAAGGGGGCTTCGTGGCCCCCTTTTTTTTAGGCCGAGCGTCGGCGTGTCATCCGGCCGGCCAGTCCAGCCAGCGGCACAAGATAGCCCAGATAGACGACGTGATACCAAACCGGATAATCCGCCCAGACGCTGTAAAGATGGATGGGCAGCGATATGGCGAGAGATATCGCGCCAAGCAGCCATGCGGCCGTCCCGTTGTCCCTCGCGATAACAGTGGCGACGCTCGCGCCCGCGGCAACAGCGGCCGCGCCCACGGCCAGCCTGGAAACGAGCATCACAAACGAATAGGCCTTTGATGGCGACGCAGCAGCATAGTCTGGCCAGAATCTCAGGGCGGCGACCGTCGCTATCTTCGTAATGACGATCGCGAGCACGCACCCGATGCTGAGGCTGACGGCGAGGCGCAGCAGCTTGTTCATGTCTCCCCCTCGCCTCCTGCTCCGCCAAACAATCGATCGGCGCGCCTTAGCTCAATTCAGCTTCGGCTTCACCCGATACTTCCCAAACCACGCCAGGATCGCCGATGCCTTGGCTGCCGATTGCGATGGCCGTGCGGTAAACCCGCCATGGCTCGCCCCAGGCAATTTCACCAATGCAGTCGGCACGCCGCGGATCTGCAGGGCTGCATAATATTGCTCGGATTCGCTCACTGGCGTTCGGTAATCCTGCGCGCCCACCACTACCATCGTCGGCGTCTTCACATTGCCGACCAGGCTTAGCGGGGATCGGTTCCAATAGGCCATCGGATCCTCCCAGGGCTGCTTGGAAAACCAGTAGCGTGAGGTGAAGCCGGTCGCGTCCATCGTCAGCGCCTCGCTCACCCAATTGATCACGGGCTTTTGCGTTGCCGCTGCCTTGAATCGATCGGTCTTCCCGACGATCCACGCCGTCAGCACGCCGCCGCCGGAGCCGCCCGTCACAAACAGATTGTCGGGATCGGCCACGCCCATCGCAATCGCGGCGTCCACCGCCGCCATCAGGTCGTCATAGTCGCCGCCGGGATATTTCTTGTCGATGAGATTGGCGAAGCCCTCGCCGTACGAGGTGCTGCCGCGCGGATTGGCGTAGAGCACGGCATAGCCAGCTGCTGCATAGAGCTGCACATCGGTCGCAAAGCTGGGGCCATAAGCGCTGTGCGGGCCGCCATGAATCTCGAGAATCAGCGGGACCCGTGTGCCCTCGACATAGCCCGGCGGGGTTGCCAGCCAGGCCTCGATTGGCGTGCCATCGGGCGATTTCAGGCTGATCTGCCGGACATTGGCAAGCGCCTTTGCCGCCAGCGTTGTTTCGTTGAGCGATGTCAGCCGCGTGCCGGCACCACCCGACGTGACGAACACGTCGGCCGGCCGCGCGGTCGATCCACCGGTATAGGCGACCCGCCCGCCATTCGAGACTGAGAAGTCCCCGCCCGTATAGGGTCGATCAAGCCCGCCCCCGGCAAGCCCCTTGGCAATCACCGTCACCCGCCCCTCGGGCGTCACGCGTGCAACCTGCTTCATGCCGTGATCGTCATAGGAGACGATCATCGATCGCCCGTCCTTTGCCCACACCACCGTATCGATGCTGCGATCGAGCGCGGTGGTCAGCGCATGGCCGCCCTTGCCGTCAATCTGCATCACCGACAGCACTTCATTGTCGTTGCTGCGGTGGGTATCGTCATGGCCGAGCCAGGCGACCCATTTGCCGTCGGGCGACACGGCGGGCGCGAAATCCGGGCCGTAGCGGTTCGTCAGCGTCGTCAGCTGGCCGCTCGCGACATCAAGCGCATGGATCTCGCCATTGCTCGGCTCACGCTCCCAATCAGCGCTGCGCACCGCGCTGAACAGGATGCGCTTGCCGTCGGGCGTCCACGATAGCGGCCCGCTATCGTCAAAATTGCCGAAGGTCAGCTGGCGCGGTGCGCCGCCGTCAGCAGCGACCACGAAAATATGGTCGAAGCCGGGCTTGAGATAGCCGCCGCCATCCGCGCGATAGGTCACGCGATCGATCACCTCGAGCGGCTCGGCCCATTTGGCGCCTTCGGG
>JBBQHG010000069.1:0-12264 GCA_038323755.1 Sphingomonadales bacterium
TGTGCCAGCTGTTCGACTTGCGGGCCGCTGGCTATGGGCGACCTTTCCCCCACCCCCTGGGTAATTATTCTACCGCACCCCTCCCCCCGTCACCCCGGGCTTGACCCGGGGTCCCGCTGTTCCGACGCTGGTTGGCGCGCACCAACGGCTATGACAAACGGGGCATGGTACCCCCCAACGCCACGCCCATGGCATCCCCCGCCCACACCCACTAAAGCCCCCCCATGCTCCGCCTCACCGAACTGGCCCTGCCGCTCCACCATCCCGACGAAGCGATCCCCGCCGCGATCTGCAAGCGGCTGAAGATCACCCCGCGCGAGCTGGTCAAATATGTCGTCGCCCGTCGCGCGCATGATGCCCGCAACAAGGCCGAGATCGAGCTTGTCTATTCGGTCGACGTCAATGTGAAGAACGAGGACACGGTGCTGGCGCGGTGCCGGAAGGACAAGCGCGTCCAGCGGACGCCCGACACCCGTTATCACTTCGTCGCCAAGGCCCCCGAAACCACCACCACCCCCCGCCCCGTCGTCATCGGCACCGGCCCCTGCGGCCTGTTCGCGGCACTGATCCTCGCGCAGATGGGCTATCGACCGATCATCCTCGATCGTGGCAAGGTGGTGCGCGAGCGGACCAAGGATACCTGGGGGCTGTGGCGGCGCGGGGTGCTCAACCCTGAATCGAACGCGCAGTTCGGCGAGGGCGGGGCGGGCACCTTTTCCGACGGCAAGCTCTACAGCCGGATCAAGGACACCCGCCACCTCGACCGCAAGGTGCTGACCGAGTTCGTGAAAGCCGGCGCCCCGGCCGAAATCCTGACCGAGGCCCACCCCCATATCGGCACCTTCCGCCTCGTCACGATGGTCGAGAGCATCCGCGAGACGATCGAATCGCTCGGCGGCGAATATCGCTTCGAAACCCGCGTCGACGGCATCGACATCGCCACCGATTCCACCGGCGAGCGGCGCGTGCGCGGGCTGCACCTGCACAATGGCGACTATATCGAGGCGGACCGCGTGGTGCTCGCCATCGGCCACAGCGCGCGTGACACCTTCGCGATGCTCCACGCGGCGGGCGTCTTCGTCGAGGCCAAGCCATTCTCCATCGGCGTCCGGATCGAGCATCCGCAAAGCTGGATCGATCGCGCGCGCTTCGGCATGCATGCCGGGCATGAGATATTGGGCGCGGCGGAATATCACATTTCGCATCACTGCTCGAATGGGCGGACGGTCTACAGCTTCTGCATGTGCCCGGGCGGCACCGTCGTCGCCGCGACATCCGAGGAAGGCCGCGTCGCGACCAACGGCATGAGCCAATATTCGCGCAACGAGCGCAACGCCAATTCAGGCTTCGTCGTCGCGATCGATCCGGCCCGCGATTATCCCGGCGATCCGCTGGCGGGGCTGGCCTTCCAGCGGCATTGGGAATCCAAGGCCTATGTCGCGGGGGGATCGACCTACAAGGCGCCGGCCCAGCGGCTGGGGGATTTCCTAGCCGGAAAGCCATCCGAAACGCTTGGCAGCGTGGTCCCCTCCTATCGCCCCGGCGTGACCCCGACCGATTTGGCCGAATGCCTTCCCGATTACGCGATCACCGCGATGCGCGAAGCGATCCCCGTCTTCGGCCGCCAGATCCCCGGCTATGACCACCCAGACGTTGTGCTGACGGGGGTCGAAACCCGCACCTCATCCCCCGTCCGCTTCACCCGAGGGGAGGATTTCCAGAGCCTCAACACCAAAGGGCTGTTCCCCGCCGGCGAAGGCGCAGGCTATGCGGGCGGCATCCTGTCCGCCGCTGTCGATGGCATCAAGGTGGCCGAGGCGCTCGCCCTCAGCCTCGGTCATGCAGGCGCTTGAGCGCGATCCCCGCCAGGTTCTGGGTGCGCTTGATATAGCGGATGCGCAGCCGCACCCCCGGCGGCATCAGCGCCACTAGCTGCGCGCGATACGCGATCCCCGCACCGCGGCACGGCACCATCGCGTTCGCCTGATTGATGATCGCGATCGCATCCCCCAGCAGCACGGCATCGCTCGCGCCCCCAGCCCGCGCCAGCTTTGCCGCCTCGATCAGCGCCAGCCACTCTGCATCGAAACTGCTGCCCTGGCCAATATCGCGCAGGATATGCGCCTGCCCCTGCGCCACCACGGCAATTTCCATCGCACCCGGATTGGGCCGACAGCCGCCATCGAAGAAGATCTTCAAGCGCTGCGTGCCCGGCCTATTTCCGCTCCCAGGCCAGCAAGCCGCCGATCCAGGTTTGCTCCACCTTGGTCGCGCGCAGGTCGCTCGGGCTCGCCAGCATCGGGTCCCGGTCGACAATGATGAAATCGGCCTGCTGCCCCGGCGCCAGCCGCCCGAAATCCTTTTCGGCAAAGCCCGCATAAGCGGCATCCATCGTATAGGCGCGCCAGGCCTGTTCGCGGCTGAGCCGCTCCTGTGGTTGCCAGCCGCCATAGGGCTTGCCGTCAGCATCGGCGCGCGTGAATCCCGCGACCCAGCCAGCGAAAGGATCGGGGCTTTCGACCGGAAAATCGGTGCCAAAGGCAAGCACCGCCCCGTTCTTCAGCATCGTCGCCCAGGCATAGGCGCCCGCCAGCCGCGCCGGCCCCAGCCGGGCCTCCGCCATCGTCGCGTCGCTGGTTTCGTGCACCGGCTGCATCGAGGCGATGGTGCCATGCTTGCCAAATTTGGGCAGATCCACCGGATCGACGATCTGGGCATGCTCCACGCGCCAGCGCCTGTCGCCCTCATAGGTGTGCGAGAGATCCTCGATCGCGTCGAGCACCTGCGCATTGGCCTTGTCGCCAATCGCATGGACCGCGACCTGATAGCCGTCCATCGCCGCGCGGCTCATCAGGTTGCGCAACACATCGTCGGCGAGAAATGGCGTGCCCGATTGCGTAGGGGCATCGGCATAGGGCGCCTTCAGCCACGCCCCGCGTGATCCCAGTGCGCCATCGGCATAAAGCTTCACCCCCGCCAGCTTCAGCCGGCCGCCATAAAGCCACGGCGTCGGGCCGATCCCGCCGATGCGGATCGTGTCCTCCACCCCTGCGCCATAGCTGATGATCCGCACACGGAGCGACCCGGCATCGCCCAGCCGGCGATAGGCCAGCCAATCGTCAAGCGAGGTGCCCATGTCGCTGGTCGCGGTGATGCCAAAGCCGAGCAGGATCGCCTGCGCCTTGAGCGCGGCCGTACCCCGCTCCTTGGGCAGCGGCTGCGGCACCACGCGGTTGACCAGCGCCTGTGCTGCATCGACGAACACGCCATTGGGCTCGGCACCCGTTTTTTCGATCCGTCCGCCGATGGGTGAGGCGCTCTTGGCGGAAACCCCCGCCGCCTTCATCGCTGCGCTGTTGGCCCAGCTGGCATGGCCATCCGCGCGGGACAGCCACACCGGGCGGTCGCTGACGACCCCGTCGAGATCGGCGGCAGTCGGAAAGCGGCCCAGCCCCCATTTTTCCTGGTTCCAGCCGCCGCCCAAAATCCATTTGCGTTCCGGGTTGGCGACGACATAGGCGGCGATCTTGGCCTTGGCCTCGTCCAGCGAGCGCGTGTCCGACAGATCGAGTTCAAGCGCGCGAAAGCCCAGCTCCATCACATGGCCATGCGCATCGACAAAACCGGGCAGCAGCACCTTGCCCTTCATGTCTGATCGCCAATCGAGCCTGTCGGGGCGCTTCTCGCCCTGCTTGAGCAGTCTGGCGACATGGCCGTCGGGCGTCATCAACAGCCCCGTAAAATGGACCACCTTGCCATCGGCATCGAGCGTCATGCCATCGACATTGTCGATCAGCGCATCGGCATGGGCGGGAATCGCGGCGCACAGCCATGCAGCGGCGATCAGGCGGGCAATTGAACTTTGGCGGGTCATCGCGCCGTGATATGATCTGCCAGCGAATTTTGCGAGGGAAGATGATGCGCGGATCGATGGTGGCAGCAGCGGTGATTGTCCTGGCCGCCGGCATGTCGTCGCTCGTATCGGCCCAGCGCCCCCAGCCCAAGGTCGCGGTGAAGACGGCTGATTATGAATTCAGCTATAGCTATCCGGTGCAAGCCGCCGCGATTCCCCCGCTCGCGGGCTATTTCGAGGCCGAGCGCGCCCGCGTCCGCGCGGCCCTGGTCAAGGATGCAACCGAGGGACGGCAAGAGGCAAAGCAAAGCGGCTATAGCTTCAACCCCTATGAAACCGCGATCGTGTGGGACGTGGTGACGCAGACGCCGCGTTTGCTGAGCCTGTCCGGATCATTTTATGGTTTCAGCGGCGGCGCGCACGGCAATATCGGCAGCGATTCGCTGGTGTGGGACAAACAACGCCGCGAACGGCTGAAACCCGTCGCCCTGTTCATCTCGCCGGACGCGCTATGGGCCGCGATCAAGCTGCCTTATTGCCGCGCGCTTGATGCCGAGCGCGCCAAGCGCCGGGGCGAGGCCGTCGGCAAATCCACCGACCCGTTCGATGCGTGCCCGCCGCTCAAGGATCTGACGCTGCTGCTCGGCTCAAGCAATCGTCTGGCAATCAACCGCATCGGCCTGATCGCGGATCAATATGTCGCCGGCAGCTATGCCGAGGGGCCATATGAAATCACGCTGCCGGTGACGGATGCGGTGATCGCGGCGGTCAAGCCGGGCTACCGAGCTGCATTTGCGCTGGGGCGTTGAGGGGGATGGGGTGGGGCGCCATGCGTTTATAGCTTTCCGCATCGACTGAAAATTGGTGGCTTGCAGAAGGTGAGCTTCGGAACGTCGCTCGGTGCCAGTGTCCGCCTTTAGCGATGCTTCACATGCTGCGAGCACCCGCGATAAACGCCTTCGATCCGGCGCAGAGATCGCCTTGAAAGCCGCTCCCTGCAGCGTATCGTAAGACCTTCTCTCCACTTCCCCCATCGGTCATGGGAATGAGCGCCAAAGTGTAGGTGCTTAAGACAATCCCACCCCTTTCGTACCAGACGAACCAGATATCGCGCACATGATACGCCCGGATGAACCGTGCTTGTGGAGCTTTGTTGCTGATAACGTCGGTGCTCTCGAAATACTCTCCAGCTTCCGCGATACCATGAATGGGTCGAAAGACGCGCTCCAGTTCGGATGCTACTTGCGGAGGCAAGTCGACTTTGCGTTCCACAAGGACTGCGCCGCCCTTAAACGTGCAGGCAGGAAGTCGCTTCGTTAGAGGGGCCTCCCCGATTCGGTTTGCTACACTGCCATCCTGCGGCGTGAGTGCTTCTAAAGAAAGCGCTAGCGCGAATAACAATGCGCTTCCCCTGAATGGCCAGGAGAGAGAGCGTACATGGACCGAAGGTGCCTCACAACCCACCGCTTTCCGGTCTGCCTAGAACCGAATTTCCGACCGGTTGTGCTCGATTGCCGACCAATTCCTTCCCCAACCCAACGCCAAAAGCCAACCGCATTCGCCCTATTTCGGCAGCCGCCGCACCAGCGAACTCGTATCCTGCCGCGCGCCGCCCATTTTCTGCACATCGGCATAGAATTGATCGACCATCGCCGTCACTGGCAGCGTTGCGCCGTTCTTGCGTGCCTCATCGAGCGCGAGGCCAAGATCCTTGCGCATCCAATCGACCGCGAAGCCGAAATCGAACTTGTCATCAGCCATCGTCTGCCAGCGATTGACCATCTGCCAGCTTTGCGCCGCCCCGCCCGAAATCGCCTCGAACACGCGGTCGAGATCAAGGGCGCTGGCCTGTGCGAACCGCAGCGCCTCGCTCAGGCCCTGCAGCACGCCTGCTATCGCGATCTGATTGACCATCTTGGTCTGCTGCCCGGCACCCGGCCCGCCGACATGGACGATCCTGAGCGCATAGGCAGACATCAGCGGCTCGGCCTTGGCCATCGCCGCGTCGCTGCCGCCGCACATGATCGAGAGCTTGCCATTTTCCGCCCCCGCCTGCCCGCCCGATACCGGCGCATCGACCACCAGCGCGCGTGCGGCGGCAAGGTCTCGCGCGATATCGGCCGACACCGTCGTGTGATCGATGAAGACGGCATCCCCGCGCATCGCGGCAAAGGCGCCATCAGTGCCGAGCGTCACCTGGCGCAGATCAGCATCGTTGCCGACACAGGCGATGACCGCGTCCTGATCTGCCGCCGCTTCGGCCGGGGTATCCGCTACCGACCCGCCATGCGCCGATGCCCAGGCCTGCGCCTTGTCGCGCGTGCGATTGAAGACGGTGAGCTGGTGCCCCGCGCCTGCGAGATGCCGGGCCATGGGCGCGCCCATGATGCCGGTGCCGATGAATGCGATACGTGCCATGGCCACGCCGCATAAGGCGTGTTCCTTCGTCACGCCAGATGGTCTAGGGGCCAGCCCCATGGCTACAGACCTCCGCCCAGCGCCCGCATCGGCCCCGCTCCCCGTGAGCATCGACGATATCAGGGCGGCGCATGTGCGTATTGCACCATCCATCGTCCGCACACCGACCCTGATCAGCAAGACGCTGTCGGACCTGACGGGGGCGACGGTCTATCTGAAGTTCGAAAATCTCCAGTTTACCGCCGCCTATAAAGAGCGTGGTGCGCTCAACACGCTGATGCAGCTCGATCGCAACGAGGTCGGCGTCATCGCGGCATCGGCGGGCAATCACGCGCAGGGGCTCGCTTATCACGCCAACCGGCTCGGCGTGCCCGCAACCATCGTCATGCCGCGCACGACACCGACGGTGAAGGTAACGCAGACCGAGGGGCACGGCGCCAATGTCGTCCTGCACGGCGAAACCTTTGACGAGGCCTATGCCCATGCCCGGATGATGGAGAAGGAGCGCGGCTATACCTTCGTCCACCCGTTTGACGATGTGCGAATCATTGCCGGGCAAGGCACCGTTGCGATCGAAATGCTGGAGGACGTGCCGACGATCGACACCTTCGTCACCCCAATCGGCGGCGGCGGGTTGATCTCGGGCATGGCAACCGTGGCGCGCGCCGCCAGCCAGGCACCAGGGGGCCGTGCGATCGAGGTCATCGGCGTGGAGGCCGAGCTGTTCCCGTCAATGTACAACCGCATCAACGGCACCGCGATGCCCTGTGCGGGTGACACGCTGGCAGAAGGCATTGCCGTCAAGGAACCCGGCGTCATCACGTCGCAGATGGTAAAGGCGCTCGTCGACGATATCGTGCTGGTCAGCGAACGCAGCCTCGAAAAGGCCGTCAGCCTCCTCCTCCAGATCGAAAAAACGGTGGTAGAAGGCGCTGGCGCCGCGGGTCTCGCCGCGCTGCTCCAGCATCCAGATCGCTTTGCGGGGAAGACCGTCGGCATCGTGCTGTGTGGCGGCAATATCGACACGCGGCTGCTGGCCAATGTGCTGCTGCGCGATCTGGCTCGGTCGGGCCGGCTCGCGCGACTGCGGGTGCGCTTGCAGGACCAGCCCGGCGCGCTGTTCAACCTCGTCCGCGTGTTCGATGCAGAACGCGTCAATATCATCGAGGTGTATCACCAGCGCGTCTTCACCACGCTGCCCGCCAAGGGCCTGATCACCGATATCGAGTGCGAAACGCGCGACCGCGCCCATCTCGACGGGCTGATCGCGGCGATCCGCCAGGCGGGCTACGAGGCGAGTCTGGTCGAGCTCGCGTGACGAAGCGAATCGGGTGCGCGCCAAACCGAGTCGGCTGACTCTTTCCGATTGGGGCATTTGCGTTATTCTGGGCCATGCGGCGTGCAGCTTAAGGCCTTTGCGTCCGATTAGGGCCTTGTTAACCTTCAATCATGGTAAAGCCGCTTTTCATCACGATTCCGGTGATTCATAAGGGGGCTTCAAAGGCGCCGACAATCGGCGGATGAGGGGATCTGCGACTGTGTCAGCGCCATTTCGCTTTCCACGATTTTTCGTCACCAGCCCCGCGCCTTGCCCCTATCTGCCCGGTCGGCTCGAACGCAAGGTGTTCACTGAGCTCAACGGCCCGCATGCCGCCGAGCTGAACGACGCGCTTGGTCGCATCGGTTTTCGTCGCAGCCAGTCGGTCGCGTATCGGCCCAGTTGCGCGGGCTGCTCGGCATGCGTCTCGGTTCGCGTCGTCGCCAATGAATTCAAGCCCAATGCCACCCAGCGCAAGCTCATCCGCCGTCACGGCGATCTCGACATCAGCGCGCGCCGCCCCTGGGCGACGGACGAGCAGTTCGATCTGCTCCGCCGTTATCTCGGCAACCGCCACCCCGGCGGCGGCATGGCCGGCATGGACGAGGGCGATTATACCGACATGGTCGAACAGAGCCCGGTCGATTCCTATATCGTTGAATATCGCACCCCGTCTGAAAATGGCCGGCCGGGTCGGCTGGTCGGCGCCTGCCTTACCGATCAGCAGGCCGATGGCTTGTCGATGATCTACAGCTTCTTCGACGCGAGCGACGAAGATCGGCCGGGGCTCGGCAACCTCATCATCATCGATCACATCCTGCGCGCGCGCGCGATCGGCCTGCCCTATGTCTATCTCGGCTATTGGGTGAAGGGCTCGGAGCGGATGTCATACAAGACGCGCTATCGCCCGATCGAGGTGCTCGGCCCCAATGGCTGGAGCCTGATGCGCGACGAAGATATTGCGCCAAAGCAGCTGCCCGCGCGCGCAGACGAACTGGTCTGAACGCCCCGGCGCACCGCCGCTCTGCATTCGTCGCTGATTTCGACCGAATCGTTGCCGCTTCCGGCGTGCCGCTCTAGGCGACTCCCCAATGTCTTACGCTGGCCATGCCTATCTGGAAGAAGAGCAGCATCCGCCTTTGCGTCGGCGGCTGGCGGGTATCGTACTGGCGATTGCCGTCGAGCTGCTTCTCGTCATCATCGTGCTGATGCTGGGCCAGCGCCAGCCGGACCGGCAGACCAGCCAATCGATGCTCAAGGCCTTTCAGCTGAGCGCCACCAACGATTCGTCCGACAAGACCAAGGCAGAAGAAAAAAAGGCCCAGGCCCAGGCCAAAAAGCCCGCCAAGACAGATATATCGCCGCCGAAAAAGCCAACGCCGCCCGCACCGCCTCCCCCACCGCTGCCCGTTGCGGCGAGCAAATATCTGCAGCTGAGCAAGGATGAATTCGCCGCGGCCGATATCGGCAAGCTGCCTTCGCACAAGGGGGACGTCGCCAGCAACGACAGCGCCGGCGCAGACAGCGTTGCAGCCTATGGCCCCGGCCAGGGCCCAGGCGGCCAGCCGCTCTACAATGCCGAATGGTATCGTGAACCAAGCCGGGCAGAGCTCGCAACCTATATCCCTGCCAAGTTCACCTCGGGCTGGGCATTGATCGCGTGCAAGACCGCACCGGACTTTCGCGTCGAAAATTGTCAGTCGCTCGATGAATCGCCGCTCGGCTCCGGCTTGGCGCGCGGGATGCGAGAGGCAGCCTGGCAGTTCCGCGTGCTGCCGCCACGCATCGGCGGCAAGAAAGTGATCGGCGCCTGGGTGCGGATCCGCTTCGATTTTACCCCAGGCAAGGAAAAATAGCCCAACGATCAGGGCTATCCCTTATTCGTCGCCGGGCATCCGCGCGATGTGCACATCGACGTCGAGTTCCTCATTGCCCTCGCCCAGCCGCGAGCCCGCCACCGGTGCCGCACCGGCGGCATCAAGGCCAACCGCCACGCGGACATATTCCTCCGCCGCGCATAGGCCCGTGCTCGGGTCGAACGCGACCCAGCCCAGGCCATCGACAAAGGCCTCGGCCCAGCCATGCGGGGTCGGTTGGGTCGCGTCATTGGCGATGATCAGGCTGTACCCCGATATGTAGCGCGCAGGCGCGCCAATCGCCCTGGCACCGGCGATGAAGATATGCGCCAGGTCACGCGCCGGCGCGGTATCCCCGGCAAAAGCCTCAACCGCCGTGCGCCCCTGCACTGGCCGCCGCTGACAGAGCGTGAAGCGTGCATGCACCGCGCGATTGAACGCATGGAGCCGGTCAAGCGTCGGTACCGCATCCGCCGCTGCCTGCGCAAAGCTGGCGAGCGCAGCATCGGCCTGCGTCAGCGGCGTTGACCGCAGATACAAGGCGGGCGGGAAGCGTTCCGTCGCCCCATTGAGCACACCGGTAGAAGCTGCCGTCAGCACTTCACCGGTCACGCACAGCTCGATCTCGCTGATCGGCCCCTCGGCATAAAGCATCGTCACCCGGTTGCCGAAGCCATCGCGCCCGGGCTTCAGCCGCGCATCGCAATCGACGTCGACCCGCCACGCGGCGATCGTCTGGTCATGCGTGTCGCTCGGCGTCATCCGCAGCATCTGCACCAGCCGGGTCTGCGGGGTCGAGAAGCGATACGTCGTTCGATGATCGATCGACAGCCTCATGCCGAGAACCGGAACTGGCGAGCAATCGCCCCGCTCAGCAGCGCATTCTCGGCGTTGAAGGCCTGCAGATACTGGTGCAGCCCGCTCGTGATCACTTCCTTGGACGTGGTCTTCTGCATCCGGGAATAGCGCATCCGCGCCATCCGGTCCGCCTCGCCCTGCAGCCCGGTCCGCTTGGCGAGCAGGCTGAGGATATCGACCGCCTCCTCTGCACACCCCGCCAGTGACCGCGGCAGCTCGTTGCGGGTCAGCAGCAGGTCGATCACATTGGCCGGCGTCAACCCCTCGCTATACAGCCAGCGATAGGCGGTGACCGCAGACACGGTCTGCAAGATCGTCGTCCATTGGTCACGGTCGATGACACCGCCGACCTTCTCGCCTTCGGGCAGCAGCAGATGATATTTCACGTCGAGCAGCCGCGCGGTATTGTCTGCGCGCTCGATCGACTGGCCCAGCCGGATAAAGGCGTTGGCGTGATTGCGCAGCATCCGGTTCATCGCGCCTTCAAAGCCCAGTGTCTCGGCCTTCACCGCCTCCACCAGATTGAGCGTCGCCGTCGTTCCGCCGGGGCTCGATCGATTGTTGAAGATCAGCCAGGCGCGGTTGATCGAGGTCCAGGCGTCACGCGTCAGCGCGGTCCGCACTGCCTTGGCATTGTTGCGCGCCATGTCGAGGCAGCGCACGATCGATCCCGGGTGGCTGGTGTCGAGCGTCAAAAACCGCGCGACATGGCTTTGCGTCACACTCTGGCCGGTTTCGGCAAACGCCTCATCGGTCTCCGAGACGACCAGCGCACTCTGCCACGCGGCCTCGCCCGCCGGCCGAGCCGACAGCGCATCCAGCCGGACCGTCGCCTCAACCAGCCGCGCGGCAAAATCAGCACGCTCGACATAGCGACCGAGCCAGTAGAGCGAAGAGGCGGTGCGCGACAGCATCAGCCTTTGCCCCGCACCTGTGTTTGCGACTGGCTTTGGCCCTGCCCTTGCCCGGCCACCGGCGCGCCATTGTCGAGCAGCACCATCGAATCCTTGGTCCCGCCGCCCTGGCTCGAATTGACCACCAGCGACCCCTTTTTCAGCGCCACCCGCGTCAGCCCGCCCGGCACAACCTGCACCCCTTTGGCGCCTGTGAGCACGAACGGCCGGAAATCGACATGCCGGGGTGCCACACCTTCCTCGACCAACGTCGGCACCGTCGACAGTGCCAGCGTCGGCTGCGCAATGTAGCGCTGCGGCTCGGCGATCAGCGCCGCACGAAATGTCTCGATCTCTGCCTTGCTCGCGGTCGGGCCGACCAGCATGCCATAGCCGCCCGATCCGTCGACCAGCTTCACCACGAGATCGGCAAGGTTATCGAGCACATATTTCAGTGCCTGCGGCTCGCGGCACCGGTAGGTCTCGACATTGGGCAATTTCGCCTCGCCGCCCGAATAGAAACGCACGATTTCCGGCATATAGCTATAGATCGCCTTGTCATCGGCGATGCCATTGCCCGGCGCGTTGATGATCGCGACATTGCCCGCCGCATAAGCCGCGATCAGCCCCGGCACGCCCAGCATCGAATCGGGCCGGAACACCAGCGGATCAAGATAATCGTCATCGATCCGCCGATAGATCACATCGACCCGCACCCGCCCAGATATCGTCCGCATCCAGACGATATCGTCATCGACCACCAGATCAGCCGCCTCGACCAGCTCGACGCCCATGCTGTCGGCCAGGAAGCTGTGCTCATAATAGGCCGAGTTATAATGCCCCGGCGTCAGCACCACGCACACCGGGTTCCGGCTCGATCCATGCGGCGCCACTGACCGCATCGTCTCGAGCAATTTGTCGGGGTAGCTGTCCACCGCTGCCACCCGCATCGAGCGGAACAGCTCGGGGCACAGCCGCAGCATCGCTTCGCGATTTTCGAGCATGTACGAGACGCCAGAGGGGGTGCGCGCATTGTCCTCCAGCACGAAAAAATCATCGGGCCCGGTC
>JBBQHG010000070.1:0-12088 GCA_038323755.1 Sphingomonadales bacterium
CGCCAATGAAGAGTAGGAAGGCCAGGCTGCCGCTGATCCAGCCATTGATGCCCGCCAGTAGAAAAACCCCGCAAAGCCCGAGCGAAACCGCAAAGCCGCTCATCCCAAGCAGGATCATCGCCCGCCTGCCATGCTTGTCAGACCTTTTGGCCCAGAACGGCGCGGCAATCACCCAGAGCAGCGCCGATACCGAAAATGCCGCCGCTACGCCCGAATCAGCGACATGCAGCGATCGACCAAGTGCCGGCAGCACGGATTGCAACGCGGTATTGCCCGCCGCGATCGTCAGCATCACCATGAACAATAGCGCGAAATCGCGGTCTATTCGCGTGGGGCGGTTCATGCGCGCTGCCAGTCATAATCACGCGTCACCTCAGCGACGACCAATTCGTAGCGTTGATACCAGCGTCCCCGACCCAGATCGCGGATCGCCTTGTGCTCGGGATGGTCGCGCCAGGCCTTCCCGCTCGCTTCATCAGCCCAATAGCTCACCGTGATGCCCATCCCATCGTCGCCGCGCACCGCTTCCATGCCGCGATAGCCGGGCTGGATTGCGGCAACCGCGTCCATTTCAGCGGCGGCGGCGGCATAGCCTTCCTGATCCTCGCCGGTCCTGACCGACAGGAAGATTACCGCAACCTGGCCCACCCGCTTGTTCATTGCCCCCCGATTAAGCGCTTGGCGGGGCGGTGCAAGCTTCGCAGTCGCAATAAAATCGACGATGATGCTCAGCGCCCGTTTTCACGTCCGAAATTCAGGCCCTTGGTCACGTTATAGTCCAGCACGGTCATCGCAAAAAATGCGACTGCCTGCTTTGTCCGCGCCCATATGTTGGTTCGCGCCTTGTACAGCGTCGACGTGATCCGCTCGGACTGCGCAACCTCGCCATCGACATAGCGGCGGACATGGGCTGCAAAGGCCGAATCCTCAATACGCAGCATCATTTCCAGGTTGAGGAACAAGCTGCGCACATCGTAATTGGAAGAGCCGATATAGACGGTATCGTCGATCACAAAGAGCTTGGTGTGCAGCTTGGTCGGCTGATATTCGTAAATCTCCACCCGCTTCCTGAGTAGCCCCGCATAGGTAAATCGCGACGCCCAGATGGCGGCGCCGTGATCATTCTTGGAGGCCAAGATCACCCGTACCTGCCCCCGCATGCCAGCTGCGTCGAGCCGTCTGAGCATGCCCGGACTGGGCGCGAAATAGCCAGCGATCAGATCAAGCCGCTGCGCGCGTTCGATATCGTTCTTGATCGCGCGAGCCCAAGGCGAGAGCCGCCGGGTGGGGCCGCCGAACAGCCAGCGCACCGATCCTTGCGGTTCGCTCCATTTGCCCAGCGCCCGGCGTAGCGCCCGCAGCGGGGGCCGCTCGCGCCGCGCCCAGCGCGCCAACGCATCGAAATAACCGGCGATGCGCTTGGCCGCGTCTCCTTCAACCAACAGGCCCAAGTCGCGCCAGGCTTGCTCGGCGGGCGTCCCGAAATAGGCATCCTCCACATTGAACCCGCCGATGATTGCACGCGCTCCCGGCTCGTCGCCGTCCGCCAATGCAAGTTTCTGGTGGTTGCGCAGCAGGTAGCGCCGCCCCCAGCGTGGCACGAAGCGGCATAAATCGACACCGGCATCACGCAGTGGGTCGAAGAAGTGGTTCTGCTCGGCCGCCTCGCTGCCAAGTCCATCGACGATCATCGATACTGCCACGCCGCGCGCTGCGGCACGGAGCAGCGCGTCACGCACCCGGGCCCCGGCATTATCATCAACATAGATATAATAGATGATCCGGAGCGACTGCTCCGCCCCGTCGATCAGATCGACGAGCGCCTGCAATCGACGCGGCCCCGTGTCCAGCATGGTCAGTCGATTGCCATCGACGGTGAAGGTCGGTTGAGGAGCAGGTTCAGCCATCGTGCTTTCCATGTGGTGCGTTTCGTCCGGCAGCAAGCCGGATTTCTTGACTCAAACGCACGTGACCCCTAAGTCGCCGCCTTTCCGTTACATTGAAGGAAGCGTTCGTATGGCGCGCGTTACCGTCGAAGATTGCGTCGACAAGATTCCCAACCGTTTCGATCTCGTGCTGTTCGCCGCACAGCGCGCGCGCCAGGTATCGGGCGGCGCCGAACTGACGATTGATCGTGATCGCGACAAGAACCCCGTCGTCGCCCTGCGCGAAATCGCTGAAGAGACCGTCAAGCCGAAGCATCTTCAGGAAGCCGTTGTGCAGAGCCTGCAACGGATCCAGGCCGACGATGACGATGCGCCAGATGAAATCGGTTCGCTGTCGGCATCGGCAGAGGCACTGCGCCTCACCGCCGCCGCGCCACCGCGCAACCAGAATCTGGGCGGCGACTACGAGGGCTAAGCTTGGGACCAGCGATTAGCCCCGGCCGATCGCTGTTCACCCGAATGCCGACCTGAGCCGCGGCGGAGCTTTGCTATGCCGCTGGCCGCCCCTTGAACCCCTGCGCGACAACATACCATTCCGATGAATCCTTGCGACTGGCAGGCGGTTTTGCATGCTTCACCGTCGTGAAATTGCGCTTCAATTCCGCAACCAGCGCGCTGTCCGCCCCGCCCGCCAGCACCTTCGCCACAAAGGCGCCGCCAGGGACCAGCACGTCATAAGCAAAGGCGGCAGCTTCCTCGACCAGCCCCATCGTGCGCAAATGATCGGTCTGCGTATGGCCCACCGTATTGGCAGCCATGTCGGACAGCACAAGGTCGGGCGGGCCATCGAGCGCCTCGGCCAGTAGCGCAGGCGCCCGCTGGTCAGTGAAATCGAGCTGGTGAATCGTCACGCCGTCGATCGGGTCGACGGGCAACAGATCGATGCCAACGATCGCCGCGCCGGGGTTCAGCCGCCGGATCACCTGGCTCCAGCCACCCGGCGCGATGCCCAGATCGACCACACGCCGGGCCTTTTTCAGCAGCGTGAACCGTGCATCGAGCTCGATCAGCTTATAGGCCGCCCGGCTTCGATAGCCTTCTGCCTTGGCCTTGCGAACATAGGGATCGTTCAACTGGCGTTCGAGCCATTTGTTCGATTGCGGCGTGCGCCCGCGCGAGGTCCGCACGCGTACGCGTCCGCCTGATCCGCCTCTGCTCATGCCTCGTTCCCATTCATCAGTCGGCGCAAAATGCCCTCGCGAATACCACGATCGGCAACGCCTAACCGCTCGGCCGGCCACATATCCATGATCGTTTCCAGGATCGCACAGCCAGCCACCACCAGATCGGCGCGCTCGGTGCCGATGCATGGCAGCTGCGCCCGTTCCGCCAGCGATTTGCCGGCCAGGTCCGCGCTGATCGCGCGCATGGCGGATGCCGGCACGATCAGGCCATCGATTGCGGCTCGATCATAGCGGTTGAGTTCGAGAAAGACGCTCGCCAACGTCGTCACCGTGCCGCTCGTGCCCAGCAGCCGGGGCTGGCGGATGCCCTTGGGCAGGCGAGCGGCGAAATCGGCAAAACTGGCGGCAACAATCTGTCGCATGTCAGCATAGGCGGCAGCGCGCCCAGCTGGCCCCTCGCCGCCGCCTGCGATTTCTGTGAGCGAAACAACACCCCAAGGCGCGCTGTGCCAATCGAGCACGCGGGGCACCGGCGTGGTTGTGTCGATCAGCACAACTTCGGTCGATCCGCCGCCAATATCGAAAACCAGCGCCGGATCGTCCCCCGGCTCGATGAGGATGTGGCAGCCAAGCACCGCAAGGCGCGCTTCTTCTTCGGCCGAGATGATGTCGAGCACGATCCCGGTTTCACGATACACCCGGTCAATAAAGGCGGCCCCGTTACTCGCGCGGCGACAGGCTTCGGTTGCGACCGAGCGCGCCAGCGTGACATTGCGACGCTTGAGCTTGTCGGCGCAAACCGTCAGCGCGGCGATCGTGCGATCGATGGCGGCATCGCTCAACCGTCCGGTCGCAGCCAGTCCCTCGCCCAATCGAACGATGCGTGAAAAGGCATCGATAACGGTAAAGCCGTTGGCGGCGGGTCGTGCGATCAACAGTCGGCAATTATTGGTGCCAAGGTCGAGCGCGGCGTAATGGCGCGCTTCCGGCCAGCGCGCGCGCGCCGCCTTGGATGGGGCCGAACGGGCAGCGCTTTCGCCCTGCCGGTACGGCATTCGGGTGGACTGATCCCCCATGCCGTCACTCACATTTATGTTTTCCGGCCCGGGGCTGTCGCCCCCACCGCTGCTTGAGCCCAGTCTAGCGCAGCTCGAGACAGGCAGCAAGCGACCCGCCCGGGCCGAGCCGGCGTGCGGAGATTTGTTTGAAGTGCCCGCCAACGTTGACAGCCCGGGCCGCCCCGCCTATCTCGCCGCCCACGTTGCCCCGTCGTCTAAAGGTAAGACTACGGACTCTGACTCCGTTAATTGAGGTTCGAATCCTCACGGGGCATCCAAGTTTCCGCCATCGAGCTGCGCTACCTACCGGCGACATCGCCCGCCTCAGCGAGCGCCGGTCGGTTCTTGTTGGAGCGCGACAAGCTCGGCGATGAGTTTCTGGTCATCTGCCGGATCGATGCTCGCCTTGAACACGGTCCGCATCTTGTCGATTTCGGCCTGCCATTTCAACGTGTCGAGCGGTGGCTGAGCCAGAATCATCTCGCCCGAATGGCATGCGGTGCAGTTGAGCGATATCGCTTCTGCGCTCGCGGGCAGGGAGGCGGGCTCCGGCGGTAACGTAATGCTGGTGCTGTTGAGCGCAAAATCGGCGGACAATATATTCCCGGCGACCGGTTTCGTCCCGCAGCCCGCCAGCAGCAGCGCTAGGGCCACGATCGACTCAGCGCGCATCATGCCGCGGTCACCGTGATCGCTTCGATTGTGTTGAGCATATAGCCCCCCGGGTTCCAGATGGGGTCGGCGCGCTGCGTTTGCCCCTCGGCATTGGTCGCGCGCACAGCGATGCGGTGGGTGCCGGTCGCGAGTGCCGGGACCACCACCGCCCATTCACGAAAGCTGTATCTGCCCTGATCGGGGCCAAGTCGTGCCGCTTGCCATGCGCCACCATCCACCGACAAGTCGACCGCGGCGACACCGCTTGCGCCGCCCATCGCGATGCCCCGCAGCGGTAAGGCCACCCCGGCCCTAGCCGCGCCGCCCTGGTGATTGGTAATGAAGCTGCGGGGCACCATCCTGCTGATTGGCACCTTGGTGAAGTCCTTGGTACCGGGCGGCACGCTGGCGTCTGGCGTGGCGGGGATCTGATAGGCCTTAGCCATCCAGAAATTGTCGTCTGCGCCCGTCAGCACCTCGATATGGTCGAGCGCCTTGATCCAGTATGTCGAATACCAGCCCGGCACGACCAGCCGAATCGGAAAGCCGTTGAGCATCGGCAGCGCCTGGCCGTTCATGGCAAAGGCGATCATCACCTCGCCATCACGTGCGTGATCGACGGTGAGCGACTTGGCAAACCACGGAGCATCGCCCGGTGGCCGATCAAGCCCGGCAAAGCGCACTGCGCGGGCGCCCGGCTTGACGCCTGCCCGGTCGAGCACATCCTTCAGCCGTACGCCCGTCCACCGCGCATTGCCCATCGCGCCGTGGCCCCACTGTCCGCCGGGCACGCGCGGAGAAAAAAGCGCGCGTGAATTACCCGAACACTGGTTGATTGCGGTCAGCTCGACGCGCGGCATCTTCAGCAGCTCGGCGATCGATAGCGAGACGGGCGCGTTGACGGCGCCGTCGATCCGCAACCGAAATGCGCCGGTATCAACCGACAGCGGGATATCATCATAATGCCAGCGCACGAAAAACCGGTCATTCGGCGTGATCACGCCCTTGTCGAACACATCGAATGGCGTCTCCAGCAGCGGGGCGCGGCTGCGCTGGAGCAGCATCGCGCCCTTTTGCGGAAAATTGCTGACCGACGGCAGCCCCGCAACGCCGCGCTGCGCCCAAGCCGGGATTGCCAGCCCCGCCCCTGCCAACCCCAGCGCCGCCAGCGCGTCGCGGCGGCCAAGCTCACCCATTGGTCGTCGCCGCCAGCGGTGCGAATCGTGCAACCTGCTGCCCCACCATCATCAGCTGATCGAGCACGGCTGGCTCGTTTGCGCCGCCGGCATCATCGAATTTGGTGATTTGCGTATTAATCGCGGCGGCAAAGGGCGTCGGCCAGCCACGCAGTGCATGGACGATGGAGCGCAGCGCCGCGATCGTGCTGCCCGTCGCTTGCCAGCCATAAGCGGTCGCGATCAAACCCACCGGCATGTCGGCCAGATAAGGCCGAGCATCGCCCGACGTCTCCTCCAGCAGATCGAGCGCATTCTTCACCACGCCCGAAATGCTGCCATGATAGCCAGGACTCGCGATGATCAGCGCCGACGCCTGCCGCACCGTCTCAACGAATTCGCGCTCGGCATCGGTCCGGCTGGTCGCCTTGGGATCATAGAGCGGCAGCCGGGCCATATCGGCACCGCCGAACATACGGGTGCGAAACCCCTCGCGCCCCACGCTATCGAGTGCAATCATCAGCGCCCGCTCGGTCGAGGACACCCCGCCGATCGTGCCGCCGATCCCCACGACAAGGGGCAGATCGGCAGGGGCAATATCGGCCATCGGGGCAATCCTTTTAGGTCAGTAGCGCGTGATCGATGTTCGGCAGCACGTGGCGCGCGAACAAATCCGCCTCGGCCGCATGGGGATAGCCCGAGAGGATGAAGGCCTCAATGCCCATCGCGCGGTAATCGTTGAGCTTGGCGAGCACCTGATCGGGATCGCCGACGATCGCCGCCCCGCATCCGGAGCGCGCGCGCCCCACGCCAGTCCACAAATTGGCCTCGGCATAGCCATCATCCCCTGCATTGTCGCGCAACGCGGCTTGCGCTGCGACACCTGCCGAAGTCGAATCAAGTGATTTGGCGCGGATCGCAGCCCCTTGTGCATCATCCAGCTTGGACAGCAGACGGTCGGCCGCAGCGCGCGCCTCGCTTTCCGTATCACGCACGATGACATGGGCACGGTAGCCGAAGCGCAGCGTACGGCCATGCGCTGCTGCACGCGCCTTCATATCGGCGATGATCGCCGCTACCGCCTCTCGCTTGTCAGGCCACATCAGGAATACGTCGCAGCCTTTGGCGGCGGCTTCCCGTGCGTCAGGCGACAGCCCGCCGAAATAGAGCTGCGGCGCCTTGCCGGACAGCGTGCCGATGCGTGGCGGATCGAGCTTCAATTGCCAGAACTCGCCCTGGTGATCGAGCGATTCCCCGTTGAGCAGCGTCTTCAGGATATGCATCGCCTCGACCGTGCGCGCATAGCGCGGCGCAGAGGCCAGCGTCTCGCCGGGCATATCGGAAGAGATGATGTTGATCTTCAATCGTCCGCCCAGCATCCGGTCGATCGTCGCGATCTGGCGCGCCAGCTGCGGCGGCCAGCTTTCGCCAACCCGCACCGCCATCAGCAGCGCCATCCGCTTGAGCATCGGTGCAATCGCCGCGGCAAAGGCCGTCGTGTCGATGCCGAGCGCATAGCCCGACGGCAGCAGGATATTGTCGAACCCGCCGGTTTCCGCCTGCAGCACGATATCGCGACAATGCTCCCAGCTCGATTTGAGCATCGGATCGGGGGCGCCGAGAAATTCATAATCATCGTCGCACAGCGCCGAAAACCAGCTGATCTCGCAAGGGGGCCGGATCATGGCAGTTTTTCTCCGCGCGATGCCACCAACACGTCATACCAACGCTGGCGCGTCCACCGACATTTATAGGCATCGGCGATCTCGGCGATGCGTGCCGGATTTTGTGTGCCGACGATCGGGATAACCCGCGCGGGGTGCGCCATGATCCAGCCATAAGCAGCGGCAGCCCGCGAAATACCCGCTTCGTCGGCGACGATATCGAGCGCCGCTGCGACCGCCATCGCCCGTTCGTCCTGCGGCGCGCCGATCCGCCCACCGCCTAGCGGCGACCAGGCGAGCACCGCGATATCGGTTTCCATCGCCAGATCGAGCAGGCCGTTTTCGATGGGGGCAAGTTCAAGCGGCGAGAATTCCGGCTGGGTAGTTGCAATCGGAATGGTCAGCAGTGCCGCCAGCGCGCGGTGCTGCGCCAGCGTATAGTTGGACACGCCGACCGCCCGGACCTTGCCGGACGTCACCATGTCCTCCAGCGTCCGCGCCACGTCTTGCGGATGCGCGAGGATGTCCGGCCGGTGGATCTGATATAGATCGACCGAGTCGACCGCCATCCGCTTGAGCGACGCATCAAGCGCCGCCATCAAATAAGCGCTGCTCGAATCATAGGGTACTGGTGGCGTGATCCCGCCCTTCGTCGCCAGCACCATTTGCCCGCGCAGCTGCGGCGCCTCGGCCAGGATCTGGCCCAGCAAGCTTTCGGCATCGCCAAAGCCGCCGGTGCCGTCAAAGCCATAAATATCGGCCGTGTCGAACAGCGTGACCCCCGCCTCGAACGCCGCCTCGATCAACGACCTACCGCCTGCGACGCCGGCGTGACCAAATCGCCACATCCCCCACGCAATCGGGGAGGCCAAAATTCCGCTCTTGCCCAAGGGCCGCGATTCGGGTGTATATGTGATTTCAGACATCGTTGTCATACATAGAGGCGAGACGCTTGGGAGAGCAAGTACGATATGGCCTGATCGGCACCGGGATGATGGGTGTCGAGCATTTGGCCAACCTTGCCATCACGCCCGGCGCGGTGGTCACAGCGCTTGCCGATCCGACCGAAACGTCGCTCGGCTGGGCGAGGAACGCACTCGGTGCGCGGGCGGATGGGGTGCAGGCATTCGATAGCGCTGCGGCGCTTGCCGCCAGCGGGCTGTGCGATGCCGTGATCGTCGCCAGCCCCAATTACACGCACCGCGACGTGCTTGCACCACTGTTCGATGCTGGTCTCCATATCCTGTGCGAGAAGCCGGTCGCCACCACGATCGCTGATGCCCGCTGGATCGTCGACCGCGCGGCACGGACCGACCGGGTGTTCTGGACCGCGATGGAATATCGCTACATGCCGCCTGCGGCTGAGTTCATCGGCGAAATCCACAGCGGGCGTATCGGCGCGTTGAAGATGCTGTCGATCCGCGAGCACCGCTTTCCGTTCCTGCCAAAGGTCGGCGATTGGAACCGCTTCAACCGCAACACCGGCGGCACGATGGTCGAGAAATGCTGCCACTTCTTTGATCTGATGCGGCTGATCATCCAGGCCGAACCCGTCCGCGTCTATTGCTCGGGCGCGATGGACGTCAACCATCTCGACGAAGCCTATGAGGGCGAGCAGCCCGATATCATCGACAACAGCTACACCACGGTCGATTTCAGCAATGGCGTGCGCGCGATGCTCGATCTGTCGATGTTCGCTGACGGGGCGGAGAACCAGGAAGAAATCGCGGCGGTCGGCGACAAGGCGCGGCTTGAGGTGCTGATCCCCGAAGGCGCGATCGTCTATTCACCGCGCGTGGGCTTCCGCAATCCCAAGCAGGTCGAACGCCGGGTGGTCGAAGTCGATGAGGCAGCGCTCAAGGCCGGCAGTCACCACGGGTCAACCTTTTACGAACACCAGAAATTCATCGCTGCCGTGCGTGGCGAGGGACACGTTGAAGTCACTGCGCATGATGGGTTGATGGCAGTGGCTATCGGCGCGGCAGCAGAGCTCAGCGCACGCGAAAAGCGGGTCGTCACGATGGCGGAGATCGGCATCTGATCGACCAGGGATTTCTTTAGCTCCAACAAGAAACGTGGCGCTTGCCATCAAAAACAAAACCATACCAGATAAGTAGGAATTTAGGGGAGGATGATCATGAAGCATTTATTGATGTCGAGCGCGGCGACGGTCGCGATCATGTTGAGCACGCCTGCTTTGGCGCAAACCGCACCGGCCGCACCAGCCGATTCGGCTGAAACTGCCGAAACCGCACCGGGCGATATCGTCGTCACCGCGCAAAAGCGGACCGAGCGGCTGCAGGATGTGCCTGTCGCGGTAACCGTGGTCGGTGGTGACGCCATCGATTCGCAGGGCCGTACCAGCCTTGAGGGCGCGCAATATCTCGTCCCATCGCTCAATTTCGTGAAATCGGGCACCGCACTCAACCAGGCACTGTTTCTGCGCGGGATCGGCACCACCTCGTTCTCGATTGCTGTCGAGCCCACGGTTTCGACCGTACTGGACGGCGTCGTCCTTAGCCGCGCCGCCGAAGCCTTTACCGATCTGGTCGATATCGATCGGCTCGAGGTGCTGCGTGGCCCGCAGGGCACCTTGTTCGGCAAGAATGCCAGCGCCGGCGTCATCAACATCGTGTCCAAGCGCCCGGGCAGCAAGATCGGTGGCTATGGCGAAGGCAGCGTCTACTTCGTCAACGGCCTGGAATATCGCGCTCGAGGTGCAATCGACCTGCCCTTCTCGCCAACGGTCCGCACGCGCACGACCGCCTTTTATGATAATTACGACGGCAATCTGTTTAACGTCGCGCCGAATGTGAACCGCCGGGTCAATGGCTATGAGCATTACGGCGTCCGCAGCATCCTCGAAGCCGATGTCAGCGACAATGTGCTGGTAACGCTGATCGGCGATTATCATCACAATGACGATGATTGCTGCGCTGAGGTGATCGGCGGCCCGCCGCGCACCAGCACCGGAGCGGTCAACGCGACGAACCTTGCGCTGATCCAGACGGTCTTGCCGACGCTGATGGGTGATCGCACCCGGACGCTCAACCAGAATCTGGTCACCCGTACGATCGAGACCGGCTATGGCTTTTCGGGCCAGGCGGATATCACGCTTGGGACCCAGACGGTGACGTCGATCACGTCTTATCGCAATTTTGCCAATAACGAGATCCGCGACGGTGATTTCTATCCGCAGGCCTATATCGGCGCACCTCAGTCGCACGATACCGGTCCGCAGACGGGCAATACCTTCACTCAGGAACTGCGGCTAACCTCGCCCGGGCACGAGCTGATCGATTATGTCATCGGCGCCTTCTATTCGCGGACCTATTCGCGCCGCGTGTTCCGGCGGGACAACACCATTTGCTCGGCCGCAACTGGCGCCGTGCTCCCGGTCGGCGTCCTCACGCCCTGCACCAGCCCACTAGCGGCGCCATCGGTCACGGCGTTCGGCCGGGCCGATTATGGCGCGATTGCCAAGAACCTGGCGCTGTTCGCCCAAGGCACGCTGAATTTCTCCGATCAGTTCCGCTTCATCGGCGGCGTGCGCTACACGCATGATCAGTTGAACGGCTTCTTCTCGCGCGTCACCAGCCCGGGCAATCTCGCGTCGCAGCCACCATTTGATCAAGGCGTGTTCGATTCGCGGACGTCGCCTGCATCGAACGGCAGCCCAGCGGCGGCAAACGGCGTGCCCTTTACCGAGAAAGCGACCAGCGACAATTTCTCGGGAAAGGCAGGTTTGCAGTTCGATTTCTCGCACAACACGACCGGCTATGTCAGCTATACCCGCGGTTATAAGGGGCCGGCGTTCAACTTGTTCTTCAACCTCCAACCGACGGGCACTCGCACCATCGATCCGGAAACGTCGAATGCCTATGAGGTCGGCCTGAAGAATACGCTATTAGACGGCAGGCTGACGCTGAACATCGCCGGCTATTATGCCAAATATAATAATTTCCAGGCAAACAACCCCGATACGCTGACGATCAACGGCGTGACGACCACCATCGCCCGGTTTACCAATGCGGGTACTGTTTCGACCCGTGGTGCCGAAGTGGATGTGACCTTCCGCCCGATTGCGGATCTGAACATTACCGGTGGCGGCGCCTATACCGATGCGCATGTCGATCGCTTCAATCCGCCGCCGGTGCGGACCGCGAACGACATCGTCCCATCGGGCACCCCGCTTGCCTTTGCGCCCAAGTGGAAGCTCGATCTAAGCGCGAACTACCGCATCCGCACCAACGGTCCGGTCGATTTCGCGCTGGGTGGCCAGACCTCCTATCAGTCGAGCCAGCTCGCACTGTTCGTGGCTGATCCCAATCAGCGTGCGGCCGGGACGATCCACCCCTATTCGATCACCAACCTGTCGTTTGCGATCCTCGACAGCGCCGATCACTATCGGTTGACCTTCCAGGTGCGCAACGTGTTCGATCAGAGCTTCGCCGCTGCGATCGGATC
>JBBQHG010000071.1:0-11771 GCA_038323755.1 Sphingomonadales bacterium
GCCGGGCCCGTGGGGTCCAGCCTCTGCAGCGTTACCGATGTAGAGAGAGCGCGAATGGCGATATAGGCGCAAGGCGCTATGCTGGCAAGCATCGAAGCAAGCGCCTGAGCGTTGGCCCGAAAACGATCCTGATGGAGAGAGTGATGCGTCCCCTGTTCCTGCGCCCGCTGCTGCCCCTTTCGCTGCTGATGACACCCACCGCCTGCTCGGCACAATCCGTCCCGCGCAACGCCCCCAGGGCGACGATCAAGGACGTCCACGCCACCACCGGCCGCGCCAATATCGGCGAGACCAAACCGCCCTTCGCCATCACCAGACTCGCGCATTTCGATGATCCTTTCGCCCTTGCCCTCCTGCCCGATGGCAGCGCCTTGGTGACGGAGAAGGCCGGGCATCTCAAACTGCGCTGGAACGATGGCCAGACCGTCGCCGTCGGCGGCGCCCCGGCCGTCGCCCAGGTCGGGCAGGGCGGCCTGCTCGATGTCGCGCTCGCGCCAGATTTCACGCGCAACCACAGCGTCTATCTCAGCTATTCGGAAAAAGGGGAAAAGGGCGCAGCGCTCGCGCTCGCCCGCGCCACGCTCGCTATCAAGCAGGTCCAGTGTATCCGCGCGCCGTGCCCCGCCCAGGCATCGCTCACGGGGCTGCGCGTCATCTGGCGCTCGGGCGAGAACGGCCCCGGCGGGCAGTTCGGCGCCAACATCGCGTTCGCGCCCGATGGCCAGTCGCTGTTCCTGTCGAGCGGTGAGCGCCAGCGCTTCACCCCCGCGCAAGACCCCGATCAGGCGCTCGGCAAGATCATGCGGCTGACGCTTGATGGCAAGGCATGGCCCGGCAATCCTGATTACCAGGCGGGCGGCGTCCGCGCGATGACCTGGTCGACCGGTCACCGCAATCCCTATGGCATGGTCTTCACCGCCGACGGGCATTTGTGGGAAGAGGAGATGGGGCCACGCGGCGGGGATGAGCTCAACCTCATCCTGCCCGCCCGCAATTATGGCTGGCCGATCGTGTCGAACGGCGACAATTATTCGGGCCAGCCAATCCCCGATCACCCCAGCCGGCCAGATCTCGAAGCGCCCAAATTATGGTGGAATCCGTCGATCTCACCCGGCGGGATGATCGTCTATTCGGGCGCCATGTTTCCTGAATGGCGCGGGCAATTGCTGATCGGCGCGCTCGGCGGCGAGGCGCTGATTCGCGTCGCGGTCAGCGGTGCCACCGCCCGCGTCGCCGCGCAGTGGCAAATGGGCGAGCGCATCCGCGATGTGGCGCAGGCACCCGACGGCGCCGTTTGGCTGCTCGAAGATGGCGGGGATCTCGTCCGGCTGGCGCGACGCTAGCCCAGGCGGTCGCGACCGCTATTGCCAATCGGCCAGCGCCACACTGGCGCCCGCTTCCATCAATTGCATGATCCGGCAACAGCTTATCGGGCGTCCGGCGGGCGTTGATGGCGGCGGCGGCGGCCCCGTTTCGCCGGTCCGCGCCGGTCGCTTGAACACCGCTGCAGCAGCACGGCGCCATCAGGCGCGCATCGGGGGCTGGCCGCACCCTTTGCGCTGAATCCCGCCATGGCCCTTTCATGCTTAAAAAACGCTTGTCAAAGCGCACCGTCACATGGATGTAACAAATCAATATCGAGCATCGGGGGGACAATGCGAGGGGCAATGCGGTTGCTGGGGATTCCGGTCGGAATTCTCCTGACAGCGCTCTGTGCAATCCACTTCGGCATGGCCGATGCGGTGGGCGCGCGGACGGGCCTGTCAGCGCGCACCATTTTCATCGTCATCGCCATCATCGGCTGGATGGCGGGCGCGATCATCCTGTGCCGTCTGAGCGAGCTTTTGTTCTGGAACCCGCTCGGCCGCAGCAACGGCCGCAAGACGCCGCGCCTGCTCATCCAGATCACCAATGTGCTGATCTACGCAACCGTTGCCCTGACGATGGCGGCCACGCTGTTCCAGGTCCCGCTGACCGGGGCAATCGCCACGTCGAGCGTGATTGGTCTGGTCGTCGGCTTCGCGGTCAAAAGCCTGATCTCGGACACCTTCTCGGGCATCGCGCTCAATCTCGACAGCGGCTTTGGCATCAATGATTTCGTGCAGATTCTCTCGCGCGGCGGCACCACCCGCATCATGGGCCGCGTGACCGAGATCAACTGGCGCAGCACTTATATCCTCACGCCTGAAAACTCGATGATGGTCATCCCCAATACGGTGATGAGTGAATCGATCGTCCTCAATTTTTCCAAGCCCGATCGGATGGGTGAGTTCGAGCTCGCCGTGTCGCTCGATTTCGAGGTGAGCACCGATCGCGCGCTGCGCGTGCTGACCGCCGTCATCCAGGCCGCCGCGCGTGAAAATGACGCGATCTATGATGTGAAGGCGCGCATCTCTGAGGCGACCGGCAACGGCATCAATTACAAGATCAAATATATGCTTGATCCGGCCAGGCTGCCGCCGGGCAAGGCAAAGCATCTCATCCTCGGGCATCTGCTCCGGCATCTGTCGACCACCGGCCTGCAGCTGGCGCATCCAAAGGTGGATAACTGGTCAGTCGAGCCACAGGATCTTGGCCGCTTTGCCGAAGCGCCGGGCAGCCGGTTCAGGCTGCTCAATCAGGTCCAGCTGTTCGTCGGCATCGATCCCGCAACGCTGCACGAGCTGGCGGATCGGATGACACTGCGCAAATTCTCGGCGGGTGAGCGCCTCATCACCGCGGGCGATCCGGGCCAGTCGATGTTCGTCATGAGCGAAGGCCTCGTTTCGGTGCGCATCCCCCAGGGCGACAATGAACTCGATGTCGCGGCCTTTGTCCCCGGTGATTTCTTCGGCGAAATGTCGTTGCTCACCGGCGAGCCGCGCAGCGCCACCGTCGTCTCGGTGACTGACACCGTCGCCTTTGAGATCGACAAATCGGATATCGAGCACGTGCTCGAATCCAGCCCGTCGGCGGCAGAAGCACTCAGCATGGCCGCCGCCGAGCGCCGTCTTGCGTCAGACGCTGCCCGCTCGAGCAAACCACCCGAACAAATTGCGGAAGAAAGATCGACCATGGCCGGCAAGATCCTCGCGGGGATGACGCGATTCCTGGGCCGCAAGCTGCCCAAGCCCGAACTCGCGCAGATCGCGGCACGATGATCGCGCGGCTATCGACAACCGGGTCGCTGCTGGCAGCAGCGGCAATGCTGGGCGGCTGCAGCTATGTCGGGCCGCGCTCGCTCATCGCCACGCGCCCGCTGTACAATCAGGCAATCGCGCAGACCAATGATCAGGAACTGCTGCTCAATCTGGTGCGGATTCGCTACCGCGACACCACCTATTTCACCAGCGTCGAACGCATCGCCGCATCGCTTGAACTCAACATGTCGATCGGCAGCTCGGGCAGCTTGAGCCGCACGGCCAGCACCGCGGCCAAGGATACCATCGGCCGCGTCCTCAGCATCGGCCCCGGCACCGTTGCGATGAACGAGAAGCCGACCATTTTCTACGCGCCGCTGGAGGGGGAAAAGTTCGTCCGCCAGATGATGACGCCGATCAACCCGGATATTCTGTTTCTGCTCGTGCGCTCGGGCTGGTCGATCGATCGTGCCTTTTCGCTCGGCGTCATCGAAATGAACGGGCTCAAGAATGCACCGACCGCCTCGGGCCCGGCGCCTTCGCGCGCGCCCGAATTTCACGACTTTGCCGATGCTGCCAAAATGCTGCGCGCGCTGCAGCGCGACAACCGGCTCGATCTGGTCAAAACCACAGGCGACAAGCCCGGGATCGAGCTGCGCTTTACGCGGGGGTCGGCCAGCAGCGAGGAAGCCCTGCACTTCAAGGCGCTGACCGGCATCGATCCCGGCGCAGACCGCATCCGCCTCGCGGTGGCGGGCGACGCGACCGACAAGATGTCGCTGGTAATCACCACCCGGCCGGTGATGGCCGCGCTGCACTATCTTGCAACGGGTGTGGACGTGCCTGTCCATGATCTCGATGCGGGGCTGGTGCGCCGCACGACCAATGCCGATGGCACGCCGTTTGATTGGCAGGAAATGCTGGGCGGCGTGTTCCGCGTCCAGGTGTCAGAGCATGAGCCGCAGGATGCCACCACCATGGTGCGCTATCGCGGGTCGTGGTTCTACATCGCCGATAATGATCTTGAGACGAAGTCCACCTTCGAGCTGTTGACCCAGGTCATCGCGCTGCACTCTGCCCCGCCCTCGACAACGGCACCCATCGCCTATTCGATCGGAAAATAGGCAAATCTGGGCGAAAATTGGCGCGTTCTGGGCAAATTTCCGTGACATTTTCGGTCCTTTTGCCGCTTGAGTCGCCGCTTGGCGCGCTGCCTGGTTCAGCCCCGGCCCACCCATTTGCCCTTGCGCCGACTCGTCAAATGGATTTGCCCGCATCGGTCGCAGCGATAGGGCAGCAGCACCAGCCCGCTCGCCTGCGCCGCTGCCACCGCCGCCTCGGTCGAGGAAAAGCGCTGTTTTCGGGCGCAGGTGCTCAGCTTGGTGCGGATGGTTCGGTCCCCGGTGCGAAAGAATTTTCCTACAGCGCCTTAAATTGATATTAGCGGCGTGGCTCTTTCAACCCGTCGGTCCCCACGCCGCGCCGCGCGCTGCCACCCGCATGATTCCCCAGGCTGAATATGCGTCCCATCCCGCAACTTCGACAACTTCGACAATTTCGGGCGTCTTTGGACACCCCGTTACGCTTGCCCGCCCAGCGCCTCGATCCGCATCGTCGCCTCGGCCACGCCGGGGTTGGCCGCGCTCCCTGTCATCGCTTCGAACACGTCGCTCAGCTTGGCATAGCGCGTCCGCGCATCGCGCCACAGGTCGATCGCCCCTGCCACATCGCCCACGCCTTCGGCCTGGCAAGCGGCGCAGCGCACGGCATTGGCAATGTCGAGCGGCGGCGCCTCGGGCACCTGCGCATAGAACCACAAAGCCTGCGCGCAATCGGGCTCGGCCGCCGCCGCACGCCCTGCGTCAATCAGCATATCGGCCCGGTGGCGCAGGGCATGCGCCAGCGCGAGCGGGTTGGTCCCGGCGCGGAGTTGCTCGATGGCCGCACCCTGTTGCGCGATGGCTGTCGCCAGGTCACCCGCCGCCCGCGCCTCCCGGGCGGCATGCAGCAGCGCCGCGATGTCCCTCACCCGCGCACGATCAGATAGTTCATCCGCGCGCTCGCAATCGGCCGGGTGCGGTCGTCCTGCCAGGCATGCGCCTCGACATTGGCAACGCGGTTGCCCAGCCGCGTCACGATCCCCAGCGCGCGCGTTTCCTTGTCGCGCCCACCGCGCATGAAGTCGATCGTCACGTTAATCGGCTTGATTCGGGGCGGCACGGGCGGCTCGCCGTCCTCCCCCTCCAGTGCATGCTGCAGCGAGGCAATCGCCGCCATCTCCAGCAGCCCGCCAATCGCGCCGCCATGCAGGAAGCCGGGCCGCCCGGTCACGCTTTGGTCATAGGGCATCATGATGATCGGCGGGCCGGCGTCACCCGGCTCGATCGTCAACCCCAGCGTGGCGGCATAGGGCGGCAGCGTCACGACGGCACCTGCGTGAACATGAAGGTGCCCGCGACATGCGCCAGCGGATCGGCCGGGTCACCGTCATGCGCCGTCCCGCGCACGAACGAGATATTGCGGGTGATGCGGTAGCATTCGCCCCGGCCATAAACGGTCTTGTGCGGCGTTGCCGGCCGCAGATAATCGATCCGCAGGTCAAGCGTCGCATGCGGCCGGAAGCCGCCGATCTTGAGCCACACCGACAGGCTGGTTGCCATGTCCATCATCGTCAGGATCGGGCCCGATGCCAGCACGCCACTCGTCGGGTCGCCGATCAGCCGCGCGTCATAGGGCAGTGCGAGCTCGGCCCAGTCAGGTCCATGCGCGCTATAGGTGATGCCCAGCGAGCCGCCATGCCCGTGCTTGCTCGCACCGACAAAAAATCGCGGATCAAAGGTCAGAGGAGTCGTGTCGGTCATGCTCCAGCGCGTCTACACGGCTTGCCCGGTGGCGCAAGCGGGTGTGATCGGGCGGGCAACGCCATGCGCCTGGCCCGCGTGGAGACTTGGCGATTGCCGCCACCGCCGCCAACCGATAGCGTCGCTGCCAAAGCAAAACAGGAGAGGCGGATGCACCCCAGCGCCCATGCAGCGACGACCCCCGACAAACCCGCGTTGATCGTGGCAGAAACCGGGGAGACGATCAGCTACCGGCAGCTTGACGCCCGGTCCAACCAGGCCGCGCATCTGTTCCGCGCCGCAAAGCTGGCGGCGGGCGATACGATTGCGTTGTTCCTTGATAATGTGCCAGAATTTTACGATATCGCCTGGGGGGCGCAGCGTGCGGGGCTGTTCTATGTCTGCATCCCCAGCAAGCTCACCGCGCCCGAAGTCGAGTATATCGTCCGCGATTCCGGCGCGACGCTGGTGGTCGCCTCGGCGGCAATGGCGGGGGTGGCAGCGGCGCTAACGACACCCCTGGCCGATTGCACGCGACTGGTGATCGGCGGGACGATCGAGGGTTGGGCGGATTGGTCTGCTGCGACCGCTTCGATGCCGACAACGCCGATTGCCGATGAGCGGGCCGGGATCGACATGCTCTATTCTTCCGGCACGACTGGTCGGCCAAAGGGCGTGCGCGTCGCCCTGCCGCCTGAGCCAGCGATCGCCGCACCAACCGTGCTGACGATGCTCGCGCAAGGGCTGTACCGGCTGGGGCCGGACACGATCTATCTCTCCCCAGCGCCGCTGTATCACGCCGCGCCCTTGCGCTGGTCGATGACGGTGATGCGGCTGGGTGGGACCGTGGTGATGATGCAGCATTTCGATCCCGAAGCGGCGCTGGCGGCGATCGAGCGCTACAAGGTCAATGCCAGCCAATGGGTGCCAACCCATTTTGTGCGCATGCTGAAACTGGATGATGCGGTGCGCGCGCGCCATGATCTGTCGAGCCTGAAAGTGGCGATCCACGCCGCCGCCCCCTGCCCGATACCGGTCAAGGAGGCGATGATCGCCTGGTGGGGCCCCGTTCTCTATGAATATTATGCCGGTTCCGAGGGCAACGGGCTGACGACGATCGATTCAGCCCAGTGGCTGGCGCACAAGGGATCGGTCGGCAAAGCGGCTTACGGCGCGCTGCATATCTGCGACGAGGCAGGCGGCGAGGTACCGGCGGGCACCGAGGGGCTGGTCTATTTCGAGGGCGGCGGCGTGTTCGAATATCACAATGATCCTGCCAAGACCGCCGAGGCGAAAAATGCCCATGGCTGGACGACGCTGGGCGATATCGGCCGGATCGACGAAGACGGCTTTCTCTACCTTACCGATCGCAAGAGCTTCATGATCATTTCGGGCGGGGTGAACATCTACCCGCAAGAGATTGAGAACCGCCTGATCACGCATCCGCGCGTCGCTGATGTCGCGGTCATTGGCGGGCCATGCCCGGATATGGGCGAGCGCGTCATCGCGGTGGTGCAACCCGTGGACATGGCCGACGCGGGCGATGAATTTGCCGCCGAACTCACCGCCTGGTGCCGAGCTGAACTGTCGGGCGTAAAGACGCCGCGGCAGATCGACTTTGCCGCTGAACTGCCGCGCGCACCGACCGGCAAACTCTACAAGCGCCTGTTGCGTGATCGCTATTGGGGCAATAGCGACAGTCGTATCGTTTAGCGCCAACGGCCAATAGAAAGACGAAACCGATGGAAGACCGCGTCCGCATTACCGTCTCTGACCACATCGCCGATGTGAAGCTGATCCGCAGCGACAAGATGAATGCGCTCGACCCAGCCATGTTTCAGGGCATTGCCGATGCCATCGAGCAGCTCGCGGGCATGAAGGATGTGCGCTGCGTTGTACTGTCGGGGGAGGGGCGCGCCTTCTGTGCCGGGCTCGATATGGCCAGCATGGCCTCTGGCGGCACAGGCACATCGCTGGCCGATCGTACGCATGGCGATGCAAACCTGCCGCAACACGTCGCCTGGGGCTGGCGCACGCTGCCGATGCCGGTCATCGCCGCGGTCCACGGCGTGGCGTTTGGCGGCGGTTTCCAGATCATGTCGGGCGCTGACATCCGCCTCGCCTCCCCGCATACGCGCTTTGCCATTCGTGAAGTTTATTGGGGACTGGTGCCCGATATGGCGGGCATCGCGCTGTGGCGCGGCATTGCGCGTGATGACGTGCTGCGCGAGCTGACCTATACCGCGCGCGAATTCGAAGGCCCGGAGGCGCTGGCGCTCGGCTTCGTGACGAAGCTCGCCGATGATCCCTGGGCCGAGGCGCATGCGCTGGCCAGGCAGATCGCCGCGCGCAACCCGGAGGCGGTTCGGGGCTCCAAGAAGCTGTTCAACCTGCAGCCCGATCTCGACAGCGCCGCCATCCTGCAGGCGGAAAGCGATGTGCAGCTAGGCGTGATCAGGCGGCCCAACCAGATCGAGCAGGTGATGGCCAATATGGAAAAGCGCAGCCCGATGTTCGTGGATTGAACACGCCGGCCAATCCGTGGCTGCTTGCGGGCGGGGTGCTCAGTGCGGTCGCCGCGCTGCTCCACCTCGGCTGCATCTTCGGCGGGCCCGACTGGTACCGCTTCTTTGGTGCCGGCGAAGGCATGGCGCGGGCGGCGGCGCGCGGTTCGATCCGGCCGACGCTCATTACGCTCGGCATCGCGACGGTGCTCGCCATCTGGTCGGCCTATGCCTTATCCGGGGCCGGGGTCATCGGTCGGTTGCCGTTGCTGCGCCTGGGCCTTGTCGTGATCACCGCCATCTATCTGCTGCGCGCCTTCGCGCTGCCGGTCATGCTGCAAGCGATGCCCGATCGTGGTGCCACCTTCCTGATCTGGAGTTCGGTGATCGTGTTCGTGTTTGGCGCGGTGCATGCGGTCGGGCTGGCGACTGGCTGGCGCACGCTTGGCTAAATCTGCGCGCCGCGGATCGTCCAATTTTCGAGCGTCGAACGCAGTTCGTCGGACATCGCCGTGACGCCGCCCGCGCTGCTAAGCACGACCGTCACGTCGCAGGTCGCCAGTGCGGCGCCGTCCTGTCGGCACAGCCCCAGGATTTCCCAGCTTCGGGTACCGACCTTGCCGATGCCGTGGTGCAGGATGGCATCGGCGGGAAACTGCCCCTCGGCGAGGTAATTGATCTCCACCCGCGCCACCAGGAAGCGTTGGCCGGTCAACCGCAATAGCCCGATATCGCGGTTGAAACGCACCCGCCCGCTCTCGAACAGCACCGCCATCGCGACGTTGTTGATATGGCCGAGCACGTCGAGATCCTGGAACCGGGTCTGGATCGTCGCTTCGTGCGGATAAGCGGCTGCGTCCAGCCGCCAGGCGTTGGGTCGGGCCATTGGTCGCGTGCCGTCAGATGCCGGCGGCGAACAAGTCCATCTTGCCGATCTTGACGCCCTTCATCCGCAGGATCGCATAGACCATCGACAGGTGGAAATAGATGTTGGTGGTCGCGAATACCGACAGCCACTGCGCTGCGGGCAGGGTGGGTTCCATCGTTTCGCCGAGCTTCACGGTCAGGGGCACGTCATCACGCCCTGCAAACTGGTCAGCGCTGAGCGTTGCCAGGAACGCCTTGGCATCGGCAATCGCTGCGCGATAGGCGGCAAGGTCAAGGTCGGCGGTCACCGCCTCTGGCACTGGCACATCGGCGACGCGCGCCGTCCACGAACGCGTGAAATTGATGACGACCATCAACTGAAAGCTCAGCGGGTGCATGTCATCGGCGATCCGCCAGCCCAGCATGTCCTGTTCGGACACGCCCTGCGCGGCGGCGAATTCGGCCCCCTTGGTGAGCAAGTGGGCTGCCGCATCAAGCTGGCGGCGGTAGAGATCGACGAAGCTGTAGAGGGTGACGGTCATGGGAGACTCCTCAGGAAGTTTACTTTTCGTCCACCGAACCACCCCGTCATGCCGGACTTGTTCCGGCATCCACCGTTCCGCAAACGCTGCGATCGCTGCATTCGTGGCGCTGTGGACCCCGGAACACGTCCGGGGTGACGATTGCTTTTAGTGGCAGCCAGAGATCAACATGATCCCGAGACGCTCAGCGCGGCGCCATTCGGATAGCGCCGTCGAGCCGGACATCCTCGCCATTGAAATAGCTGTTCTCGATCATCGTCAGCGCCAGATGTGCATATTCGGGCGGTGCGCCCAGACGCTTGGGGAAGGGGACCGACGCCGCAAGCGCGTCCTTCACATTCTGTGGCGCGCCCTGCATCAGCGGCGTTTCGAAAATGCCGGGCAGGATCGTATTGATTCGGATACCTTCGCCCATCAGGTCGCGCGCGATCGGCAGCGTCATGCCGACCACACCACCCTTGGACGCGGAATACGCCGCCTGGCCGATCTGGCCGTCTTCAGCGGCCACCGATGCGGTCATCACCATCGCGCCGCGCTCGCCATCCGCACCGGGATCGAGCGTCAGCATGCCGGCGGCCGATTTGGCGACGCAGCGGAAGGTGCCAACCAGGTTGATCTGGATCAGCCAGTTGAACGCCTCCAGGCTGAAATGCTTGATGCTGCCGTCTTCCTTCGATCGGCTGGCGGTCTTCATCGCGTTGCCGGTGCCGGCGCAGCAGACGAGCACGCGCTCCTGGCCATGCGCTTCGCGCGCCTTGGCGAAACCGGCGTCGACCGATTCTTCGCTCGTCACGTTTACTTCGCAGAAGATACCGCCGATCTCGGCGGCAACGGCTTCGCCCTTGGCTGCCTGCATGTCGAAGATGGCAACCTTTACACCCTTGGCGGCAAGCGCGCGGGCAGTGGCAGCGCCAAGGCCGGAGGCACCGCCGGTGACAACGGCTGAAACGGTTGAATCGAGTTTCATTCTAACATTCCCTCTTCTTCGTCACCCCGGAACAAGCCCGGGGTGCCGGCTTAGCTTTGGGCCTTAAAGGCGCTCGATGATCGTGACGTTGGCGATGCCGCCGCCTTCGCACATCGTCTGCAGGCCATATTTCCCGCCGCGTGCCTTGAGCGCATTGACCAGCGTCGCCATCAGCTTGGTGCCCGAGGCGCCGAGCGGGTGGCCAAGCGCGATCGCACCGCCATTGACGTTGAGCTTGGCATGGTCGCCACCGACATGCTTGAGCCAGGCGAGCGGCACCGGCGCGAACGCCTCATTGACTTCGTACAGATCGATATCCTCGATCTTCATGCCCGCGCGCTTCAAGGCGCGATCGGTCGCGAACAGCGGTTCTTCGAGCATGATCACGGGGTCGCCGCCGGTCACCGTCAGGTTGACGATGCGGGCGATGGGGGTGAGGTTGTGCGCCTTGAGCGCGGCTTCGCTGACGATCATCACTGCCGACGCGCCGTCGCAAATCTGGCTGGCATTGGCAGCTGAAATCGTGCCGCCTTCCTGCAGCAATTTGACCGACGAGATCGATTCGAGCGTCGCATCGTAGCGGATGCCCTCATCGGTGCGGTGCATTTCCATGCCTTCGGGCGTTTCGACTTCGATCGCGATGATCTCGTTATCGAATGCGCCGCTTTGCGTGGCGGCAATCGCGCGCTTGTGGCTTTCGAGCGCAAAACTATCGAGCTGCTCGCGATTGAAGCCGTGCTTCTTGACGATCATTTCCGCGCCCATGAACTGGCTGAACATGATGCCGGGATATTTCTCCTCGAGCCGGGGCGACTTGTAGTTGCCCATACCCTCTTTCATGTGGAGCATCATGGTGGAACCCATCGGCACCCGCGTCATGCTCTCCACGCCCGCTGCGATCACGATATCCTGCGTGCCAGACATCACGGCTT
>JBBQHG010000072.1:0-11528 GCA_038323755.1 Sphingomonadales bacterium
GCCGCGCACGCTCACGCGCCCTATTCGCGCTTCGCGGTGGGAGCAGCGTTGCTGATGAACGACGGCAGCATCGTCACCGGCGCGAATTTCGAAAATGCCAGCTATGGCCTGTCGCTCTGCGCTGAAACCGTCGCACTGGCGACGGCGAGCGCGAGTGGCCGGCTCGCCGATGTCGTCGCAATCGGCGTGATTGGCGGGGCGATGGACGCAAATGGCGTGCCGCGCGGTATGGGGCCAGTCAGCCCCTGCGGGCGGTGTCGGCAGGTGATCAACGAGGCGGCGCAGATCGGCGGACGAGATATCGTTATCCATTGCGGCGCGGCGGAAGGCGATGCGGTCGCGCGTTACGTCCTGTCAGACTTGTTGCCGCATGCCTTTGGGCCAGCCGACCTGGGCATGGCCTGATCGCACTGGCCGCGCGCGCCCCTTGCCCCGACTGATATTCCGGGCGAAAGCGGGACAGTCCGAACCGTAGGAAGGGTGCCTGAATGTCCGTCATGTCCGATCGCTGGATCCGCGAACAGGCGCTCGCAACCGGCATGATCGAGCCCTTTGTCGAATCACAGAAGCGCGATGGCTGCATTTCCTATGGGCTGTCATCCTATGGCTATGACGCGCGCGTGTCAGACGAGTTCAAGATTTTCACCAATGTCGACTCAGCGATCGTCGACCCCAAGAATTTCGATGCGAACAGCTTTGTCGACCGCAAGACCGATGTCTGCGTGATCCCGCCCAACAGCTTCGCGCTTGCGCGCACCGTGGAATATTTCCGCGTGCCGCGCGATGTGCTGGTGATCTGCCTGGGCAAATCAACCTATGCCCGCTGCGGCATCATCGTGAACGTCACGCCGCTGGAGCCCGGCTGGGAAGGGCATGTGACGCTGGAGTTTTCCAACACCACGCCGCTACCCGCGCGGATCTATGCCAATGAGGGCGCCTGCCAGTTCCTGTTCCTGCAGGGCAATGAACCCTGCGAGGTCAGCTATGCCGATCGCGCGGGGAAATATATGGGCCAGCGCGGGGTTACCCTGCCCAAGCTTTAGGCTGCCACGACCGGTTGGCCGCTCACGCCGCCAGACCCGATGTCCGTCAAGCTGAACCGGTACCTTATCCCCGCGACAGCAGGGTTATAGGGCGGTCAATGACGGCGCCTGGAACCCTGGGCTCGCGCCGTCGCGGGAGACAGAGGCCGCCAAAGCAAAAACAAATCCAGATATCAAAACGCCGGCGCATGCTGCGCCGGCGTCGGTAGCCGGGTAATTTGCCCCAGCGTTCAAAGAAGCGGGGTTACCGCGCTGACAGTTCGGTACCGGCCAGCCGCAGCAGTCCGCGCCGGGCAATGTCATGCGACCAGGCCGTCCGGTTCTGGGCGAGCACCATGCTCTGATTGTCGCGATCGAGCACATCGAAATAGAGTGAGCGCGCTTTGCTGACACGGCCGGTCTGGGCGTAGATCGCCGCGAGATTGAGCATCAGATCAGCATCGTCGGGAAATGCATAGCGTTGTGAGACGACCGCCTTTTCGGCTGCGGCGAGATCGCCGTGCATGATCTGCGTGTAGCCGCTGTGGTCTTCCGCCGATGTCTGGGCATAGGCCGGCGACGCCAGCAGCCCCGTGACAAGCAGCGCGCGAGTGAGTGTGCGCATCATTCCTTCTCCATTATTGACCACCCACCATGGGAGGTTTCACTTTTGTGACACTAACGTGTCACTTTAGTGAAACATTGGCAAGCGCAATAATGTTGGATGACTTTTTCAACGGTGAATCAGCTTGTTATGCGCTGGCAGCTCTCCGTCACCGGGCAGCGGACATTAAAAAAGGCGGCCCCGAAGGACCGCCTTTTTGAAGGTGGCAATAGTCGAAACGATCAGAAATCGTTGCGATATTGCTCGTTACCGATGAACCCAAGCTTGGAAACGCCCGACCGCTTGATCACGGCGAGCACGCGATCAACCGTTTCATAACGGGCGTTCGCATCCGGCTGGAAGTGCAGCTCTGGCTCGGGATCGATCTGAGTCGTGGCATCCAGGAACTGGCGCAACGTGATGTCATCGACAGGCGTACCATTCCACGCCACCACGCCAGCGGCGTCGATGGAGATCTTGTTCTTGTCGGGTTCCACCAGCTGCTGCTGCTGGTTCGGATCGTTCTGTGGCAGATCGACCTTCACCGCGTGAGTCTGGATGGGGATGGTGATGATGAACATGATGAGGAGAACGAGCAGGACGTCGATCAACGGCGTCATGTTCATTTCCATCATCGGCTGACCGTCTTCTTGTCCGCCGCTCATTGCCATGTCGAGTTACTCCTGACTGTCCGGCTCGCCATTACAGGCGCTCCACGTTGCCACCCGGAGGCGGCTCTGAAATGAAGCCCACTTTTGCAAAGCCGGCCTGTTGCATCTGGAAGATCGCGCCGCCGATGCACTTGTAAGGCGTGTCCACGTCGCCGCGGATATGCGCCTCTGGCAGCTCGATATCCGGGGCGTTCGGGCCACCTTGGCGAGCGATTTCCAGCTTCAGCTTCGCGACCGCCCGGTCAAGCAGCTCGGTGCTTGAAACCTTGGTCGTGTTCCAGAAGATTTCGCAGCCGCCATTGCCGTCGCCCTTGATCGAGAGCGAGACATTTTCAGGCTTTGTCGTCGTCGGATCGAACTTTACGTCGGGCAGCTTGACCTTGATGGTTTGAAGCACGACCGGAACCGCGATCAAAAAGATTATCAGCAGCACCAACATCACGTCCACCAAAGGGGTCGTGTTAATGTCCGACATCGGCTTATCGGCGCTATCGCCACCAATGCTAATCGCCATTGCGAACTATCCTATCTGCAATCAACTTGCCGCCGGATAATATCGGCGGCATCGGATCGGGGTTGTCCGGCCAGCCGAACAACCCCGTCCATTACCGGAGCTCAGGCCTTGGCAGCCTTGGGTGCGGCGCCACGTGAGATCGGGCGGACTGCGCCGTTCGATGCCAGATAACCCAGCACGTCGTTCGAGAAGGCACCAAGGTCTTCTGCGATCGACTTGTTGCGGCGCTGCAGCCAGTTGTAGGCAAGCACCGCAGGAACGGCGACGACGAGGCCGAGTGCCGTCATGATCAGTGCTTCACCAACCGGGCCTGCGACGGCGTCGATCGATGCCTGACCGGATGCACCGATCTTGATCAGGGCGCGGTAGATGCCGACCACGGTGCCGAACAGACCGACGAACGGCGACACCGAACCCACCGTTGCGAGGAAGGCGAGACCGCCACCCAGCTTCGAGTTGATCGCGGCTTCCGAGCGCGCGAGCGAGCCGTGCAGCCAGTCATGTGCTTCGACCGGATCGGTCAGCTTGGTGTGCTGCTCCTGCGCCGCGAGGCCGTCATCGACGATCTGCTTATATGCCGAGTTCTTTTCCAGCTTGGCTGCTGCTTCCTTGAGGTTCGGGCTGTTCCAGAAACCGCTGCGAACGCGCTTGGCCTGGCCCATGATCTTTTGTTGCTCGAACAGCTTGGTGAACAGGATGTAGAAGGTACCGACAGACATGATCACCAGAATGCCGAAAACGGTCTGCGCGATGACGCCGCCCTGCTGCAGTGCTTCCTGCAAACCATAGGGATTGGCAGATGCCGCGGCCGGAGCAGCAGCGAGGATGGTCGTGAGCATAGATTTATCTTCCTCTAAAATATGTCGGCGGGGATCCCGTGATCCCCGCCTGACGGATCGTTACTGCGGTATTACCCAGCGGACGCGACGTTGCTTGGTCGTTGCAATCGGGTTGCCATCCTGGTCCTTGGCGGGCGAATAACGCGCACGGCGGCTCAGGGCACGGCAGGCGGCATCATCAAGATCGCTTGAACCACTCGATTGAATGGTGTGGCAATTCTCAATTCGGCCCTGCGTGTTGATTGTCCAACCGATGACCGACGTCCCCTCCTTCTCCTCGCGGAGTGCAGCGGGCGGGTAATCATCCTGGGTGATCCAGCTGGCCTCGTCACCCTTTGCACCAGCGGCCTGGCTGACGCGCGGCGGCGGTGGTGCTGCCGGCGCCGGCGGGGCCGGGCTCGGATTATACACAGGTGGCGGCGTCGATACGCTCTGTATCTGTACCACAGGAGGGTTTGGATTGCGAACGATAGGCGGCGGCGACACCACGGGCGGCGGCGTCAGCGGCGTATCTGGCGGCGGCGGCGGTGGCGGCTCGTCTGGCGGCGGCGGTGGCGGTGGCGCCACGTCGAAGGTGTTCAGCTTTTCCGAGACCTTCTTCACGTACTGATACGCGAGTCCGGTAACGAAAGCATAGCCGATGACAGCATGAATAAGGGCGACGATAATGATCGCCACCACTTTGTTGCCGCCATCATTCCGATCTGCATATGCCATTCAGGTACGAAACTCCCAATTGCCCCGACAACCCGTTGCCAGCGATCCGTAACGTCGAACCGCAGAAAGACTGCCGTGAGCCATTATATCCTTCATCGAGGTCCGAGTCTCTATCGCCACCTCAAGATCGACGCAAACGCTTTGTCGGACGCAACAAACGTACAATCGCTGCGTGGCAGAATTATTTCTGTATAAAAACGTGCCGAGCGGCTAACGAACCAGACATGATGACTGTTCCCGGCGCGAGGCCTACAATCGTATTGATGGCCACGGTGGCGGCGGTTTTGGTCGCCCCGCCAACCACTTTCGCGCAACGTCCCCGGGCCGGAACCATCGTGCCAGCCGACCCCGCGCCGCCTTATGCACAGGTGGCCGACCTGGTGTTGAGATCGCCGGTCATCATCGATGCGACGATTCGCCGAACGCAAACACTGAAGGGTGTGGAGGCGGCCGGCGCGGCACCCGGGCGGGTACGGCTTTATGTCGAAGCGGATGTGCTGGCGCTGGTACGCGGCACCGATTCGGTGCCAGCCAGAATCGGTTATCTGCTTGATGTCATTCCCGATGCGCGCGGCAAAATCCCCAAGCTCAACCGGTTGCGGGTGCTGCTCTATGCCCGCGCCGTCCCCGGCAAGGCGAACCAGATCCAGCTCACCGGGCTCGATTCGCAGCGCCCCTGGGCCCCGGCGCTGGACACGCTCAGCCGCCAGATCGCAACCGAGGCACTGGCCCCCGATGCGCCGCCGATCGTGACGGGCGTGGGCAATGCCTTTCACGTTCCCGGCTCGTTGCCCGGTGAAGGCGAAACCCAGATCTTCCTGACGACGCGGGATAATCGCCCGGTATCGCTCAGCATCTTGCGGCGCCCCGGCGAGCAGCCGCGATGGTCAGTGGCGCTCAGCGAAATCGTCGATGAAGCAGCGGCCGCCCCGGTGCGCGACACGCTGCTCTGGTATCGGCTGGCCTGTGCCCTTCCGGCACAACTACCGCCCGCCAGCCTGGAAAAAATGAGCGGCAGCGACGCAGCGACGGCGCAGGAAGATTATACGTTCGTCATCCGTTCGCTTGGCCGGTGCAACCGGAGCTAGGCCCGCGACGCTGCCTGCCACGGTTCAATCGTCAGCAACTGGCCCGTCACGGCGCTGGCCTCCAGCAGAAACATCGCTGTTTCAACGACGTCGCCGATAGCCGCGCCCGCCGCGACCGCGACGGCAGCGACCCGCTTGCCGGGCGCCGATTCGATCGCGATCGGCTCGATGGCGCCGATCAGCAATTGGCGTTCCAGCGCGGGTAACGAATCGGGCAGAATCAGAATGATGGCCGCGCCATCATAGCCTCGGAGCCTGGCGCAGATGTCGATGACATCAGGGGTGGCGATCAACAGGCAGCCATCGATGGCTAAGGTCGTTGCCGCCGCGCCGGGCGCGTCGAACGCGCGACGGAGATCCTCGGCGAGAGCACCCTGCCCTTCAACCGCGACTCGCCTCATTGCCGATGCCGCACCAGCGTCATGCCGATCGCCTCGTCATGCTCGGCAATGGCGAGCTTCACGATCTTGATCTCAACCCGCTGCACTCGCGGATCCTGCCGAAGCAGCGAGCCTGCAATGTGATCGGCCACGCCTTCAATCAGCGTGAAATGCACGCCCTGCGGCAGATCGCTCGTCGCCGCCCGCTTCAAATCGAGATAGTTTTTGGAGGCGGCCAGCGGCGTGTCAGCGCCAAAATAGGGCGGGCAATCCAGATCGACCGTGAGCGAAATGCGCAGCGGCTGGGGCAGATGTGTTTCTTCGGAATAAATTCCGGTCAGCACCTGAACTTCAAGATCATGCACTTCGAGTTGTAGTCGGTCGTTCAAGCCAGCGGCCCTTCCTTGCGGTTGCGGCAGCGCCGCTGCGCCGCGCCATAGCAGGTTGCCAGCGGCTGGAAAGCCGGGGGGTGAGCTCAAGCGCTGGCACTGGACCGCGATGAAATCATTTCATGCCACTTTATCAGATGCTTATGCTCGGCGGGAATCATCAGTTTGGCACGCGCGGCAAAGTCGATCGTGATCAGGCCGGTGATATCGGCAAAGCTGAATTGATCGCCCGCAATCCATGGCGACCGGCTCAAACGCGTCTCAAGCGCATCGACGAAAGCGCTCCACATGATCGTCCCGCGCAAGACGAGTTCAGGAATGAGGGGAATCGCTGGCCATTTCCCTGGATTGCCCCTGCCCTCCATCTGCGGTTTCGAGTTGCGGAAGACGTAAACAGCGCTGGCATAGCCGTCTGATTCGATCCGGCGGGTCCAGGACTCGATCCGTGCGATTTCGAGCGGACTTGTCCCAAAAAGGGGCGGTTCTGGGTGCAACGCTTCAAAATAACGGCATATCGCCGCCGATTCGCAGATCACCTCGCCATCGTCGAGCACCAACGCAGGCACCGTTCCGCGCGGATTGATCGCGAGATAGGCGTCGCTGAAATGTTCATCCTGACGCAGATCAACCTCGACGCGATCGATCGTGATCCCCTTTTCGGCCAGATAAACCCGAACTCGGCGCGGGCTGGGTGCCCAGGGGCTATCGTATAATTTCATGGCCCGTTTCCGTTTGGCTTGCGTTCAGCAGCATCGAAGGTAAAGCGCGCGGCCCGGTGCGTCCATATCGGCGGGGATTTCGCCCCAAACATGGCCGGCAGCGAACCGGCGGCAAAGGACATCGTCATTTGATCTCGCTCGTTCCGTTGCACCAGGTTCAACCGGCCGCCATCGAGTCGCTGCTCGATACGGCATTTGGTACGGATCGGCATGGCCGCACCGCCTATCGCATTCGCACGGGCATGGCGCCGCTGGACGCGTTGAGCTTTGCTGCGATGGAAGGCGGCAGGTTGCTGGCCACGCTGCAGAGCTGGCCGATCGAGCTGGTGCGCGATACCGGCGCGGCACAGCCTTTGGTGATGATCGGACCGGTCGCCGTGCTGCCCGATCGGCAGCGAGACGGGATCGGCAAGCGGCTGATGTCGCACATGCTCTCCGTCGCTGATGGCGATGCCACCGGTGACTCGCTGATGCTAATCGGCGACCCGGAATATTATGGCCGCTTCTTTGGTTTCTCGGCAGAGCGTACCGGGCTTTGGCGCGCACCCGGGCCGGTCGAGCAACACCGGCTGCTCGCGCGCGGCCGCAATGTGCCGGCCGATGCCGGGGTCCTCGGGCCGCGCGGCCTCGTCCGCGCCTGACCCCTGCCGCTTTACGAGGCGAGCCGGCTGCCCTACCGAAATCCCATGCCGATGGACCCGCCACCCGATCTTGCCGCATTGTCGCTGGCGGATGTTGCCCGGCTGGTGCTGGAAAAGAAGCTGCCCCCGGTCGACCAATGGAACCCGAGCCATTGCGGCCATAGCGACATGCGCATCGCGCGCGACGGTACCTGGTTCCATCAGGGATCACCGATCGGTCGCCAGGCGATGGTCCGACTGTTCTCCACTATTTTGCGACGCGAGGCGGATGGCAGTTACGTCCTGGTCACGCCCGGCGAAAAGCTCGATATCGAGGTTGAAGACGCGCCTTTTATTGCCGTCGAGATGAAGGCGGAAGGCACAGCCGAGGCGATGAAACTCGCCTTTCGGCTTAACACTGGCGATCTTGTCAGCGCCGATGCCGAGCACCGGCTGCGCTTTGCCGATGGCGCGCAAGGCCCGCGCCCCTATCTGCACGTTCGCGGCGGGATGGAGGCGCTGATCGCGCGGCCGCTTTATTATGAGATCGCCAATCTCGCGCTCGATGCGCCCGGCGACACACCCGGGGTGTGGAGCAATGGCACCTTCTTCGCGATTGAACCCGCGGCATGACTCTGGTCGACAAATTGGGCCGGGCGCTTGCGGCGGGTCCGGCCAAGGGCACGGTGCTGCTGAGCGGGGATCACCGCGATGCTGATCTGCTCGACAGCGAAACGCTGCTCGCCGCCGCCGTGCTCGTCCCGGTTACCGACCGCGCCGAACCGGGTGTGATCCTGACCCGGCGAAACGACAATATGCGCCGTCATCCCGGTCAGGTCGCGTTCCCCGGCGGGCGGATCGACGCGAGCGACAAGGACGCGATCGATGCAGCGCTGCGCGAGGCCGAGGAAGAAATTGCCCTCCCGCGCGACTGCGTGACGATCATCGGCCCGGCCGATCGCTATCGCACCGTGACGGGGTTCGAGGTGACACCGATCGTCGCCGTCATTCCGCCCGATCTGTCGCTGGTCGCCAATGCCGATGAGGTTGCGCATGTCTTTGAGGTGCCGCTCGCCTTCATCCTCGATCCCGCCAACCACACCGAGGCGAGCGTGGAATGGCAGGGCCGCGAGCGGCATTATTACGAGATCATGTGGGGCGACAACCGCATCTGGGGCGCTACCGCTGCAATGATCGTCAACCTGTCGCGCAGGCTGCGATGGAACGGCTGATCCTGCCCGCGGCTGGCTGGCGCAACCGGGCCGGGCTGACCGGCTTGTGCCGCGTGCTCGGCGCTGACGAGGGTGCGTCGCGCTTTGTCGGCGGTGCTGTGCGCGATACGTTGCTGGGCAGCGAGGCGCATGACATCGACCTCGCGACCCGGTTACCGCCGGATGAAGTGCTCGCGCGGCTGAAGGAAGCGGGCATCAAGGCGGTTCCGACCGGGTTGGCGCACGGCACGATCACGGCGCTACTGGCTGAAGGCGCGGTCGAGGTCACCACGCTGCGCCGCGATGTCGCGACCGACGGCCGCCATGCGACGATTGCTTACACTGATGATTGGCGCGAGGACGCGGCGCGGCGCGATTTCACGATCAACGCGCTCTATGCCGATCCGCTGACGGGAGAGATGTTCGACTATTTCGGCGGGCTGGCTGACCTGGCAGCCCGACAGGTCCGCTTCATTGGCGACCCGCTGCAACGGATCGCCGAAGACCATCTGCGAATCCTGCGCTTCTTCCGCTTTGTGGCCCGCTTCGGCGATACCCCCGCCGCAGATGGCCTGGCCGCCTGCACCGTGCGCGCCAATGATCTGATGGCGCTGTCGCGCGAGCGGATCGCCGATGAGTTGTTGAAATTGCTGGTTGCGCGCAATGCCCCGCCGATTGTTGCCATCATGATCGAGCATGGCATCCTTGCGCCGGTCCTGCCCGAAATCATCACCGCTGGCCGATTGGCGCGGGTAGCCGCGCTGGAAGCAGCTGCAGACATCGCGCCCGATCCGCTGCGCCGCCTTGCCGCGTTGCTGCCGGACGACCCTGCCATCGGTGAGGTCATCGGCGCGCGGCTCAAACTGTCCAATGCCGAGCGCAAGCGGCTGGCGCTTGCGCTTGACCCGTCGCTGGGCGTACCCCGCGCGCTTGCCTATCGGCTCGGCATCGCCAGCGCGACCGACCGGCTGCTGCTGCATGCCCCGGCGACCGACGTGCTGGCGTTACTTGATGATATCCGTGCCTGGACCCCGCCCCGGCTGCCGTTATCGGGCGGCGCCCTGGTCGAACGGGGAATCGTGAAGGGCCCGGCCGTCGCGCGCCTGCTGCGATCAATTGAAGAGCAGTGGATTGCAGAAGATTTTCCGTCGGCAGAACGCGTCACCACGCTCGCCGATGCCGCGGTCGATCAGGCGTTGCGCGCCATCAGGAACGCATAGGCCGCCTCTTCCTCCAGCGGCCGGGCGTAATAAAAGCCCTGGCCATAAGTCCCGCCGAGCGCCGCCAGTGTCTGGGCGAGTTCATAGCTTTCGATGCCTTCCGCTGTCGTCCGCATGCCAAGTGCCTGGGCAAGTGACAAGATGGCACGGACAATGGCGATCTTGTCGCGGTCGGCGAGCATGCCCGTCACAAAGCTGCGGTCCATCTTCAGCACATCGATCGGCAGTTTCTGGAGATAGGCCAGGTTGGAATAGCCGGTGCCGAAATCGTCCATCGCCAGCGTGGTGCCGAGTTCCTTGAGCGCATGCATCGTTTGCGCAACGCGGTCGGGATCGGCGATCAGCGCGCTTTCGGTCAGCTCCAGCGTGAAACGTTCGCCGGGCAAACCGCTTGCGGCCAGCGCACGTTCGACAAAACGGGGGATATTGTCGCGTTGCAGCTGGATCGCCGACAAATTCACCGCGAAGCGCACCCCGCAATCCCCGCCAAACCGCTTGTCCCAGGCGGCGAGCGTCATCGCCGCATCGCCCATCGCCCAGCGGCCGAGCGGAACGATCAGTCCCGATTCCTCGGCGACCGGGATAAAATCGGTGGGGGAAAGCTCTACCCCGTCCTCAGTCAGCCAACGGGTCAGCGCTTCGAAGGCGACGACGCGACCGGTCGAAAGATCACAGATCGGTTGATAGGTCAGTCGCAATTGCTGGGCATCGATGGCGCGGCGTAGCGCGGTTTCCATGCCGAATTGTTCGCGCGCGATATCGAATGCCTGGATCTGGTAGGATTCGACACACCCTGTCGCCTTGGATCGTTTGACCGCAAACTGCGCGTGGCGGATCAGATCTTCCGAATCCTCGAACAGGTCTGAGCCGAAGGCGATGCCGATCGAACACGACACGCGGATTTCAAAATCGGATAGGCGGAATGGCGTCGCCAGCGCGCTCTGAATGCGTTTCGCGACATGGTCGGCATCGCTACGCCCTTCATCAAGACTCATCAGAATGCCAAATTCGTCGCCGCCGGTCCGCGCCAGGACATCGCGACCCCGCAGCGCCCCCTTCAAGCGTCGCGCGACAGTGATCAGAAGTTCATCACCCGCCATCGATCCCAGACAGGCATTGACCCGGCTGAAGCGATCGAGGTTGACGATCAGCACGGCAAAGCGCGCGCGCTTATCGGTTTCCTCGCCGATCACATCCTCGAGCAATTCGCTGAACCCGGCTCGATTGGGCAGCCCGGACAGACTGTCGGTCATCATTTCGCGCCGCAAATTTTGCTCGGTGCGCAGTTCGGATGTGTGATCGACCAATGTCATCAGGCAGCGTCGCACGCCATTGCCGGTCGTCCGGGCAAGATGGACCTGATAATGTCGGCAATCGACGGTCTCGCCGATCTCCCAATCGAAATTTTCAGTCGTGCGCTCGGAGGCGAGGAAGGTCGCGATCCGTTTGCCAAGCAACGTCACGACCGGCGATCGTTCTGCCGTACGGCCAAGACCAATCGCGCAGAAGGCGGCATTGCAGGCATCGAAGTGGC
>JBBQHG010000073.1:0-11403 GCA_038323755.1 Sphingomonadales bacterium
TATCGATTTGCCAACCGACTGATTGTGCGACAAAACCTGCGAGCAACGCACCGGCAATGCCGATGAGAATAGTGACGATGAAACCGCCCGGATCCTTGCCGGGCAAGATGATCTTGCCAAGGACGCCGGCAACCAACCCGATCAAGATCCAACCCAGGAAACTGTTTTGCAAGAGCATCGTCGTTCTCCGCAGATCGAGGCCCCCATGCCCCGCGGCGACCCTCGCCCGTGTCCCAGCGCGATGCAACCGATTCTTCGCGAGCCGGCGCGATTGCGGCGCTTGCGGACGGGCCCGAATCATAGCAATGGCGCAGCCTGGAAAAACGACCCCTTGAGGTCGGTGCTTTATTTATCTAATACAGCCCGAACAACCGGAGCGGCCAACAGGCCGATACGCGAGAGATGAGCCACATGAACTACGAACCGGGCACGATACGCAATAATGACCGCCTGTCATTGCCGCATGCTGACGGCGACGCCCCCCGCCGCCGGTGGTGGATCGTCGCGCTGATCGGCGTGGCCGTGGTTTTGGGGCTGCTCTATTTCCTGACCGCCGGCAAGCCGGAGAAGCCCGAGGCAGAGGCAGCGCCCAAGTCTCAGGTACCGACGGTGACGGTGGCCGTGCCCGGCCGCCAACAGGTCGGCCGGACGATTTCTGCCACCGGCACGCTTGCCGCCAAGGTCGACATGCCTGTGGGCGTGGCTGGCGAAGGCGGGCTGGTGACGCAGGTGCTGGTCCAGCCGGGCCAATGGGTGCGCCAGGGCCAGGTGCTGGCGACGATCGATCGCTCGGTGCAGGTGCAGACCGGTGCGTCGCTGAGCGCGCAGATCAACGTCGCGCGCTCCGACGCGCGGCTGGCACAGGCCGAGCTCGATCGCGCATCCACGCTGGTGGATCGCGGCTTTATCTCCAAGGCCGATCTCGACCGCAAGGCAGCGACGCGCGATGCCGCCAATGCCCGCGTCAAGGTGGCGCAGGCGCAGCTGGCCGAGGCCAATGCCCGCACTGGCCGCCTCAACATCCGCGCGCCCGCCGCTGGCCTTGTGCTGACCCGCAATGTCGAGCCCGGCCAGGTGGTGAGCGCAGGTTCTGGCACATTGTTCCGGCTGGCCCGGGGCGGCGAGCTCGAGCTGCGCGCCGCGCTGAGCGATTCGGACATGACGGCGGTGGCCGAAGGAATGAGCGCACAGGTCACCCCGGTGGGCAGCGACAAGCAATTCGCCGGCCGGATCTGGCAGGTTTCGCCCGTGATCGATCCGCAGACCCGCCAGGGCATTGCGCGGATCGCGCTGGGATATGACGCTGCCCTGCGCCCCGGTGGCTTTGCCGCGGCCGTCATCTCGAGCGGGACGAGCTCGGTGCCGTTGCTGCCGCAATCGGCGGTGCAGAGTGACGACAAGGGCAATTACGTCTATGTCGTCGGCAGCAAGAACGAGGTCGTGCGCCGGACGATCAAGGTCGGGCAGGTGTCAGACGCGGGTGTTGCCATCGCCGAAGGGTTGACCGGCAACGAGCGCGTGGTGATTTCCGCCGGTGCCTTCCTCAACCCCGGTCAGAAGGTGATGCCCGTCATCGCCAAAACACAAGGCTGATAGGTTATGGGTTTCCGCAATATCTCGGCGTGGGCGATCCGCAATCCGGTGCCGCCCATCGTGCTGTTCATCGCCCTGCTGATCGCGGGCGTTGGCAGCTTTATGACGATGGACGTCAACGACAACCCGGACATCGACTTCCCTGCAGCGTCGATCCAGGTGTCGCAGCCGGGCGCCGCGCCGACCGAGATGGAAACCCAGGTCACGCAGCGCATCGAGTCAGCGGTACGCAGCATCAACGGCGTCGACGAAATCAATTCCAGTGTGAGCGAAGGTAGCAGCTCCACCTTCGTCCAGTTCGCGATCGGCACACCGATCGACCGCGCGGTCAACGACGTGCGTAACGCGATCGACCAAATCCGCAGTGATCTGCCCGACGGCATTCTCGAGCCGCAGGTGTCACGCGTCGATATCGGTGGCGACGCGATCGCCTATCTGTCTGCTTCGACGACCGACATGACGCTTGAAGAGCTCAGCTGGTATGTCGACAATACCGTATCGAAGCGGTTGTTGTCGGTGCCCGGCCTGGCCGCAGTCAGCCGCAATGGCGGGGTGAGCCGCGAAATCCGCGTGATCCTTGATCCGCTCAAGCTGCAGGCGCACGGGCTGACGGCGGTGCAGGTCAACCAGCAATTGCGCCAAACCAACCTGAACGCAGCCGGTGGCCGCGCGCAGATCGCCGGTTCCGAACAGTCGGTCCGCGTGCTCGGCAACGCGCACGATGCCTTTGCCCTGGGCGACACCGATATTGCCGTCGGCGGCGGGCGGACAGTGAAATTGTCCGATATCGCCGAGGTGAAAGATCTCTATGCCGAGCAGCGCTCGCTCGCGGTGATGGACGGGCATCAGGTGCTCGCCTTCAGCCTGCAAAAGGCCAAGGGCTCATCCGACGTGACGGTCTATGACGGCGCGATGAAGGCGATCAAGGAGCTCGAAAAAGAGAATCCGAAGGTCAAGTTCACCCAGCTGTTCAACAGCGTCGATTACACCAAGACCCAGTATCATTCGGCGATCGAGGCGATGGTCGAGGGCGCGATTCTGGCAGTTATCGTCGTGTTCATTTTCCTGCGCGACTGGCGGGCGACCGCGATTTCGGCAATTGCCATCCCGCTTTCCGCGATTCCCACCTTCTGGTTCATGGACCTGATGGGCTTTTCACTGAACGGGCTGAGCCTGCTGGCGCTGAGCCTGGTTGCGGGTGTGCTGGTCGACGATGCGATCGTGGAAATCGAAAATATCGTGCGCCACATGCGGATGGGCAAATCGGCCTATCAGGCATCAATCGACGCCGCCGACGAGATCGGCCTGGCCGTGCTCGCGACGACGATGTCGATTGTGGCGGTGTTCCTGCCGGTTGGCCTGATGCCCGGCATTTCCGGCCAGTTTTTCAAGAATTTCGGCCTGACGGTGGTGGTCGCAGTGCTGATCAGCCTAGCGGTCGCGCGTCTCATAACGCCGATGGTCGCTGCCTATTTCCTCCACGCCAAGGGCCATGCCAGCCACGGCGAGGGCTGGTTCATGGACCGGTATATGGAGGCGCTGCGCTGGTCGGTGCTGCACCGCTGGAAGACGGTGAGCGTCGGCGGCCTGGCGCTGGTCGCCACCTTCATCGCCTTTGCTGGCTTTCCCGGCCTGCTCAAGCCGATCCCGCTGACTTTCCAGCCGACGATCAACACCGATTATAGCCGCATCCGCATCAATCTGGCCCCCGGCGCGACGCTGGAGCAGACCCGGAAAGTGGCCGAACGGGTGACGGCTATCGTTCATGACGCGCCCGAAGTGCAGGCCGCGTTCACCAACATCAACATCGGCAATGCCAGCGTCTTCCTGACGCTGAAGCCGGACCGCAAGCGGACGAGCGTGGAATTCGAACGCGCCTTTGCCCCCCAGCTCAACCAGGTTGCCGATGCGCGCGTCTATTTCCAGTCGCAGAACGGTGGCGGGGGTGGCGGCTCTGGTCGCGACATCACGATCACGCTTGGCGGCAGCGACCCGGTGCAACTCAACGACGTCGCCAACACGCTCGTCGAGCAGATGGAGACCCTGCCCGAGCTGCGCTCGCCGCGCGTGAATGGCGACCTGAAGCGGCCTGAGATCACGATCCGGCCGCGCATGGACCTGGCCGCCAATATGGGCGTGACCACAGCAGCGCTCAGCCAGTCGATCCGTATCGCCACGCTGGGCGATATCGACCAGAATGTCGCCAAATTCTCGCTGTCCGATCGCCAGATACCGATCCGCGTCGCTCTGTCGGAAGATTCGCGGCGCAACCTGTCGACGATCGAAAATCTGCCGGTGCCGACATCGATGGGCGGCTCGGTGCCGCTCAAGGTGATCGCCGATATCGGCTTTGGCGCAGGCCCCACCCTGATCCAGCGGGCGAACCAGACGCGGCGCATCACCGTTGGCGCCGATCTGGCGCCCGGCAAGGTGACCGGCGATGCCATGCCCAAGATTCAGGCGCTGCCGGTCCTCCAGCATTTGCCGATCGGTGTGCGTCAGCTGCAAATCGGTGAAGCCAAATGGCAGGCAGAGCTGCTGCTCAACTTCGTGATCGCGGTCGTCGCCGGCATCATGCTGGTGTTTGCGGTGCTGGTGCTGCTCTACAAGCGAGTGATGCCGCCGCTGGTGAACATGGGATCGCTGATCCTGGCACCGCTGGGCAGCGCGATTGCACTGCGCATTGCGGGCGATCCGGTATCGATGCCGGTGTTTATTGGCTTGCTGATGCTGCTCGGCATCGTTGCCAAGAACTCGATCCTGCTGGTCGATTTCGCGCTGGAGGAGATGCACAAGGGCGTCGACAAGATCTCGGCCATCCTCGACGCGGGCCACAAGCGCGCCCAGCCAATCGTGATGACGACCATCGCCATGGTCGCCGGCATGGTGCCGATTGCGCTGTCGCTCACCGGCGATTCGAGCTTCCGCGCGCCGATGGGCGTGACGGTGATCGGTGGACTGATCCTGTCCACGATCCTGACGCTCGTCATCGTGCCCGCCGGGTTCAGTATCGCGGTTGGTATCGAGGAATGGATCGGGCCGCGGCTCGGCAAGCGACTGCTCACCTATCGCCCCGGCGATGACGGTGTGCCGGTGATCGATCAGCAACCCAAGGGCCCCAAGCCGATCGGCTATCGGCCGTCCGATGGGGAACCGCAGCCGGCCGAGTGAGCGGTTTGTCAAATTGCCTTTGAACATTCCCGCGTTTCAGGGATTGTTTCGGCGATGAACCTGTTCGCGCGCCCGCCCCGATCCGATTCGAGTCCTCCGGCTGCGCTTGTCCAGATGCGCCTGATCGCGACCGGGCTGCTCGTCGCGATGGCAGGGCTGTACCTGGCCGCGCGCAGCCTGGAGCCAGTGCACCCCGGCTTTGGGTTCCTGCGCGCCTTTGCCGAAGCGGCGATGGTCGGCGGATTGGCCGACTGGTTTGCGGTCACTGCGCTGTTCCGGCACCCGCTGGGCCTGCCGATCCCGCACACCGCCATCATCCCGCGCAACAAGGACCGGATCGGCGACAACCTCGCCGCGTTTCTGCGCGACAATTTCCTGGTGCCCGGCGTCGTTGCACGGCGGATGCGGCGGCTCGACCTCGCCTCGTCGGCCGGGCGCTGGCTGGCGAGTCCGTCCGGCGGCGATGGGCGATTGCGGCGCGGCGCTTCCCGGCTTGCGGCCAGCGTCCTGGAGGCGTTCGACCAGAAGCAGCTGGGCGGTATGGTCAAGGCGACGATCGGGCAGCGGCTGCGCGGGCTGGATATTGCGCCGCTGCTCGGCCAGGCACTCGATGCGGCGATGGTCAAGGACCGGCATCTGCCGCTGCTCAACGGCATCATTCGCTGGGCCGGGCGGACGCTGGCGGCAAATGAGCATCTGATCCGAGCGATGGTGCACGAGCGCGCCGGATCGATCATGCGCTGGACCGGGCTCGACGAGACGCTGGCCAACAAGATCATCGACGGGCTCGACCAGATGCTGGCCGATATGGCCGATGACCCCGGCCACCCGCTGCGCGGCAAGGCGGAGGAAGGGCTCGCCAAGCTCGCCTTTGATCTACAGTTCGATGATGCAATGCGGCTGCGCGTAGAGGCGCTCAAACTGGAGATCATCGACAATCCGGCGATGCAGAACTGGCTCGACGGGCTGTGGGAATCGGCACGCCACGCCATGCTGCGAATCGCGCGCGACCCCGATGCCGGCCGATCGGGCAAGCTGGGCGAGGCGTTGCAGCAACTGGGCACGACGCTGCAGCAGGACGCCCGGCTGCGCGCGACGATCAACCGCTTCGTCCGGCGCGCCGCCGTTGGCACCGCTGCCGATTATGGCGACGCGATTGTCCGACTGGTTTCAGAAACCATCCGCAGCTGGGACGCGCAGACGATCACCAAGCGCGTCGAAAATGCCGTCGGGCGCGACCTGCAGTTCATCCGGATCAACGGCACGATCGTCGGCGGCCTGGTTGGCCTGACGATCCACGCAATCGATCTGCTGCTTTAAAGCGTTGCGTTCAATCAGCCCAATCAAGCACGGGCCAGCCCCGTTCGCTGGCGAGCGCGCGCAGAGCGGCATGCGGGTTGACCGCAAAAGGCTCATTCGCCCAGTCGAGCGTGGGGGCATCGGAGACATGATCCGAATAGAAGCGGATGCTGGCCTGATCGCGGGCGATGCCCTGCGCTGCCATCCACCCCTCGATCATGCGCAATTTGGCCGGGCCGTAGCAATTCTCGCCATCGATTTGCGCGAGGATGTCGCCGGTCGGGCCGCGCATCGATTCGGTCGCGATCACCGCATCAAAGCCAAGCCGCGCCGCGATGGGCGCGACATAGAAGTGGCAGGACGCCGTCGCCAACACGAGCAGCCGACCCGCCGCGCGGTCCGCAGCAATCCGCTCGAGCGCTGCTGGATAAACGCCGGTTGCAGCGATGCTGTCGGCAAAGCTGGTAGCGACCGCATCGAGCCGATCACTGGGCACAGCACGCCCCAGCATCAACCGTTGGGCAGCCTCCTTCAATTCCTGTCGGCCCAGCATCCCGGCGAGATAGGCTGCCCCCGTACCGGCAAGCGCGGGCAGCAGGGACAGACGCCAGGGCGCCATCGTGCGCGCGGCGTGAAACAGGAACGGGCTCCATGTCGCGGCGCGGGTAATCGTCTTGTCCATATCGTAAATGGCGATGTGCTGCATGTCTCAACCATAGACAGCTATGTTCTTGCCGATCCAGCGCGTTTGCAGCAAAGATGGCATCCATGAGCGCCATGGCTGAATTTTCACATGAAAATGTCGGCGGGGCCGATACGCTGCGACTGAGCGGCAGCCTTTCCCTTGCCAAGCTGGGCGATTTTCCCAACCGGCTGCGCGCCTATGAAGGCAAGATCGACCGCATCGACCTGAGCCGGGTCGAGCGAATCGATACCGTTGGCGCCTGGCTGATCCACCGGTTTGCCGAGGAGCATGGCGCGCGGATCGACGGCCTGAGCCGGGATGCCGCGCATCTGCTCGATCAAGTTTCCGCCGCCGACCAGCAGGTGGCGATGCGCCCGGAGGCCAGCGGGCCGCTGGTTCGCGTGCTCGGCGAGATTGGCGAAGCGACCCTGGTGTCGTTCAAGACAATGTATGGCCTGCTCGGCTTTTTCGGCGCGACCTGCGTCGCCTTTTTCAACGTCGTCACCCACCCCAAGCGGTTTCGCTTCAACGCGACCGTCCAGCGCTTCGAGGTGGTTGGCGTGTCGGCGCTGGCGATTATCGGATTGATGAGCTTCCTGATCGGGCTGGTGATCGCACAGCAGGGCGCAGTGCAGCTCCGGCAGTTCGGCGCAGAGGTGTTCACGATCAATCTGGTCGGGCGCATTACCTTGCGCGAGCTGGGCGTGCTGATGACCGCGATCATGGTGGCGGGCCGATCAGGATCGGCCTTTGCCGCGCAGATTGGCACGATGAAGTTGACCGAGGAAATCGATGCCATGCGCACGATTGGCGTCTCGCCGATGGAGGCGCTGGTGCTGCCGCGCGTGCTGGCCGCTGTGCTGATGATGCCGCTCTTGGGCTTCTACGCCTCGGTCGTCGCGATCATCGGCGGCGGGCTGCTGTGCTGGATTTCGCTCGGCATTCCGCCGGTTACCTTCATCCAGCGGCTGCGCGAAGTCGTACCGATCACCGATCTTTATGTGGGACTGGTCAAGGCACCCGTGTTCGGCGCGATCATCGCGATTGCCGGCTGCTTCCAGGGCATGCTCGTTGAATCGGACGCCGAACAGGTCGGCCAGCGCACCACCTCAGCCGTGGTGCAGGCGATCTTCCTCGTCATCGTGCTCGATGCCTTTTTCGCGGTGTTCTTCACCTGGCTGGGCTGGATCTGATGGCGGGCGATGTCGTCATTTCGGTTAAGGGACTGACCACGAGCTTTGGCGACCAGACCGTGCATGACGGGCTTGATCTGCAAGTGCGGCGCGGCGAGATTTTCGGCGTGGTCGGCGGCTCGGGCACGGGCAAATCGGTGCTGATGCGATCGATCATCGGCTTGCAGCGGCCCGATGCGGGCGAAGTGAAGGTGTTCGGCGAATCGACCGTCGACCGCGACGAGAACGAGACGATCGACATTCGCCGGCGCTGGGGTGTGTTGTTTCAGGGCGGTGCGCTGTTCTCCACGCTGACCGTCGCTGAAAATGTGCAGGTGCCGCTGCGCGAATTCTACCGCTCGCTCGACCAGGGTCTGCTCGACGAGATCGCCGCGTACAAGGTGGTGATGACCGGCCTGCCCGCTGATGCCGGGCCGAAATATCCGGCGGAATTATCGGGCGGCATGCGCAAGCGCGCGGGCTTGGCGCGGGCGCTGGCGCTGGACCCTGAGTTGCTGTTTCTCGACGAACCGACCGCCGGGCTCGACCCGATCGGTGCAGCGGCGTTCGACGAGCTCACCGCTTCACTCCAGAAAACGCTGGGGCTGACGGTGTTTCTCATCACCCATGATCTCGATACGCTGTACGCCATTTGCGACCGGGTGGCCGTGCTGGCTGACAAGCGTGTGATCGCCGTCGGGACGATCGACGAACTGCTCGCGCTGGATCACCCATGGATTCAGGAATATTTCAACGGCCCCCGTGGCCGCGCGGCGACGGCAACCGTCGAAGCCGCCAACCGCCGGGCCGAGACGCACGCCAAGCCAGGGACTGACTAAGATGGAAACGCGCTCCAACCACGTTCTTGTCGGCTCAGTCGTGCTGATCCTGTTGATCATGCTCGCCCTGTTCGTCGTCTGGCTCGCGCGGCTGAGCGGCGGCGCGGACAAGGAATATGACATTTTCTTCAAACAGTCCGTCAACGGCATCAACAAGGGATCGAACGTCTCGTTCAGCGGCGTGCCCAAGGGCCAGGTGAAGGACATCGCGCTGTTCAAGGAAGATCCGCAGTTCGTGCGCGTGCGGATCAGCGTGAACACCGATACGCCCGTACTGCAGGGCACGACCGCGACAATCCAGGGCGTGGGCTTTACCGGCGTGAGCGAAATCCTGCTCGATGGCGCGATCAAGAACCAACCGCCGATCGTGTGCCCCGATGTGAACCCGCAAAGCGCCTGCCCGTTCGGCGTCCCCGTCATCCCGACCCGTCAGGGCGGGCTGGGCGCGCTGCTGAGCTCTGCCCCGCAGCTGCTCGAGCGGTTATCCAAGCTGACCGAGCGGCTTACCGATCTGCTGTCCGACAAGAACCAGGCTTCGATCACCGGCATCCTGGCCAATACCGACAAGCTCACCAAGGCGCTGGCCGACCGATCGGGCGATCTGGGCGCGACGATCAGCGAAACGCGCGTCACCATCAAGCAGACGGGCGAAGCCGCTGCCGCCATCACCAAGCTCGCCAATTCGGCCAATGGCCTGCTGAAGAGCGACATCAAGCCAGTCACGGCCAATCTGAACAAGGCGATCGGCTCTGCCCAGCATAGCCTTGCCCAGCTCGATGCGCTGATCGGCGATGCGCGCCCCGGCGTTCAGGCATTTTCGAAGCAGACCATTCCTGAAGTCGGCCAGCTGGTGCATGATCTACGGGTCATGTCTGCGGCGCTGACCTCGGTCGCCGAAAAGATCGACCAGCAGGGCGCGGGCTCCATCCTCGGCGCGCCCAAACTGCCGACCTACACCCCGGGCAAAGCGCCCAAGCCACAAAATAAGCCACAAAAGAAGTGAGGCCCGCCATGATGCGCCCAGCGATCAAGCTCCTGCCCGTGTTGCTCGCGATGGTCCCGCTTGCCGGGTGCATCAGCTTTGCGGCCGCCCCGCCACCCTCGCTGCTGACGCTGACGGCAACGCAGCCCATTGCGCCAGGCCAGTCCGCCAACTCCGGTGATGCAAAGACGATCACCATCCAGGTGCCCGCCGTGCCCGCCTCGCTCGCCACGACGCGGGTGCCGGTCCAGACCTCCGCCACTTCGATCGCCTATATCAAGGATGCGCAATGGGCAGAGCAGCCCGCCCGGCTGTTCGCCCGCCTGATGGCCGACGCGATCACCGTCAAGACCGGGCGGGTGGTGCTGACGCCGGCGCAGTCGCTGGCTGATCCCGGGGCGCGGCTGTCGGGTGAGTTGCGTTCCTTCGGCATCGATGCCGCCTCCGGTGATGCCGTCGTGACCTTTGATGCAGCGCTCGTGCGGGGCGAGACCAATATCTATGAAAAGAAGCGCTTCGAGGCGCGCGAGCCGGTGGGAAATGTAACAGCAGGCTCGGCCGGCGACGCGCTCAACAGCGCTGCCAATCGGGTTGCCAGCGAGGTTGCCGACTGGATCGGCCGGTAACCGCCAGTCACGCCCCTGCTTAGGCGGGATGGCGGCCGATAGCGCTGCAGAAAGCCAGAGTTGACCGATAACGGCAGCGGGACCGGTCGGTGGGTTGCGTCCGGGCCGGGGCGATCCGTGTGTGTAGTGGACGCGCCTGACCGAAATTGACCGGTCCCCTGTCGCCAGGCTGTCACCGCCTAAAATTATATCGCTCCCTGCATGCTGAACGAGGCAGGCAAGCCACCGCTAACCGGGGCGGGTCATGCTCACGCTCGCGCAATGGTAAGAGCCGGCTTTTCAATAGATGCCGGGGCGATGACCACATTTAAAAAAATTTGGTGCATGGTTTTTAATAATGATACCTGCTTGAATATGCTCATTTGCGTTTCAATTGATGATCAGGCCAAATTGGACTGATTCGACTGCATCTTGAAGGGCATTTTCTCCTGTATTTCCTTGACTCACTTTCCTGAACGGGATTAGTCTCCCCATATCGCCCAGTTTCGGCAAATCATTGCGATAACAAGCAATCGATCTATTGGATTGATTGATGACGATATTCCCAATCCTGTTGGCGGTTACGATAGTATTGATGGCGTATACTGTTTAGTTATATTGCAGGACATTCAAATGCCTTATCAATTTTCTATTTTGAACTGCGTATAACTTTCAAAGTCTGCGGCATTTTTCCGCGATTATCGATAAAAATTGGATGTGGCCGCGAAGCCAGTCTCTGATCGGAGGCTGATGCTGCGCCTCGCCGCGTCATCCGTTGCCATCGGGAGAGGGCAGGAACCATGACGGCAAACCAGGCCAGTTCGACGACGGCACGACTGCTGAGGATCCATCCGGACGCTGGTGTCGCAGGCGTGCTGCAACATCACGCGTTTACATCGGCGCTGTCGATCGCGGGGACGGCGCGCGGCAGCTTCATCCGCACGGTCACGCCCTCGCTCGGCGGTGATGCCGGCCTGGCTGGCCAGATCCACGATCGCGCCACGCAGATCCACGCCAGTGTGATGCATGGATGGGCCAACGTCCGCACCGCGATTTC
>JBBQHG010000074.1:0-11325 GCA_038323755.1 Sphingomonadales bacterium
ACCGTTATCATCTGGCTGGCCGCCTCGGAGACCGTGATCGCCACTTGCGGCTTGAGAACATAGCCGCCGCGCAACCGATTCTCGATTTCAGCAGCGATATCATTCGGCGTTCGACCGACGCCCTTCACGCGGCCTATCAATGGAAAGGAGAAATTCCCTTCTGAATCCGTAACGACTGATCGAGTCAGGTCTTCTACGCCAAAAACATCGATACTGAGCTTGTCACCGATTCCGACATAATATTGCGAGCGGGTGACGTTGCGATCGTCGTTCGATGGCATGGGCAAGTCGTCGAGACTTGCGACCTTTATCGACGGATCGAGGCCGATAGGTCCGCTGCTAGCGCAACCGGCGAGCATCGCTGCACCAGCAAGCGCCACCAAGCGTAATGCCCCTTTTCCATTCATCCCCAATCGCCCCGTCGGTAGTTTCAATTAATTCAACAATTTAAGTCTCAATGCCGCGTCGCTTGGCGGGCTAATACCGTTGATCAGAAAATTCGATAGAAATAACCATGCTAATCAAGGTGCGTCTCATGTAGCGATCGGTCCGCAAGCAAACAGGCTATAAGCGTAACGACCGCCATCATCAACGGAGTCCGCATCGGATAATCCACAGCGCTTGCCATCGCCAGGATCAGGATGGATCCGCCCGCCGCGATCGACATGCCGCCGCCTTCGCCTTCCATCCGGTAGAGCGCAACCACCCGGCGTAATATCAAAGCCACGGCGACTGCAACCAGTGCCGCCGCCGGCAGCCCACCAGCGATGACAAGCTGCAGCCAATCATTGTGCGCATTGTTGAGATAGGTCGTCATCAACAGCCGATCGGGCTCGAAACTGCGATAGACTAGGTCAAAGGTTCCAAAACCGGTACCCCATGGCAGGTACTGCCATGCCAGATCCAGCAGCAGCGGCAGCACTTTGAAGCGCAGATCGTCAATACTGTCTGTTCGCAGGACCCGATCCAGCGCAGGCAGACGCGACGCAACGAAAAAGACGACGGAGAGGGCCATGACGGTCCCCAAGGCCAGTGTCGGCATTGCCCGGTCCCGCATAGTGGGGGGTGCCAGCTTACGCGCGCTGTGGCCGGCACGCTGGCCTATGCGATCCTTGAGGACCATCCACCCCGACAAGCCAAAGGCGACCATCGTGGTGATCAATCCCGCGCGCGAGCTGTTGATAAGAATTGCCAAGAATATAACGACCGCCGCCGCCATCGTTGCAAACCGCAAATGCCGCGGCTCTCGATAATGACGGGCTGCATATACATAGGCGTAAGCCAGCCAGAGCATGGCGATGGCGAGAAAAACCGCATTGTGGTTGCGATTGGCGAATAGTCCAACTGGTTCATGCGGATTGGTAAAATGATAGAGATAGAGCGCGTCGGAGTCGGGCCAGATCGCCTGGGCGAGGCTGACAAGCGCGCTGAGAAGCGCTCCGCTGATTAGCAGTGTGGCGACCAGCGCCGGTCGGCCAGCTTCAACGCGCGCATAAAATAGTGCTGCTGCAAGCGGAACGAATAATCCGGCAAATGCCCCCCATCCGCGCGTTGGCGACACTGAAAGCGGGCGCCAGGCTTCACCGATGTTGGCCAGGTTGCTGATCGCAGCGATAGAACCTGCACGCGGCCCGCTTGCCCATATCGGGGGCAGCGGAACCAGCTGAACGAGGCACAGCACCATCAACAAGCCGATGACAACCAGCACCTGCTTGACCCGCTCGGCTTGGGGCGAGCGCCAATAGACAAGGTGCAGAACCACCGCAAAGGTCGTGAAAGGTAGAAGGCCGATCAGCGACGGGCTATCACCCCGGGCACTCCCCCCAAGCAACAGCAAGGCGAGACACCAGATGATAAACGCGATCGGGAGGTTGGCGCGCCGAAGAGAGTGAACGAGACTATTGATAATCACTTTCCCGAATTTGGCCCTGGCCCAACGAAGCGCCCGCCGCCCCTACCCTAGAAACCGCATACGACGCTTCTTGATCCAGGTCGCCGGACTCCCCCCATAAACGCCCCAGGGCTCTAAATCCTTCGTCGCTACGCCGCCAAGCCCCAGCACCGCGCCTGTACCAATCGTCACACCTGGGCCAATGGTCGCAGACGCTGCAACCCATGAATAGTCGTGCAGGGTAATAGGTTTAACGATCAGATCAAAATGCTCAGCCTGCCAGTCATGGCTGCCGGTACACAGATAAGCGCCCTGAGATATGCAGCAATCTGCCCCGATTTGGACCATTGCCAGATTGTCGATCCAGGCATTTTCGCCGATCCAGCTATGGTCGCCAATGGTGAGGCGCCAGGGAAATTTCACGCGAACTCCAGGCTTAATCGTCACACCCCGCCCGATTCGCGCGCCAAATGACCGCAGCAGGATTCTGCGCTGAATCGATCCGGGAAACCAGGACGACAGGATCAGCCATTGCGCCATCATCCAAAGCGCCTCGACCACCCATGGCCGACCGCGCTGGTAACCGGCCGTCGTAAATTGCGCGAGACTCGGCACTACGTTCGGGTCCGCTGTTTGCTCCGGGTCACCGTCGACATCGGGCTTGGGCTGACCCGCCATGATTGTGCCCTTCACCCCATATTCTCCATCCGCTCGGCACCCGTGAGGCGGGTTTGGTACGTATTGTTTAGTTAAAGCAACAATCTGCCATCCACCAGCGCAAACACCCATGGTTCGCCGCCGAAAGGGTCGCGCTTCTCGCCCACAAGCGCCAACGAGCGAAGGCCGGCTGCTAAAACAACGCGGCGGGCCTCGGCCCTCCGGCGCCGACAAATTGATAGAGTTCCTCGAAGTCAGCGGCCACCCGGTCCCACGTAAATCGTGCAGTGACCAGAGCGCGCCCGGCAGCACCAGCCGCCTGGCGCCAGTCGTCATTCGGCAACAAAGTCGCCAGCGAATGCGCCATTTCAGTCGCATCGGTAGCAATTCGCGCTGCTGCGCCGACCGTGAAGCCTTCGGCCAGGTTGCAGGCATCCGTCATCAATACGGGGACCCCAGCCGCCCATGCCTCGAGAACCGTGAGCGGCAGCCCTTCGGAATAAGATGGCAGGATGAAGGCGGCTGCGTGCGCATAGGCGGCGGCTTTGAGGGCCCCAAAGAGGGGACCGACAAAGACGATATCGGCGCGGCCCGCCGCCGCGCGCTCGCGGTAACCGGTCGCGCCGTCATCCCAACCCGCGATGGCAAGCCGCCAACCGGGCAAGCGCGGCGCCGCTAGGTTGAACGCGTCGATAAGCTCGGCAAGGCCCTTTTTGGGGTGTAGCCGTCCAAGAAACAGCAAGGTCCGTTCATGCATGAATTCGGGCCGGGGCAAGCCCGATTGTACTGGCAGATCGACGCCGTTCGGGATCACCGCGATGGGCGTTTGAATGCCAAGCCGTCTAACGTCGTGCGCTTCGGCCGTGGTCAAGACATGGATCGCTGATGCCCGCGAGAGATGCGATCGCTCCATCAACGCCATCCCAACCCGCTTCTTCGTCTTCGATTGCAACAGCGCCCAGGGGTCAAGCATGCCATGTGGCGACACCACCAGCGGCCGCCCGGTCTGTACGCCATATCGAGCAGCACTAAGCGAGAGCGCAGACCATAACCCATGCGTATGGACAATATCGGGCGCAAGACGGCGCAATATCGCCGTCGCATCCAGCATCAACGGGCCGCCCTGCATCGGACGTTCTATGTCCAAGCCCGGAGGGTGCTCTTCAGGTGGGTCTGGCGAGATCAGCGTGATTTGATGCCGCGCGCGCAATCGTTCCGCCAGCGCCAGGACTGCCACAGGAATGCCGCCCCCCCGAGCGGACAGAATGGCGCATTGAAAGGCAAGTTTCATGCCCTAGCTGGCGCACTGACGCCGCCGGCGGACGCTGGCTTGCCGGCGACGCGGCGTCACCAGGCCTCAGCCGGCTTGTAGGACAATTGCGGCACTGCCAATCCATTGACAAGCTGCATCGCGAGCCCCGTTGGGATGCCGAGCAGCAGGAGACGGAAAAGCCAGGGGTCGAGCCCCTGCATGACCAGATAGACACATAGAGCGATCATCAGCAGATACATCATTCGGGCGGTCAGGTTGTCACGCGCATTGGCCCAAAGCCTGCCGTACATCCAGCCGATCAGCATTGATACGGCGGGCGCAAGATATTGAAACTCAAGCCATAAACTAGCGACATATCCCTCAGCCGAACCGAATGAAGGGTTCCAGCCAACGGCGTATTCGATCTCCGCAGGATCGACACCGCCATTCACCAGAAGGTTTATATTCGAACCGAACATGACCGGCAAATCTTGGTAGACGGTCGGCCATACCCATGTCGGTAAAATGCGCGCAATCAACCACATGAATTCCCGCAGGCCGTAAAACCCGCCGACCTGCTGAGTATATCGTACGACGGCGTTGCTGATAAGGTATTCGTTAGAATTCCAAACCTCCAATATCGCAAACGGCGATTTCAAATCTGCATAATTTATGTTGCCAGAGTAGAAACCAGACCCGAGGTGGATCACATCCCTGTTTGCTACCAGGAATAGCATGAACAAGCCGATAGAAACGGCACCGATCGACAGCGCTATCAGCGGCACTTTTTTGCGCATGAAATACACATAGCCGCCGATAAGGCAGATGAGCGACAAGAATGTCGGTCCGCGTCTTGCCCCCAGAAAGGCGTGGATTAGCACGGGTGAAACGCAGAAGATGACAAGCGCCCAGTCGAGCGTCCGCATGCCTCGCCCCGTGCGAGTCAGGTAAATAAAGAGCGCGCCCACCAGGCCAATATAGGGTGCCTCGTCGATATATCCGTTGTTCAACAAGCCGCCGCCATAGGCCTCGCCATAAGCCTGCTCAAACGAACCCGCCGAACTGAAAATGTAAATCCATGCCGCAAAAGCAGCGATCCCGAAGACGATTCCCGCCGTCCGCACCAATCCCGGGTTTGCGACCTCGATCGGGGTCCATGCCGCCGTTTGAGGCGCCACCCGGTGACTTCCCCATTGCACGCCGACGCCAAGCGAAACGATCATGATGATCACCACCAGATGGTGCGCAGCATTTACGCCACCTGTATAATCGATGAAGCGCAACGGATCTTCAAGGCTGACTTTGAGTGGCATGAAGCCGTAGAGAAAAGTAAAAATCGGCAGAAACACGATCATTGGATGAAAGGGATCACGGAAGCGATACCATATCCGAATCCACCAATATAACATCCCGACGATGGTCAGGATCAGAAGGCCATTCATCATTCGGTCAACACCTTTAAAAGGCGCTGCGCATAGGCATCAAGTGAAAACTCTTCTGCGCGCCTTCTAGCATTTTGCGACATTTTTTCCCGCAACGCTCGGTCATTTGTAATTCGCGCAATGGCGTCGGCCAGCGCAGCAGGGTCACGGATCGGCACGACAAAACCGTCAACTCCATCTCGAACAACCGAACCGCAATTGGGCGTCGTCACGACCGGAATACCATAAGCCATCGCCTCCAGGTGGGAGAGCGCCATCCCCTCGCACAGACTGGGCAAGGCGAAAACATCTGCCTGCAGAAATTCGGTGCTGACGTCGGTTCGCGGAATCTGGCCTCGATAGATTGGGCCCCTGAAGGCTGCGTGGCCAATGTCCACGTTTTTGATCGGCCCGACTACATGGACTTCAGCCGTTGAACCTAGGCGCCGGGCGGCATCGGCCAAATAATGATTACCCTTTCGCAGGCCAACGCTGCCAACACAGAGGACGCGTCCGGCGATCGGTCGGCATTGTGACCAATCGATTGCGCCAACATCGAATCCGTATGGAACGACCCGTATCTTGTTCAAGTCGTCGACCAGTTCGGCGACTGCATCGCGAACAAAGAGCGACGGCGCCATGATCAGATCAGCAACCGCGTATTTTTCGGCGTCCCGCTTAAGGTCAGCCGCGACCTTGTCGCTATCGTCGTCCGGTTCCAGTCCGGGCATCAACGCGCGCTCTTCGCCCAGAATGACGTCGCCATGCGGCGCGATCATGCATTCAAATACGATGCGTACGCCGCGATCCTTCAACCGCTGCATCGTCTCAAGGTCGCCGCTGATCGGGACCGTATACACCGTATCTCCCTGTCCGAGCCCGGCGCGTTCGATATCTTCGAGAATCCGTCGTGAGGTTGTCGCCATCGCATTTCCCACGCCAGCGCGCTCGGCTAGATGGGACAGCATGGTCAGAAGTGGCCGGTCGGCGACAAGGCGAGGTGGCAATCCCGCCGCCAGGCGTCGGCCGAGCAAGCGGCGGACCAGCTTTGGTTTGAGGGAGCCCGGCAGCATCCGGTCGGCGGCGCGCATCCACCAATGATCGGCATGCAGATCAGTGTAAAGCGTAGTCAGCAAGCCCGCGCGCGCGAAAATGGCTGGCATCGCATAATGCAACCGCGCACCAGGCTGAATCACGCTGATCTTCGACACGCTTGATCGATCCTTGCGCCGCTCAGGATGATGGGCGAGTGACCGGCTCGGTTCGGGCCTATAGATGATGCTTGGCTCCTGCTGATCGCCATTGCATCATAAATTGGCGCAACAGACGAATCACTTCCCCGGTTGGTGGCAACATGCAGTCGATCATGCGCAGGTCGAGCTTCAACGCAAGGCGATGGGCTGCAAAAAGCTGTGCCGCCGCCCAGCCGAAAAACACCGCGATCGCGACGCCGACCGCACCCACCAATGGCACGATCAGGGCGGCGGCCACGCAAAAGGCGACGAGCCCTAGCAAGGGGGCCACAATCCCCGACCGCCAGTCGCCCACTACGCGTAACGCGATGGACGCCACACTGACGTAAGTCAGCGGAATCTGTGCCACGCAAAGCGCCACAGCAAGCGGAACGGCGGCGCGAAAGGCCTCACCAAAGACGAAGGGCATGAGCATCGGGATCATGGCGGCCATAACAATATTGACCGCGATCACAGCGACAAAAGTCATTCCCAGCGACAGGCTGACCAGGCGCTGCTTGTCGGCGAGGGTCGTCGCCCGCGACAAGGCGGGCAGCAACACAGCGTTCGTTGCGCCCGCAATTAGGCCGACACCGACGCCGCTTACCGTCATCGCGACTGCATATAAGCCAAGCTCGGCATGGCTGAACCATGTGACCAGGACGAACTGATCGACGCGCTGAAGCAAGATGCTGCAGATCGCCGAGGCATGAAAAGATGCGCCCGTCCGCAAGAGCATCCACATGGCGCGGCGGCTCACTCGCCAATGCAGATTCTTCCGCTCCAAATACAGGCGGATCGGCATGACCGCCGCCGACCCTACAATCAGCGCGTTCGCCAAATTAGAAGGAGTGACCCCCACCTGCAGCGCCAGGAACAGCAGGATCAGGCCATAAACCGTCTGGGGCACGAGTTTGAGCAAATTATATCGGACAAAATGCTCTCGGCCATGATCGACGGAAATCAACGTCAGCCCGACGAAATTCACGGGGAGATACAGGATGAGGAAAAGATAGGCCGGCCAGAAGAGCGTGGGCTCGATCAGCGCCCAACCGATTGGGAAGAAGACCAATCCGACAAGCGCTGCCAACAGACAGCTCAGCGCCACCGCATTGGCAGGCAGGCTGTGATCTGCAGGATCACGCGCAATCGCCATTGCAAGCGCCGACGGCACGCCAATGATGCCGAGTGCAGCCACTGTTGTGCCCCAAAAAACGATTTCAGCCAGTTCGCCGCGCCCTTCTGGGCCAAACAGACGCGCTACCACCACGCCTGACGCGACGCTCATCAACAAGATGGCAATGTTGGTGATGAAGGAGCCCAACCATGCATTCCGGGAAGCAAGGCCGGTGGCGATATTGGTCAAGGCAATTGTCTCGTCATTCGATCATGCCCTTGGCCGATCCCGACAATAATCCAAGGCAGCGTGATACGTCACAGACCGGTCCGATTGCACAACCCAAGGCCCGCTCGTTTCAACGCTGAAATCGGCGCGCTCCTCAGCGTCTCGGTATCGCCGAATGCGATCAGTGATGGCCGGACCGGCAGAACTGGCCTTGCCTGCGCGGATCTTTCGCTTCCGATAGGCCACAGTCCTGAAGCCAATTGGGGCAGCGTCATCGCGATCCCATTCCGGTGATCATCGTCCGCACTGTGCGCATCGCAATATGAATATCGAGCCACAGCGAAAAATGCTTCACATAGTAAAAATCATACTGAAGTTTCGTCCGGACTTCATCGACGTTGGTGACATGGCCCTGGTTTACCTGCGCCCACCCGGTGATCCCAGGCGGGACGATATGCCTATAGCGATAGAATGGGATTTCCTCCTCGTACCAGGCGGAGAGAACGTCTGCCTCCGGGCGCGGACCGATCCAGCTCATCTCGCCGCGAATGATATTGATCATCTGCGGCAGTTCATCGATCCGGCTTCGGCGCAAAAACCGACCGAAGCGCGTTATTCTCTGATCGCTGGGCCGCGTTACTGCCTGCAACCGCCGATCGGGGACCGGCACCTCCTCGCAGCGCATCGACCGGAACTTGAGGACAGTGAAGGCGCGCCCCCGATAGCCGATCCGCTTTTGTCGAAACAGCGCAGGGCCCGGCGTCTCCCATCGGATTGCAATCGCCACAGCGAACAAAACCGGACTCAACACCACAAGCGCGATAAGTGCCGTCATCGCGTCGAACACCCTTCGCAGTCTTAGATAGGATGTAAGGGGCGCAAGTGCGCCGAAATTGTTATGAGAGATATGGTCGATCCGCACTCGCCCGGTCAGTGATTCACTCAATTGCCTCAGGTCGTAAACGGGTGTGCCGGACAGCGCATATTCTGCAAGAGCGCTCTCCCATTGGCCCGGAAGCTGCCCACTCAAGTCCGCTGCAATCCCATCCAGATCTCGAATCGCTAGCGGCTGCTCTAGTTTGACAAACGACACACCACGCACACCACGCGGCGGCTGAACCGCACCCAGCGGGACCAGGCCAATTCTGAGATCCCGCTGGCGTTGAAGCATGAAGAAAACCGCGTAATACCAAAGGACGTTGATGCACAAACTGGTAATAAAAATAGAACGGGAGAAGTCCGGCTTCACGATCGTGAGAAATATTACCATCATGCCAAATGGCAGCGCCACACAGGGCAGAACGTAGGAACTGACCTGGATGCCAGGATATCGTGACAGATTCCTGAAGAAGATGCCCGCCGCAACCGTGCAGGTAAGGCCCGCGATCAGTGCCGGGAATCCATAAAGCGGCCAAGTGAAATTGCCGTTGAAAATGACGCGGGCGCAATAGGGGATGATTTGAAATAGGCAGGCGCCGCCAATCTGAACACGCAAGCGCGCCCACATAAACAGCGCACCGTTCGTCGGCTTGGCCGAATGGATTACGGGAGAGATATCGTACATAGCCGCCCCCCCAGGCGCTGCTCACATGTCAACCGATCAAGCCACTTGATCGGGCAGGTTTCCCTGAAAAGCGCCAAAGTACCACGCCGATCGCTCCCCTCAATCGGCGCCACCCCCTTTTCGCCCTAACCGCGTACGCCAAGAGCGCAACATGCTCAAGGGGTTGCCCGCACACGGCAGGTAAAGTGGCGAATATTCAACGCGCTTGAATAAAAACCCCTGGCGCCTCAACGTGATCCCGGCTGCGTCGCCAAAGCGGCGACATGCGTGAACGCGCAGCGCACTCAACAAGAAATCATCGCCCGTGAGCACATCACGGAAGGATCAGCATGGTGGGATTGTCGGGGTCGTTAACCGCAGGCCAAGCGACTGAAATAGCAAACGGGCACCTCTTTATGCCGAAGAGATGCCCGCTGGAAACGCTAAAGCGTCTAAATATAAGGCAGCGACCACCTAACCGGCGGCAAGAGTTGCCACCCTCGCCGCGTCAATATCGCTTACGGGCTAGATGGGCTCGACGTTGCAGCAACAATACCGCCCGCCACGCCGCCAGCGACACCAACAGCGATGAGCGCGATCGCAAAGGCCGGAAGCGCATTGCTGCCCTTCTTCACCGCGCGCTTACCGCGAACGCCGGTCACCGGCGCCTTGGCAGCCGCCACCGTCTGATCACCGTTTGCCGGGCGATAGTCCGCAGCGGCTGCGCCAGCCGCAGAAAGCAGAAGCGCCCCAGACGCCATGACCGCAGTGATTGTCTTGTGGTTCAAAGCCTTGCCCTCTGACAATGGAGTTACTCTGTTTGCTTTACAGCAACGCGCATGGAATTTCAAGGCTGCACTTGCCGTCTTCCTCACTTGCCTTTGCATCACAAGCGCGAGATGCCATATCCATGCCGCTTCGCGAAGCCTCCCTGCCCGGCCTGCTCTGTCTCGTCGCCGTCCCCGTATCCGGCATGCCGAGCGCAATCGGCGCCGCTCCGATCGTGACCAGCGCGCCCTCAAGGACCAAGGACACGGCGGAATCGCTGGCAGGCCTGCGCGCGGCGGACCTGCGGCTGGCCGAAATCTTCTACCGTCTGGCGCACGCCAACCGGCCGCTCTGCGATCGTCAGGCGCAACTGTCGGGTCTCGTCCTCCACCGCCTCACAGCCTATCGCGCCGAGATACGCGATCAGGCACGCGCCTTTTTCAACTTCGCCTCCCCTGTCGCGGTTGAGGCCGTATTGGCTGGCACCCCGGCAGCCATGGCCGGATGGCAGGCCGGCGACTCGATACTGGCGATCGACGGCGTCCCTCTGGATAGCGATCCGCTTGTCGGCACCAGCCGCGCGCGCGCGCAGGACGACACGGTGGCGATTGAAGCCCAGATCGCGTCTGCTTCCGCGCGCCATCCCGTCGAGATCGATATTAGCAGGGCGGGCAAGCCGATGACCTTACCACTCCCCACGCTGGTGGGATGCGCGGGGCGGGCTGAGGTGGTCGTGTCGCACACGCTCAATGCGGCGAGCGGCGACATGACGATCCAGGTTAACGCGGCGCTGATGAACCTGTTGTCGTCTGACGAGGATCTTGCCGCCGTTGTCGCGCATGAACTGGCACATCTCATCATGCACCATCCTGAAAGATTGACGGCAGCCGGGGTTGACCGCGGACTGATGCGCGATTTCGGGCGCAACGCGCGTCTCATTCGGCAGACAGAGGATGAGGCCGACCGGTTGAGCGTGCATCTGCTGGCCAATGCCGGGTACAATCCTGCCTCGGCGTCGCAGTATCTCAAGCGTTATCGTCAAGCGCTGCACACAGACAGTATCCTAGCGGGCAACACCCATTCGCGCGGACGAGCAAGGGTCGCATTGCTCGATCGGGAAGCGGCGGACATTGCTGCGCGCGGCACATTGCCGAGCATCCCCGACTGGCTCGAGACCCGGTCTGAGCCCCTTCGGTAATCGCGGTTCATACGACCG
>JBBQHG010000075.1:0-11251 GCA_038323755.1 Sphingomonadales bacterium
CGTCACCGATCGCATCGTCTCAAGCAGCTTGTCGGGATAGCTGTCGACCGCCGCCACCCGCATCGAGCGGAACAGTTCCGGGCATAGCCGCAACATCGCCTCGCGATTTTCGAGCATGTACGACACGCCTGAAGGGGTACGGGCGTTGTCCTCCAGCACGAAGAAGTCGTCGGGACCGGTCCGGACCAGATCGATCCCGCAGATATGCGCCCACACCCCGTGCGGCGGCCGCATGCCGGCAATCTCGGGACGAAATTGCGCATTGCCAAAAATCAGATCGGGCGGCAGCACGCCTTCCTTCATGATCCGGCGCTCGCCGTAGATATCGTCTAGGAAAGCGTTGATCGCCTCCACGCGCTGGACCAGCCCCGCGGACAGCCGCGCCCATTCGTCCTTCAAAAAGACGCGGGGGACGATATCGAAGGGGATGATCCGCTCCGCCGCATCGCCCTCACCATAAACCGCAAAGGTGATGCCGAGCTGGCGAAATGTCTGTTCGGCGGATTGCTGGCGGCGGCTGAGATCGGCCGTCGGCGTCTCGGCCAGCCATGCCCCAAGCGCGGCGAGTTCGGTACGCGCCACCTGCCCGGTGCCGTCCCCCCAAATCTCGTCAAACGCGCGCTTCAGCCCCATCTACCCAGCAATCCCCCGCTTCTGGAGTAAGTTCCATGCTGCAACGCTTTGCTGCGATGCACAAGGGGGGCATCGAAGGCGCCGCTATCCCATCGTCGGAATAACAAACGCGTTTGCCCCATCACCCACGCCGCCATCGGGCCAGCGCTGCGTGACGGTCTTGATCTTGGTCCAGAACTTCACGCCTTCCATGCCGTGCTGGTTGGTGTCGCCAAACGCGCTGCGCTTCCACCCGCCGAAAGTGTGGTAGGCAACCGGCACCGGGATCGGCACGTTGATGCCGACCATGCCGACATTCACCCGCGCCGCAAACTCCCGCGCGGCATGGCCGTTGCGGGTGAACAGCGCGACGCCGTTGCCATATTGGTGCTCGCTCGGCAGCCGCACCGCTTCCTCGAAATCCTTGGCGCGGACGATTTGCAGCACGGGGCCGAAAATCTCTTCCTTGTAGCTCTGCATCTTGGGCGTGACATGGTCGAACAGGCTTGGCCCGATGAAGAAGCCCTTCTCATGCCCCTGCAGCGTGAAGCCGCGCCCATCGACGACAAGCTCGGCGCCCTCGTCCACCCCGGTCTGGATCCAGCTTTCGACCCGCGCCTTGTGCGCGGCGTTCACCACCGGGCCGTAATGCGCATCACTATCGCTCGACACGCCAACGCGCAGCGCGGCAATCGCCGGCAGCAGCTTTTCGCGCAAGGCCTCCGCCGTCTTCTCGCCGACGGGCACCACCACCGGCAGCGCCATGCAGCGCTCGCCCGCGCTGCCGAACGCCGCGCCTGAAAGCTCGGCAACGACCTGGTCGAGATCGGCATCGGGCATCACCACGCCGTGGTTCTTGGCCCCGCCCATCGCCTGCACGCGCTTGCCCGCGTCGACGCCGCGCCGGTAGATATAATGCGCGACATCGGACGAGCCGACAAAGCTCACCGCGCTGATCGCGGGGTGATCGAGGATCGCGTCGACCATTTCCTTGTCGCCGTTGACGACCTGCAGGATGCCCGCCGGCGCGCCCGCTTCCTCCATCAGCTGGGCAAGGCGCACCGGGACTGACGGATCGCGCTCAGAGGGCTTCAGGATGAAGGCATTGCCGCACGCAATCGCGACGCCGAACATCCACATCGGGATCATCGCCGGGAAGTTGAATGGGGTGATGCCCGCGCCAATGCCGAGTGGCTGGCGCATCGAATAGACGTCGATTCCCGGCCCCGCGCCTTGGGTATATTCGCCCTTCAACACATGCGGCACGCCGCAGGCAAACTCGATCACGTCGAGCCCGCGCTGCACATCGCCCTTCGCGTCTGCCACCACCTTGCCGTGCTCGGACGACAACAACTGCGCTAGCTCGTCGATATTGGCTTCCACCAGCCGCTTGAATTCGAACATCACCCGGGCCCGGCGCTGCGGGTTGGTCGCGGCCCAGCCCGGCTGCACCTTCAGCGCCGCCGCCACCGCCCGGTCGAGATCCGCCCGCGTGCCGAGCGGCACCTGTGCCTGCACCGCACCGCTATTGGGATCGAACACATCGCTCGTCCGGCCGCCCGCCGCCCCGGCGCTGCCCGAATGACCGACAATGTGATGATCGATGATACGCATATTGCTCTCCTGGGGATGCGATTTTGCCCACCCTTTGGCACAGTCGCGCCGCGCTGTCAGCGCCTGAGGGCATCGCCCGATTGCCTTGGTGCGCGACAAGATCGATCTGGTGCGGCGGCTGGCCGGGCGCTAGGGCACGCTCAAAGGGAGTGCCGCATGACATCGACCATCATCGCCTATTTCTCGACCGCGCTGGCCATGCTGGCGCTCGATTCGATCTGGCTGACTCTCACTGCAGACCGGCTTTATCGCGCCAAGCTCGGCGATATGATGCTGCCCGGCTTCAACCTGGCGCCCGCCGCGCTTTTCTATTTCATCTATGTCATGGGCGTGACGGTGCTGGCCGTGTTGCCCGCGCTCGCCGATGGCAAGCTGACGACGGCGCTCACGCGCGGTGCGGTGCTCGGCCTGGTCGCCTATGCAACCTATGACCTGACCAACCAGGCGACGCTGCGCGGCTGGTCGACGACGATCACCATCGCCGACCTGTGCTGGGGCACTTTCCTCACTGCCTTTGCCGCCACCGTCGGCTGGTGGGCGACTACGCAGCTCGCGCCGCGTTTCGGCTAACGCCGCTGGCTCACTTCGCCGCCGGGCGCAGCCGGTAATGGCTCACGCCCCATTCCTCGCCGTCGGCATGGCCGAACAGCCCGGCGGTGGCGAGGTAGAAGAGCCGCCAGCGCCGCCGCCACAGACGCGCATCCTTGCCGTAAACCCCGCTGAGCAGCCGGTCGATCTCAGCCTTGTTGGCATCGAAATTGACGAGCCAGTCGACCGCGGTCTGCTGGTAATGCTTGCCGTTCCAGCGCCATTCCTGTTCGATCTCGAAGCAATCGGGGAAATGCCCGATCAGCCCGTGGCTCGGCATGATGCCGCCGGTAAAGAAATGCTGCGCGATCCAGTCTGCCTTGTCGGTCTGGTCGAAGCGGTAGGGCTGGCTCTTGTGCGTGAAGACATGGACAAACATCCGCCCGTCGGGATGCAGCCAGCCGCGTGCACGCCCCAGCAGCATTTCCCAATTGGCCATATGCTCGAACATCTCGACTGACACGATCCGGTCGAACTGCTGGTCAGGCGCGAAATCATTCATGTCAGCGGTGATGACCGTTACATTGTGATACCCCGCCGCCTTGGCCTGCCCCTCGATATAACCGCGTTGCGGCGCTGAGTTTGACACCGCCACGATCCTGGCGTTCGGGAAGCGTTCGGCCATGAACAGCGTGAGCGAGCCCCAGCCGCAGCCCAGCTCCAGGATGGTCTGCCCGTCTGCCAGATCGGCATGCGCGACGGTTTCCTCCAGCGCGATCACCTCGGCCTCGGCCAGCGTTTCCTTGCCCGTCGGGTATAGGCAGCAGCTATATTTGCGGCGCGGCCCCAGCGTCAGGCCGAAAAACTCGGGCGGCAGCTCGTAATGCTGCTCGTTGGCGGCGTCGGTATGCTCGGCAATCGGGTGATCGCCCATGCTGCGCGCGAACTGCTCGTCGCTCGGTGGGGCGACAGAAAGCTGGCGGCGCGTCCGCGCCACCAGGAAATCGACGCCAAAGCGTGTCACCGGATCGGGCAGAGGCGTCGATTCGACGGCACGGATGGCTTTTTCGAGCAAGCTCATGATCAGGCTTTCGTTGGAGTGTGGGTCGGCATGGGTGATTTGGGAAACGGGAAAAAGGCGCGCACGCGGCCCTGATAGGCGCGGAATTTATCCCCGCGCGAGCGCAGCATATGCGCCTCGAGCGGCGGAATGCCAGAGACATGGACGAGCAGCAGATACATGAAAGCAGGCCCGCTCAGCGCCATCCAGCTCCAGCCAAAAGCGCCGCCTGGGCCAATCGCGATCACCGCATAGGCAACCCAGCTCAGCCATTCGAAGAAATAATTGGGGTGGCGGGATAGGGCCCATAGCCCGGTGTCGCACACCGCGCCCTTATTGGCGGGGTCCTGCCGAAACCGCGTCAGCTGCTGGTCGGCCAGCCCTTCGCCAAGTACTGAGATGACCAGGATCAGCGCGCCCGCCACGTCGCTCCACACCAGCCCCTGTGCCGGGTTGCGCGCGGCCAGCATGATCGACACCACCAGCAGCAGCGCCGCCGCCGCTTGTATCTGCAGGAACAAGAACAGCTGCTTGTCGAAACTGTCGCCCCATTCGCGGCGCAGCGCGGCATAGCGCGGATCGTCGCCATGTTTGGAGGATCGCACCGCGATGTGCAGCCCCAGCCGCAGCGACCAGGCCGCGACCAGCGCCGCCACCACCCATTGCCGCACCGATGGCGCGCCACCGATCGGCACCAGCGCTGCGATCACGCCTGCGCCCCCGATCGCGAACGACCAGATGGCGTCGGTCCAGCCCGATTGGCCCGGCTGCCGCGCAATCGCCCAGGCAACCGCCATCGCGATCGACAGCAAGGCCGCAATCAGCAGGATCAGAAAGAGAATGCTCATGATGAATGATACGGTTGAAAACGCATTTTGGATTTTTGCCCCCCGGAAAGAAATCCAACAAGGGGCTGGCATCGTACCTCAACCATTACTAGTCAACGGGACAGGTCCGGGGGGATGCACGAAAATGCGTGGTGATGATCAGGGTGGCTTGGATATCGCAGTCGTGGGCAGCGGCATATCCGGGCTGTCTGCGGCGTGGCTATTGTCATCGCGCCACCGCGTTACCCTGTTCGAGGCCGATAACCGCCTGGGCGGGCACAGCCACACGGTCGATGCAGCCGGCACGCCGGTCGATACCGGTTTCATCGTCTATAACGAGGTGACCTACCCCAATCTGACCGCCTTGTTCGCGCATCTGGATGTGCCGACCTACGAATCGGAAATGACCTTTTCGGTCTCGCTCGATCGCGGTCGGCTCGAATATGGCGCCAATGATCTCGGCAGCCTGCTGTCGCAGCGCCGCAATATCGTGCGGCCGCGCTTCTGGTCGATGATGAAGGATCTGTTCCGTTTCTATCGCCAGGCGCCGCGCGACCTGCCGATGCTGCGCGACGAAAGCCTGCAAGATTATCTCGATCGCGGGCGCTACAGTGCGGCATTTCGCGAGGATCATCTTTACCCGATGGCCGCCGCCATCTGGTCCACCCCATCGACCGATATCCCGCTCTATCCCGCCGCCGCCTTTATCCGCTTCTGGCACAATCACGGGCTTTTCAACCTCGGCGCGCGCCCCATCTGGCGCACCGTCGCCGGCGGCAGCCGCGAATATGTGAAGCGGCTGATCGAACCCTTTGCCGACCGCATTGTGCGCGGGTCCCCCGTGCGCAAAGTCCGCCGGCTGGCCGGGCGGGTCGAAATCGAAACCGATCATGAAACCCGCCAGTTCGATCATGTCGTCATCGCAGCGCATGCCGATCAGGCGCTTGGCATGCTCACCGACAGCGATGCCGCAGAGCGCGACCTGCTGGGCGCGTTCGCCTATCGGCGCAACATCGCCGTGCTGCACAGCGACGCTGCGCTGATGCCCAGCCGCAAGCGCGCCTGGTCGAGCTGGAATTATGCCGCTGAGGGCCCCGTCGCGACCAAGCTGTCGGTCACCTATTGGATGAACCGGCTGCAGAATCTGCCCAACGACCGGCAGTTGTTCGTCACCCTCAATCCGCTGCAGCAACCCGATCCCGCCAGCGTCATCCGCACCGATCTCTACGATCACCCGATCTTTGACAGCGGCGCCATTGCTGCGCAGCAATCGCTCTGGTCGCTGCAGGGCAATCGCAACACCTGGTTCTGCGGCGCCTATTTCGGTGCGGGCTTTCATGAAGATGGGTTGCAGGCCGGCCTTGCCGTAGCCGAGCAGCTTGGGGGTGTCGCCCGCCCCTGGACAGTCGCCGATCCTTCAGGCCGCATTGTCGTAACCGCAGCCGCGCCAACGCCCGCGCTCGAAGCGGCCTGATGACGGTATCGGCGCTCTATACCGGCAACGTCATGCACCAGCGGGTTCGCCCCCGCCGCCACCGGCTCGACTATCGGCTGTTCATGCTGCTGCTCGATCTCGACGAGATCGATGGCGTTGCCAGGCGGCTGCGCTTTTTCTCGCGCAATCGCCTCAATCTCCTGTCCTTTCGCGATCGCGATTATGGTGACGGCACCGCCAACACGCTGCGCCCGCATGTCGAGCGGCATCTTGATGGCGCGGGCCTCTCCATTGCCGGCGGCCCCATCCGCCTGCTGACGATGCCCCGCGTCCTCGGCTTCGCGTTCAACCCGCTGAGCGTCTATTTCTGCTACCACCGGAGCGGCGCACTGACCGCGATCCTCTATGAGGTCAACAACACCTTTGGCGAACGCCACAGCTATCTGCTGCCGGTCGAGCCGGGCGCCGCCCTGCCCGTGCGCCAGCTGGTGCCCAAGGCGTTTCACGTCTCGCCCTTTATCGGCATGGATATGGATTATGCCTTTCGCGTCTCCCCGCCTGCCGAGCGGGTGGTCATCGCGATCAACGGGGTCAACAAGGGCGGGCTCGTCATTACCGCCGCCCTGTCGGCCAAACGCCAGCCGCTGACGGATGCAGCCCTGCTGCGCACGCTGGTCGATTATCCGCTGATGACGCTGAAGGTCGTCGGCGGCATCATGTGGGAGGCATTGAAATTATGGCTGAAAGGCGTGCCGCTGGAACCGCGACCGCCATCGCCGCCCGGCCCGGTGACCAGCCCGGCCAGCATTGCGAAGGCACCGACATGTATCTGAACGAAAATGGATCGCCGACCGCGCCGCCACAGACATCGCGCGCGCCACGGGGGGCGGCGGGCTGGCTGGTCCGGCGCGTGCTGCAGTTCATCCACAAGGGACGGCTGACGATCGTGCTGCCATCAGGCGAACGGATCGAGCATCGCGGCGAGCAACCAGGGCAGGACGCCACGTTCATTCTCCATAATGGTCGCGCGCTGCGCCGGCTGATCACGCGTGGCGATATCGGCTTTTCGGACGGCTATATCGCAGGTGACTGGTCCTCGCCCGATATCGTCGCCTTCATCACCTTGTGCGCCGACAATGTGGAACGGCTGCAGGCGACCATCGACGGACTCTCGGTGGTGCGCGTGATGAAGCGCATGCGGCATATGCTGCGCAGCAATTCGAAGCGCGGCAGCCGCAAGAACATCTCGTTTCACTATGATCTCGGCAATGATTTCTACCGGCTGTGGCTCGACAAAAGCATGACCTATTCGGCGGCCTGCGTCGTTGCCCCCGGCGAATCGCTCGAATCCGCCCAGCAGAACAAGCTCGCAACCATCGCCGGGATGCTCGATCTGCACGGTGATGAACGCGTGCTGGAGATTGGCTGCGGCTGGGGCGCGCTCGCCGCGCATCTCGGCCCCCAATGCCGCAGCGTAACGGGGCTCACCTTGTCAAAGGAGCAGCTGGCGGTCGCGCAGGAGCGCTGCGCCGCCATCCCCGGCGCGTCCATCGACTTGCGCTACCAGGATTACCGCGACTGCCGCGAACAGTTCGACCGTATCGTCTCCATCGAGATGATCGAAGCGGTGGGCGAGGCCTATTGGCCCACTTATTTTGAAATGCTGCGTGCCAATCTGGCACCGGGCGGCACCGCTGTACTGCAGATCATCACCATTCGGGACGATCTGTTCGAGGATTATCGCTCGCGCAGTGACTTCATCCAGCATTACATTTTCCCCGGTGGCATGCTGCCCACGCCTGCCATCGTTGCCGCGCAGGCAGAGCGGGTTGGGCTGGAGTCGGGCCCGATCACGACCTTCCGCCACGGCTATGCCGATACGCTGGCGGAATGGCGACGCCGCTTCATGGCTGCTGAGCCTCAGGTCAGGAAGCTGGGCTTCGACACCGGCTTCATCCGGCTGTGGGAATATTATCTTAGTTATTGCGAAGCCGGATTTCGCACCGGTACGATTGATGTCGGGCTTTATGTGTTGAAAGGGTAAGGATGATCGATCGTCGTCAGATGATTGTCGGGGGCGCTTTGCTCGCGACAATGCCGTTTGCGGCCAAGGCGGGGCTGCCGGTCCCGGCTGGCAACCGCCTGCATTTTGACATCATGCGCAAGGGATCGAAGCTCGGCACGCACGAGCTGACGTTCACCCCCACGGCAGACGGCCTGACCGTCAATGTGGCGGTCGACCTTGCCTATTCGCTGATGGGCATCACGCTCTACCGCTATCGCCACCGCGCGACCGAAATCTGGTCGGGTGATCAGGTCGTGGCGCTGCAAAGCACCACCAACGACAATGGCAAGAAGTTCGAGCTGATCGGCAAGCGCGGGCCCGGCGGCCTCGCCATCCAGGCGACCAAAGTGCCGCGCTACATTGCCCCAGCCGATGCGCTGCCCGCCACCCACTGGAACCAGCGCGAGCTCGAAGGCCCCTGGATCAACACCCAGAACGGCAAGCTGATGCGCCCCAAGGTCGCGCGCCAGGGCATTGAGGCGATCCCGGCAAGCGGCGGCAAGATCATCAAGGCGCGGCGCTACAACCTGTCGGGCGAGGCGCAGCTCGACATCTGGTATGACGATGCCTTGGGCTGGAGCGGGCTCAGCTTCACCAACGACAAGACGCTCATCCAGTATCAGCGCCGCCTGTAGGAAGGCCGGGCCACCAACGGCCCGGCCTACCCCGCCATCAAGCGATCATCACGCCTTGGGGTGCGCCGCGCGCCACGCCTTCACGGCATCCATCGTCTTTTCGACATGGCCCTTGGGGTCGAGCGCGCTGTACTCGAACAGGATCTTCCCGTCGGGCGCGATCACAAACGAGGTGCGGTTCGACTTACCGATCACCGGAATCGCGACCTTATAGTCGTGGATGATCTTCTTGTCGGCAGAGGCGACCGCGAACTTGTTGCGGCATTCGCTAACCGAAAAGCGGTTGAGCTTCTCGATTGGGTCGGCCGACACGCCGATCACGGTGGCGCCCAGCGCCTTGAAATCATCGGTCGCCTCGGCAAATTCATGCGCTTCGACCGTGCAGCCACTGGTGAAGGCGGCGGGGTAGAAATACAGCACCACCGGCCCCTTCTTCAACGCATCGGCGAGGTGGAAGGAAAAGGGCGTGCCGGCGAGTGTTGCCTGCGTGGTGAAATCGGGTGCCTTCGCCCCAACCGGGATAGCGGCAATCGCGGGCACCGCAACGCTGAGCGCGGCAAGGCCAAGAAACTGGCGAAACTTCATCATGATCATCGACTCCATGGGCTGTCGGAACAGATACGGCGCCACCGACGCAGCGGACGCCTGCACCATCTACCGTCGCCCCGATGCGCGCCTTGGCCCGAAAAAGCGATACGGAATTTGGGCGGGTACTTGGCGGGTGCCCGGCGGGTGCTGCGCCGGGCACCGCCCGCGCTCTAGTGAAACCGGCATCGCCCGCTTATGATCACGCGCAGCACCACGCCGCTTTTCAGGGACCATGCCGATGATTGTCGATCGCCTGCCACCGGTTCAGTCGTCGCTCCGGCCAAGCAACCACCCTTATCTCGGCGGTGCCTGGACCCCGCAGCATGAGGAAGTGACCGCCATTGATCTCGACGTGATCGAGGGCAGCATCCCCACCGATATCGACGGTATCTATCTGCGCAATACCGAGAATCAGCTGCACCAGCCGCTCGGCAAATATCATCCCTTCGATGGGGACGGGATGATCCACCAGATCAGCTTTGCCGGTGGCCAGGCCAGCTATCGCAACCGCTGGGTCCGCACCCGCTGCTTCGCCGCTGAACAGGAAGCAGGCGATTCGCTCTGGGGCGGGCTGATGGACCGGGCGGGCACATCAAAGCGCCCCGGCTTCGGCGCGCATGGGTCCTTGAAGGATTCGTCGAGCACCGACATCATCGTCCATGCCGGCAAGGCGCTCTCCACCTTCTACCAATGCGGCGAGGGCTATCTGCTCGATCCCGAAACGCTCGATCCGCTCGGTGTCGCGCCTTGGGTCCCGCTCGACGGCATCTCCGCGCATCCCAAGGTCGATGAGCGCACCGGCGAGCTCATGTTCTTCAATTATTCGAAGCACGCGCCCTTCATGCATTACGGCGTCGTCGACAAGGCGGGCACGCTTGCGCACTATATCCCCGTCCCGCTGCCCGGCCCGCGCCTGCCGCACGACATGACCTTCAGCGAGCATTGGTCGATCGTTAACGACCTGCCGATGTTCTGGGATCAGGAACTGCTGGCGCGCGGCATCCACGCGGCGCGGCTGCATGAGGGCATCCCCAGCCGCTTCGCGCTGATCCCGCGCCACGGCGAGCCGGAAGACATTCGCTGGTTCGAGGCAGCACCGACCTACATCCTCCATTTCCTCAACGCCTATGAAGAGGGCGACGAGGTGGTGATGGACGCCTATTTCCAGGACAATCCCCAGCCCGCCCCGCTCCCCAATGAGGACGGCTATGGCCATATGATGGCCTATGTCGATGAGCACAGCTTCCTGCCCCGGCTCCACCGCTGGCGCTTCAATCTGGCTGACGGGACGACGAAGGAGGAGCGGCTGGACGACCGCACCCTCGAATTCGGGATGATCAACACCCAGGTTGCTGGCCGCAAGCACCGCTATATCTATTCGACCACCACCAAGCCCGGCTGGTTCCTGTTCAACGGCTTCGTGAAGCATGATCTGGAAACCGGCGAGAGCTGGTCACTGATGCTCGAGGAAGGCCGCTACGCCAGCGAAGCCCCCTTCGCCCCGCGAATCGGCAACACTGCCGAGGATGACGGCTATCTCGTCAGCTTCATCACCGACGAAAATACCGGCACCAGCGAATGCATCCTGATCGACGCGCGCGATATCGAAGCCGGGCCAGTGTGCCGCATCGCGCTACCCCACAAGATATCGAGCGGCACGCATAGCTGGTGGGCGGACAGAACCACGCTCTCAGCGTAGGTTTTCCGCCAGTTCACCGGAAACCCAGGCCGTCCCCCCACCGTTTGCCCTGAGCTTGTCGAAGGGCTGCCTTCTTCTCGGACGTCGGAAAGGAAAGCAGCCCTTCGACACGCTCAGGGCGAACGGCATTTTTGAGAGGTCAGGGCTTAGAGAGAGATGCAGTCCCCACTCAAGCCTTCGCCTGCGCC
>JBBQHG010000076.1:0-11242 GCA_038323755.1 Sphingomonadales bacterium
GTGGCGGATTGGGTGCGGCCGGGCGGTCTGCTGGTCTATGCGACCTGCTCGCTCGAGCCAGCCGAGGGAGAGGCCCAGATCGGCGCGTTTCTCGGTGTGCGCCCCGATTTCAAGATCGATCCCGTGCAGCCTGATGAACTGCCCGATGGTATCGCTGTCGATCGCGCCGGCTGGCTGCGAACGCTCCCGGGCACGTTGGCTGATCGCGGCGGGTGCGATGGCTTTTTCATGGTGCGGATGATGCGCACTGGCTGACCAGAATTCAGGCCAGAATTCAGGCCAGAATTCGGGACCGCAAATCTTGCGGGCGCGCCCTACTCTGCTACATGCCGCACATGCCGCATCCCGTTCGTATCGCGCCTTCCATCCTCTCTGCTGATTTTGCCCGTCTGGGCGAAGAAATCCGCGCGATCGACGCCGCGGGGGCCGACTGGATCCATGTCGATGTGATGGATGGCCATTTCGTCCCTAACATCACAATTGGCCCCGCCATCATCAAGGCGCTGCGCCCGCACACGACCAAGCCCTTTGACGTGCATCTGATGATTTCGCCGGTCGACGCGTATCTGGATGCATTTGCCGAAGCGGGTGCCGATACGATCACGGTGCATCCGGAAGCGGGGCCCCATCTCCACCGTACGCTCCAGCGGATCAAGGCGCTGGGCAAGCGTGCCGGCGTGGTCCTCAACCCCGCCACTCCGGCCAAAATGCTCGATTATGTGCTGGAGGAGGTTGATCTGGTGCTGGTAATGAGCGTCAATCCCGGCTTTGGCGGGCAGAGCTTCATCACCTCGCAACTCCGCAAGATCGAGGCGATCGCCAAGATGATTGCCAAGCTCGGCAAGCCCATCGATCTCGAAGTCGATGGCGGCGTCGATGCAGCAATTGCCCGGTCGTGCATCGATGCCGGGGCGGACGCACTGGTCGCGGGTACCGCCGCCTTCCGTGGTGGGCCCGATCACTACGCCGCCAATATCGCCGCTTTAAGGGGTGTGTGATCGCCAGCGATGATCGCGAGACCGCCACCGACGGGATCGAAGAGGGCAAGCGGCTGGTGCGTGTTGGCGGCGACAAGGGACTGTCGCTCGCTCAGCAATTTGCCGAGCGCCTCAACCGGATGACATGGCGCACCCCTATTCATGGGCTCCGCCTGAAAGGACGTCATCCGCTCAAGCTGCTCGCCGTGCCGGACGATCCCTTTTTGGGCGATCTTAAGCGCGGCGCCGCCCTGATCGAGGGAAGCGTCAACGTCCGCGGCGAGGCCCGCCCAATCGGGGCGCTCAATCTTGCTCGGCCCGATTTTTCCAAGGCCTTTGCCGACTATATCCATAGCAGCACCTGGCTGCGTGACCTCTCAAGCGTGGCGACGCGCGCGCATGCTGCCCCGGTCGCCGAGCAGCTTATGCGCGCCTGGCTGACAGCGCATGCTGAAAACGTGGCCGAACCGGCATGGCGCGGCGATTATTGGGGTCGGCGTATCCTTGCCTGGACGGCGCATGCCCCGCTGATCCTGTCATCGACCGATCTGGTCTATCGCTCGCTTGTGCTGAACACATTGGCGCGGGGGGCGCGCCATCTTGATCGCTGTGCTGACAAGGTGCCGCCCGGCGCCCCGCGCATTGCTGCCTGGTGCGGCATCGTGGCGGCCGGATTGCTGATCCCGGCGGGGGATGTCCGGCGCAAGGCCGGCGAGGCGGGATTGATGCGCGCGATAGAGGCGTCAGTCTTCGCCGATGGTGGTTCGGTCGCACGCTCGCCCACGGCGCAGCTCGATATCATCATGCTGCTGACGGCGCTGCGCGAAACCTATGCGGCGCGTCGGCTCGAGCCGCCCGCCCGGTTGCAGGAGACCATCACCGCGATGGTGCCGGCGTTGCTCGGCATCTGCCACGGCGACAAGGGCCTTTCGAGTTGGCAGGGCGGTGCAGCAATATCGGCGAGCGTGGTCGAGCAGGCAATTCTGGCGACAGGCGTTCGCGCGCGGCCGCTGCGTCAGGCGCGCGAATGGGGCTATCAGCGCTTGGCTGGCGGGCAATCGGTACTGATTATCGATGCTGCCCCACCGCCAGTTGCGCGGTTGGTGGAAGGCGGCTGCGGATCGACCCTCGCCTTTGAATTTTCGGATGGCCCTAACCGACTGATCGTCAATTGCGGCGGTGCGCGCAGCGTTATTGCGCAAGTGCCGGTCGCGCTTGCAGAAGGGCTGCGCACTACGGCGGCGCATTCCACTTTGGTGGTCGGCGACAGCAATTCGACCGCGATCCATCCTGATGGCACGCTCGGGCGCGGGGTTGCAGAGGTTGAGCTCAGCCGGCAGGAAAGCGAAACGTCCAGCCGGATCGAAGCAAGCCATGATGGCTATGCGCGGCGCTTTGGTTTTCTCCACCGCCGCCAGCTCATCCTGTCAGCCGATGGGCGCGATCTGCGCGGGGAAGATATGCTCTTGCCCACCGGTCGCAAACGCAAGGTGGCGGTCACCCCGTTCAACGTGCGCTTCCATCTCGGCATCGGCATCACCGCGACGCCGACCGCCGATGGCCAGGCTGCCTTGCTGCGCCTGCCAGGCGCGGCGCTGTGGCAATTCCGTTGCCGCGGCGGTGCGCTCGCGATCGAGGACAGCTTGTGGGTTGATGGCGATGGTCGTCCGCATGCCACGCATCAACTTGTCGTCTCGGGTGAAGCGCCGGCGGGCGGCGCGAATATCAGCTGGGCCTTGAAGCGCGCGACCTGAGCGGGCAGGGGAGGCGATCTGAAAGGGCCGCCAATGACGACGATAAAAATTACCCGAGCCTTGCTGTCAGTGTCCGACAAGACCGGAATCGTTGAGCTGGGGCGTTCGCTCGCAGCCCAGGGCGTTGACCTTGTCTCGACCGGCGGAACGGCAAAGGTGCTGCGCGACGCCGGGCTGCCGGTGCGCGATATCAGCGATCTGACGGGCTTTCCGGAAATGATGGATGGGCGCGTCAAGACCTTGCATCCGGTGGTTCATGGCGGGTTGCTCGCCGTGCGAGACGATCCCGGGCACGTGGCTGCGTTGGCGGCGCATGGCATTGGGCCAATCGATCTGGTGGTCGTCAACCTCTACCCGTTTTTGCAAACCGTAATGAAGGGTGCCGATCGACCGGAAGTCATCGAGAATATCGACATTGGCGGGCCGTCGATGGTTCGCTCGGCCGCGAAAAATCATGCTTTTGTCGCGATTGTCACCGATCCAGCGGATTATTCGCTGGTGGCCGGGGGTGAAACGACGCTGGATGATCGGCGGCGGCTCGCGGCCAAGGCCTTTGCGGCGACGGCAACCTATGATTCGATGATCGCAAGCTGGTTCGGCTTTGCCGATCAGCAACAGCAATTTCCAGCCACGCTTCCGCAAATTCTCGAACGCCCCATGGCCCTGCGATATGGCGAAAATCCTCACCAGCAGGCCGCTTTTTATCACCATGCCGGCCCGTCGGCGCACGGCATTGGCCAGGCAAGGCAGCTGCAGGGCAAGGAACTTAGCTACAATAATTACAACGACGCCGATGCCGCGCTTGAGCTTGTGAGCGAATTCCGCGACGCCGCCCCCACCTGCGTCATCGTCAAGCACGCCAATCCCTGCGGCGTCGCCACCGCCGCGACGGTCGAGGTGGCTTATGCCCAAGCCTTTTCCTGTGACACTGTATCTGCCTTTGGCGGCATCATCGCGGTCAATCGCCCGCTCGATGCGGTCACCGCCCGCGCCATTACTGGCATTTTTACCGAAGTCGTCATCGCCCCCGATGCTGATGAGGCCGCGATCGCGCTTTTCGCCGCCAAGAAGAATCTCCGATTGTTGCTTACCGGTACACTGCCTGATCCGGCGCGCGGCGGCCTGATGGCGAAAACAATTGCAGGCGGCTGGCTCGTACAATCTCGCGACAATGGCGTGCTGCCGACGGGCGCGCTCCAGGTCGTCACCAAGCGCCAGCCTACAGCGCAAGAGCTCGCCGATTGCCGTTTCGCCTGGACAGTGGCCAAGCATGTGAAGTCCAACGCCATCGTTTATGCCAAGGACGGCGCGACCGCCGGCATCGGCGCTGGCCAGATGAACCGCCTCGAATCAGCGCGCATCGCTGCGTGGAAGGCGCGCGACGCCGCCGAAAAGGCAGGCTGGCCAACACCCCGCACAATTGGATCGGCTGTGGCGTCAGACGCATTTTTCCCCTTCGCAGACGGTCTGCTCGCTGCGGTTGACGCCGGCGCAACGGCGGTCATTCAGCCGGGCGGATCGATCCGCGATGCAGAGGTGATTGCTGCTGCCGATGAAGCCGGGCTCGCAATGATTTTCACCGGCATGCGCCATTTTCGGCACTGAGATCAGTCAGGCGGCGGCTTTGGGCATCCGCCTGAACAGGGCGCGGTCCTCGGGTCCGAATGCCCATCGCCATAAGACGACGGCATAACTGATCCCGATCGCCGGCAAGCCAAACACCAGCTCGACCCACTCGAACCGGTGCGGCAGCGAGGTGAACGCCGTGCCAACCAGCACCGCCGCCACCGCTGCCCACAGCATCGGCCACCGCCAGCCCGATACCGGCGCTTGCAACAGCTTCGACAGCAGCTGCGATTTGACGATCGATGTGATCGCAAAAGAGAGCATCAGCGCCACCGCGGGCCCCGCCGCCTGATAATTGGGCGGCCAGCCAAGACCGCGCATTGCGAAGATCAGCGCAAAACTCAGGCCGATCTGAAACACGAGCATCACTGCCGAGATCATCAAATTGCGGTGCCGTGCCACATAAACGAGGGCACTTTCGGATACCGCCGCCATTGACGCGACTACCTCTGCGGTGAGCAGAAACGCCAGCGCCGCCGTCCCGCCCACGAATTGCGGGCCGATGGTGCCCATCACTGCTTCGCCTGGGATCGATCCCATCAAGGCCAGGCACCCTTGCGCTGCCATGATCCAGAAACCGACCTGCCGGATCTGGCTCGCCACCGCTGCCTTGTCGCCGCGTGCCAGGCTTGTGGTGATCACCGGGCCAAGGATCGGGTCGAAGCTTGTCTTCAGTCGCCCCGGCAGCGAGGCAATCTGCTGCGCCATATAATAAATGCCGACCACCGACGGCGCGAACAGCTGGCCCAGGATGAATCGATCAACATTGCGCGTCGCCCATTCGATTGCATCGGCGCCCGCGAGCGGCATATTCTGGCGCGCGAGCGTGGCAATCGTGGCCAGCCGCGGCTTCCACCCGATCGGCAGTCCGTAGCTCCGGATGAAGGGGATGATCGACGCAACAAGCGCGGCGACCATCGACAGCATATAGGCTATTTCCAGCCCGTCATGCGGCGCGACGAAATACAGCGCGGTTGCCGCAATGCTGATCGTCCAGGGCTCGATCACAGCGCGCGCCGTCACCGTCGCGCGAACATTATGGCGATAGGCAAGCGCCGCCAGCGACAGATCGGACCAGGCAATCGCAAAGACGATGCCGGGCAACAGCCGGGCAACGCCCTCAGGCGGGCTGATCCGGTACATGATGCCGGGAAAGGCAAAGAGCAGCGCGCTCGCCGCAACCGAGGCGATCAGCGCCACCGCCAGCGCATCCCAGGCGACATGCGCATGCGGCCGGTCGCTCTCCGACAATGCCTGGGCAAGCCCGCGCTTCATCCCAAGTGTTGCGACCAGCGCTGCAAGCTCGACAACCACGACCGCGAGAGCAAACCGCCCGACCATGTCAGCGCCGTAGAGCCGGCCCGCTACGAACAGGAAGGGCACCCGCGCGGCCAGCCGCAGCGCAAAGCCGATGATGTTCGTGCGCCCGCCCTTGGCGATGGCTGCGATATCATCGGCCTCTCCAGGCGTTGAGACAGGAGCCGCGCCGCTCGTCAATGCGCGGCGCCCCAGCTCAAGCCGGTGCCAATCTCGACACCGAGCGGCACCGATAGCGTCACTGCAGGCTCGGCAGCTTTTGCCATTACGTCCTCGATCACTGGCGTGGCGCGGTCGACATCGCCCTCCGGCAGTTCGAACACCAATTCGTCATGCACCTGCAACAGCATGCGGACGTTTGGCAGCCCGGCAGCGATCAGCGCTGGCCCCATCCGCACCATCGCGCGCTTGATGATGTCGGCGCTGGTGCCCTGTATTGGGGCGTTGATCGCGGCGCGTTCTGCACCCTGTCGCTCATGCTGCACCGATGATTTCAGCCGAGGGAACCAGCATTTCCGCCCGAACAGCGTCTCGGTATAACCGCGTTCGCGCGTTGTTTGAATGGTCTCAGCGATATAGCGGTTGATTCCAGGGAAGCGTTCGAAATAGCGGTCGATCATCGCCTGCGCTTCATCGGGCGTCACGTCGAGCCGACCCGCCAATCCCCAGCGGCTGATGCCATAAAGGATTGCGAAATTGATCGTCTTGGCCCGCCCGCGCGTGTCGCGATTGATCTCGCCGAACAGTTCCTGTGCGGTCAGCGAGTGGATGTCGGCGCCGTCGGCAAAGGCCTGTTTCAGCGCCGGCACATCGGCCATATGCGCAGCTAGTCGCAGCTCGATCTGCGAGTAATCGGCCGCCAGCAGCACATTGCCCGGCTCCGCCACAAACGCATCGCGGATCTGGCGGCCAATCTCGGTGCGGATCGGAATGTTCTGTAGATTGGGGTCGGTCGATGACAACCGCCCGGTCTGCGCACCCGTCAGCGAGTAACTGGTATGCACGCGCCCCGTCTCTGGATTGATCTGTGCCTGCAACGCATCGGTATAGGTCGATTTCAGCTTGGACAGCTGCCGCCAGTCCAGCACGCGCGCTGCGATCACGGCGCCGGGCGACGCCTTGTCAGCGGCGATCCGTTCGAGCTCGTTGACGTCGGTGGAATAGACACCCGATTTGCCCTTGCGCCCGCCTTTGATGCCCATCCGCTCGAACAGCACATTGCCCAGCTGCTGCGGGCTGCCGATCGTGAACGGCCCGTCTGCCAGCGCGTGAATCTCGGTTTCCAGCGTCGCGATCTGCGCGGCAAATTCAGCTGACAAACCGGCAAGCCGCTCGCGATCGACCTTGATTCCTGCGCGCTCCATCCCTGCCACGACAGCGGCAAGCGGGCGGTCGACCATTTCATATACCCGCGTCGCGCCCTCTGCCGCCAGTCGCGGCTTGAATCGTCGCCACAGCCTGAGCGTCACATCGGCATCCTCGGCGGCGTAACGCGTTGCGGCCTTCAGATCGATCTCGGCAAAGCTCCGCTGGCTCTTGCCGGTGCCGACCACATCCTTGAACGCGATGCAGCTGTGCGACAGATGCGTCGTCGACAGTTCATCCATGCCGTGGCCATGCAGGCCCGCATCGAGATCAAAGCTCATCAAAATGGTGTCGTCATAGGGGGCAATATCGATACCGAGCCGACCAAGGATGATCATGTCGTATTTGAGATTTTGCCCGATTTTCAGTACCGACGGGTCTTCCATCAGCGGCTTCAACGCCGCGATTACCGCCGCCCGGTCGATCTGAACCGGCACTTCGGCGAACATGTCGGTGCCGCCATGCCCGATCGGGATGTAGCAGGCGCGGTTGGGCGCAAGCGCCAGGCTGACCCCAACCAGTGCCGCGCGCGTTGCGTCGATGCCGGTCGTCTCGGTATCGACCGCAACGAAACCCTGGTGCCGCGCTGCCGCAACCCACGCGTCGAGCGCCGCGGCGTTCGTGATCGTGGCATAGCCGTCCAGATCGAAATCAGCCTCGGCCTCCTGCACAACCGGTTGTGCCGCGGCGACCGGCGTGTCGCTCGCCGCTGACAGTTTTGCGAGCAGCGATTTGAAACCATGATGGTCAAGAAACGCCCGCAACGGCGCATCGGGGATGCCCTTCAGTTCGAGATCCTCGAGCGGCTCGGGCAACGGCACATCGCATTTCAGCGTTACCAGCACCTTTGACAGGCGCGCATTATCGGCCTGCTCGATCAGATTGTCACGCAGCTTGCCCGGTTTCATCGTCGGCGCCGCGGCCAGAACGCCCTCCAAATCTCCATGTTCCTGGATCAGCTTGGCCGCCGTCTTTGGCCCTACGCCGGTCACGCCCGGCACATTATCCACGCTGTCGCCCATCAGCGCGAGCACATCGCCCAAGCGATCGGGTTCGACGCCGAACTTTTCCATTACATGCTCCGGCCCCAGCCGCCGGTTGTTCATCGTATCATACAGGTCGAGCCCGGGCTCGATGAGCTGCATCAGGTCCTTGTCGCTGGACACGATCGTCACCGCCCACCCTTGAGCAAGCGCCGCCTTGGAATAACAGGCGATGATATCGTCGGCCTCGAGCCCTTCGGTCTCGATGCATGGCAGGCTGAACGCGCGGGTCGCATCACGAATCATCGGGAATTGCGGCACAAGGTCTTCGGGCGCAGGCGGGCGGTGCGCCTTATACTGGTCGTAAAGGTCGTTGCGGAACGTATGGCTCGACTTGTCGAGGATCACCGCCATGTGCGTCGGGCCATCGGCCTTGTGCAGCTCGTCGGCGAGCTTCCACAGCATGGTGGTATAGCCATAGACGGCCCCGACCGGCTCGCCATGCTTGTTCGTCAGCGGCGGCAGGCGGTGATAGGCGCGGAAGATATAACCGGAGCCATCGACAAGATAGAGATGAGGCATGGCGTCGGGATAGCCGAACCTTTGCGCGGCACAAAGCGTTAGTGCACGCCGCTGGCGGTTCCCCGATTAGCGGCGGTGATTGGCCACGATGCTGGCAACCACGCCCTGCATCAGCTGCTGGCGTTCCGAAATCGGCCGCGGCGTGTTGCCGATCATCACCGCGATTGCATAGCTTTGCCCATCGGGCGCGGTCAGGATGCCGACATCGTTATAGCCCGCCGTGCGCCCGGCCAGATCCTGGCCGGTGCCGGTCTTGTGCCCGAAGCTCCAGCCCTCCGGCACCGCGCCGCGTAACCGCTGCTTGCCGGTCTTGGACGATTCCATCGTGCTGATCAGATACTGGGTCGATCCAGGCGACAGCAATTCGCCCTTTTTCAGCATTGCCAGCGCACCGGCAATCGCTACTGGCGCGGCGCCGTCGGGCGGATTGCTTACATAACTCTCAAACGCCTGCAGTCTGGTCGAAAGCGGCAACCGGGCGCGGGCGCGAGTAAAGGCGCTGCCCAGTGCGAATTCCGGCTTCCATTCAAGCCCGGCCGTCTGGCTCTGCAATACGCGCTCGCCGGGGCCGAAATTGATCGCCCCCAGCCCCTTGCGGCGGATGAATGCGCGTACCGTGTCTGGCCCGCCGATATAGCGCAGTAACCGGTCATTGGCGGTGTTGTCGCTGGTGGTCAGCGCGCGCTGGAGCAATTCGCCGACGGTTGTCTTGTAGCCGTCGCCCGTTACCATGGCCGCAATCGGCTGATGAAACAGCGTCAGGTCTTCTTTGGTTACCGTCACGGGATCATCGAGGGTCAGCTTGCCGGAATCCCGGTAGTCGAGCACCGCCATTGCCACCCACAATTTGCTTACGCTTTGCTGCGGCAGCTTGGCATCGCCATTGCTCTGGGTGGACCATCCCTGTTCGATATGGCGAACGGCAATGCCGACATTGCCGTCAAATTCTGCCGTAAGCGCCTTGATGCTCGCCACCAGCGATTCGGGGGCCGTAGCTGGCGGCAGCGGTCTGGCGACTGGCACCGGCATCACCACGCGATATACCGGCGGTGGCGGCAGGGCGCTGGCAACCCGCGGTGCGGGCGTTGACTGGCAACCGGCCAGCGCCATCATCACCATTGCCGCATAGGCGGGATTAAGTCGGTCTGCGGTCAAGATTTTCTCATGGTGAAACAAGCTGTTCAGCCCCCCGATAGCTTGGCGCAACCATGCGTTGTCGGCGATGAACAAGACAGTGCCGATCAACGCGCTTGCGATGAATGCCCAGTTTTGCGCGACAAGATGTAAAAATCCAGCAAAGATCGGGCGACTTCAAAGCCGCGCACGTCCGGTTTCGCGACAGTCGGGGCATAACCTGCCGTTACGGTATCAGCACGGTATCGATCGCTTCAGGCAACATATCGGGGTAATCCAGCGTGTAATGCAGCCCGCGGCTCTCTTTGCGGTGGAGCGCCGATCGCACGATCAATTCGGCGGTCTGCAACAGGTTGCGCAGCTCGATCAGGTCGGGCGTCACGCGGAAATGCCCGTAATAGTCGTTTACCTCATCGGTCAGCAGGCGGATGCGGTGCTGCGCACGCTCCAGCCTTTTGGTGGTGCGCACGATGCCGACATAATTCCACATGAACCGCCGAATCTCGGTCCAGTTCTGCTTGATGACGACTTCCTCGTCCGAATCCTCGACCCGGCTTTCGTCCCAGGGGCGGATCGCGGGCGGCGGCGGCAGGTCATCCCAATGCGCAGCGATGTGGCGCGCGCACGCTTCACCGAAAACGAAGCATTCGAGCAGCGAATTGGACGCCAGCCGGTTCGCGCCGTGCAGGCCGCTTTCGGTACATTCGCCGGCCGCATAAAGCCCCGGCAGGTCGGTCCGCCCGTCCAGATCGACGACGATGCCGCCGCAGGTATAATGCTGTGCGGGCACGACCGGAATCGGATCGGTCGTCATGTCGATGCCAAGCCCCATCAGCTTTTCATAGATGTTGGGGAAATGCTCGCGGATGAAATCGGGGCCTTTATGGCTGATGTCGAGATGGACATAATCAAGGCCAAGCCGTTTGATCTCATGGTCGATCGCGCGCGCCACCACGACCCGCGGGGCGCCTTCCACCCGCGGGTCGAAATCGGGCATGAAGCGGTAGACCCTCTCGGCAATCAGAAGAAGCCCGCCCTCGCCGCGCACCGCCTCGGTAATCAGGAAATTCTTGACGTCGAGATTGTAGAGGCAGGTCGGGTGGAACTGCATCATTTCCATATTGGACACGCGGCAGCCCGCGCGCCACGCCATCGCAATGCCGTCACCCGTTGCCCCGCGCGGTGCCGTTGAAAACAGATAGGTCCGCCCCGCGCCCCCCGTCGCCAAGATCGTCGCGCGCGCGGTATACAGCTCGACCCGCCCGGTCGCGCGGTTGACGGCATAGACGCCCCAGACGTGCCCGGCGCCCGAATAGCGCTCCTCATGCTTTCCCGTCGCGAGGTCGATCGCGACCATGTCGGGCACCAGCGTGATGTTCGGATGGTCGGTCGCGGCGCGCTGCAACGCCTCTTGTACTGCCCAGCCGGTCGCATCGGCGACATGGACGATGCGGCGGTGGCTATGCCCGCCTTCGCGCGTCAGATGCAAAGCCCGATTACCGAC
>JBBQHG010000077.1:0-11183 GCA_038323755.1 Sphingomonadales bacterium
TTGCCATCACCCCCAAGCGAACGGCATCAACAGTGAACCGCGCCGGCACTCTCGTTCGGTGCGAAGGTCACGAATGCAAAATGGGCACCCTCGCTGCGTGGCTTGCCAAGTCCGGCGAGGGCAAAGTCCGGCGACAGCAAAGCCCGGTGCATCGCTATCGGCCGGCCATCCCAAACCATGTCTCGCCGCGTTTGCCCTTGTTCGCATTTTGCTCAGCAACAGCCGGAACTGGTACCAGGCATCGGCGCTCAGCCTTTCCGATACAACGCCGCCAAGGCGGTCCTTCCAGGGAGCGCACGTTGATCCAATGGGTGGCGACCATCTTCGAAGGATCGCGCTTGCCGGGACGGCTGGTCGGAAATGTTTCCCGATTATTTCTAACGTAACAGTTGGGCAATGAAACCGTCATCCGCCCCCGCTAGCGCCCCGAATGTCGATTCGACTTGGGGGATTTAAGAAAATGAACAAGCTACTGAGCCGTGCCCTGCATATGGGCGCGAGCCTGACGATACTTGGCGCGTCAATGGCGTCGGCCGTTGCGCATGCTGAAACTGCAGCGCCGGCGACCGATTCAAAGCGCGACGTGCCTATGCCCGGCATCGCCGAAGGTTCTGACATTGTCGTGACGGCGACCCGGGCCAACGAGATCGCCCCCGTCACCGCATCGCTCCAGACGACTCAGCCGCAATCGATCGTTTCGCGCTCGTTCATTGAGGATTCGCTGCCCAAGACGGCGGATTTCAACCAGATCGCGCTGATATCGCCCAGCGTTTCCAATTTCGGTGGCACCAACGGCGCCGGCCTGTCGGAAAGCAAGGCGCAGATCCGCGGCTTCCAGGACGCCGAATATAACATCACTTATGATGGCGTGCCCTTTGGCGACACCAATGATCCATCGCATCATTCAAACACGTTTTTCCCGTCGAACACCATCGAGACGCTGATCATCGATCGTGGTCCCGGCAATGCCAGCCAGCTTGGTCAGGCGACCTTCGGCGGCAATTTCAACCTCTTCTCGCGTGAGACGCGCGAGGACGCGAGCCTGGAGGCGACGGCCAGCTATGGCAGCTTCAACACCTATCTGGTGCGCGGCCTTGTCCAGAGCGGCACGATTGATTCGCTGGGCGGCACCCAGATCGTGCTCAGCGGCCAGCATGTGCGCACTGATGGTGCGCGGTCGTTCAGCCCGTATGAGGCCAGCAACGTCTTCGGCAAGATCGTCGTGCCGATCACGCCTGACGTGAAGCTGACCGTGCTTGGTACCTACAGCTACAACAAGTTCAACCAGCCCGATAGTGACGGCGTCACGCTCGCGCAGATCGCGCTGTACGGCAAGGATTTCAGCCTCAACCTCAACCCGAATTCGCAGGCCAACCGGGACTATAATCCGGAATCAAAAAAGACCGATTTCGAGATCATCAAGTTTGAAGCGCACCTGTCTGATCGGTTCACCTTCGAAAACCGGCTTTATACCTATGCCTATCAAAACCTGACGACCAGCGGCAACGACGTGACCGTCGTCGGCACAGCTGGCGAAGCAGCCGCGAATGTCGTCCGGCTGACGCCCACGGGTGCCACCCAGTTCGGCGTGCCAGGCTATACCAAGACCAACCAGTACCGGGTTTATGGTGATATCGCGAAGCTGCATGTCGTGCTTACCGATTACGCCCGGCTCACCGTCGGTGGCTGGATCGAGCAGTCCGACACCTATCGTCAGCAACGCACGATCAATCTGGTGACGGGCGCGCGCAACTATTCGATCACCAACACCGCAGCGCAGGTCAACACACCGCGCGACGTGCGTTATGACCAGAACTCGGCCTTTTCCAACGGCGAAGAGTTTGTCGAGCTCGAAGTCGAACCAATTGCAGGGCTCAAGATCACGCCTGGCTATAAGCATGTCGATTTCACCCGCAAGATCAACGCGCTGTACAATCAGACCACGCGAATCCCGGCCAATTCCACGGCTTCCTACAGCGCCGATCTGCCCTTCGTGACGGCCAATTATGCGGTTACCGATCAGCTCTCGACCTATTTCCAATATGCCAAGGGCTTCCTGCCGCCGCTGCTCAACACGCAATATGTCGTCAATCCAGCGCTCTCCTCGCTCGATCCGCAGAAATCGACCAATTATCAGGTGGGCGCGGTCTATCACGGCAGCCATTTGTCGCTCGATTTCGATCTCTATCGCATCGAGTTCAACAACAAGATCACCTCCTTCACCTCATCGGTTCCTGGCCAGGGCGTGATCTTCGTCAATTCCGGCAAGGCGCTGTACAAGGGTATCGAGGGTCAGGTGACCTATGCGTTTGACTTTGGGCTGGCGGTGTTTGCCAACGGTTCGCTCAACTATGCGCGCACAGCCAACAACCCGGCCGCCCCGGCGACCGATACCTATATCGCGCGTGCGCCGAAATCGACCGCTGCCGCTGGCATCCTCTACAAGGACGGCCCGATCCGCTTCTCGCTGATCGATAAATATACCGGCGTCCAATATGCAGATGCCGGCAACACCCTGCGGCTGGCCGGTTACAACACCGCCATTGTCTCGGGCAGCTATGATATTGGCCCGGTGCGGCTCGGTGTGCAGGTCACCAACCTGACAGACTCGCGCAAGGTGGTCAGCATTTCCGGCACGGCGGTTGCCAGCCGGCAATATTTCTTCCAGGCGCCGCGCGAGATTACCGGCACGGCTACGTTACGCTTCTGATCGACCAAACCGGCAGGGCCGAAGGGCAACGCAATCGTTGCCCTTCGGCTATCGGGGGCGCTGGGATGGACCAGCAAGTCGCATGCACCGTTCGGCCACCCCCAACGGCAGCGTTTGTGGCCAGAAAACAGCAACGGGCGGGTTGGGGCCGGTCCGTTGCCGCGCCCGCGCTCAGGCCCAACAAAATCCGTCCATATCAGATGGCGCCGGCCAAAGGTCGGCCGGATTTGCATTCGGGCATCATGACTTTGCCTCGAAGCTGAAGAGGCGTTTCGTGCAAGACAGCCGCGTTACGCGATGATCATTTTGGCGATGCGATTGCAACGTGAAACGAGCCTGGGATCGCGACCGGACGACCGCCAGCAGCGGCGGGCGGGCCGAACCGGGCGGTCGGCAAATAAAGGTTGCCAGTCATAGGGTCGAGCGCCCCGGTTCGTGCGCCAACTTCGCTCGTGATTGTGCCGATCACGCGCGCCCCTGCGGTCCCATCCAGGGCGACAATGCTGATCGTGCCATCGCGGCCACAGGGAATGAACGCCAGCCGCCGGGCGGTGTCCATGATGACGGCGTCAGGCCCCTTGCCGATATCGAGCAGCCGAACGACCTTGTGGGTCTTGGCGTTGACGACCACGGCCTTGCCGTTCGCGCAGGCGCTGATCAGCTGGTGGGTGGCGGCATCATAGCCGAGCCCGGTCGGGCCTTCGCAGCCGGGCATGGCGACGGATGAGCCGGGCGTGTTGGTAGCGAGACTGGCAGTCTCGATCTCGTTGGCATCCTCATTGTTGACGAACAGCGTTTTCCCCTCGCCCATCACGCCGAATTCAAGCCCGGCCTTGAGCGTGATCGTGCCAACGACCTTTCGCGCGGATACATCGATGATCGAGACGGTGCCGCCCTTGGCATTCATCACCACCGCATGGCCACTGGCGGGATCGTAAAACGCTGCATCCGGATCGCTGCCGACGGCGATCTTGGCGATCTCATGGCCGTCGCCGGTATCGAGCAAACGAACGCTGTCGTCCCGCCCGCTGGAAACGAGCAACGTCGCCGTGCCGGGGATCGGCACCACGGCATGCGCCCGGGCGATCATGCCCAGCGACCGCACCGCATTGCCATGCGCGAGATCGACCGCCATCGCGACATCGCCATGCGCCACGTAAAGCATGTGCTTTGCGGGATCGACGCTTGCATAGTCCCATCCGCCATCGGGCCCGGCAATGGCGCCCGACACATGATAGGATGGTGCGGCCGCAGCAGCTGTGAGGGCAAGGGCGGCAATCGACACCAGCAGATGCGGCAAACGGATGGGGCGCATGAGTGTTTCGCTTTCGGGCAGGGAATGGGCAATGCCAGAATGCGCCTCCCATCCCGGTCATGCCAGCAGCGATCAGCCTGGGCGCGCAACATTGGGAATTTTTATAACTTCGCGCCGGACCACGGGTTGGTTCATCTACATTGGGATTTTAGATAACCCAATCCATGCTGCGCCAATCTATAGCGGCGCATAGCCGTACCGGACCCAAGACCGGGTTTGCGTACAGGAGTTTGCCATGAAGACCCTTTCCATCGCCGTTCTCGCCGTCGCTGCGCTTTCGGCCAGTGCTGCCGTTGCGGCTACCCGCGCTCCGCCTGCCAAGTTGACCATGGCGCAGGCCCGCGTGATTGCGCTCAAGCTCGCACCGGGCAAGATCGCCGATGCCGAATATGAAAAGGAAGGCGGCGGCTGGCGCTATTCTTTCGACATTCGTCAGGGCAAGCGCATCCATGAGATCGGCGTCAATGCCAACACCGGCAAGATCGTCGAAGATAAGTATGAAGCACTGGGCTCAAAAGACTGATCGCCCGGCGCGGTTCTGCGGCGAGCAGCCACTCAAACGGAAAAAGCAGCCGATGCGCGTTCTGATCGCCGAAGATGACGCCGAAACGGCCGGGTTCGTCGAGCGTGGGCTTGGCGAACTCGGCCATATCGTCTCGCGCGAGGTTAACGGCGAAGACGCGCTGCATACCGGGCTCAGCGAGAATTTTGATGTGATCATTCTCGATCGAATGATGCCAATCATCGACGGGGTAGAGGTATTGCGGCGTTGGCGGGCAGCGGGGATCGGGACGCCAGTGGTGCTGCTCACCGCGCTTGGCGGCATTGCCGACCGGGTCGATGGACTCGAAGCTGGTGCTGACGATTATCTGGTCAAGCCCTTTGCCTTTGCGGAACTGTCCGCGCGGCTGAGCGCCCTCATGCGTCGCCCCCCGATCAGCGAAGCGGCGACCCGGTTCGAAGTCGGCGCGATCACGCTCGATCTGCTCAAGCGCGATGTCTACCGCGAGGGCCGCGAGATCCATCTCCAGCCCCGCGAATTCGCGCTGCTGGAACAGCTGATGCGCCATGCCGGCAAGGTCGTGACCCGAACGATGTTTCTGGAAAGCATCTGGGGCTTCCACTTCGATCCCCAAACCAACATCGTTGAAAGCCATCTCAGCCGGTTGCGATCAAAGCTCAACGAAGGCTTTGCCAGCGACCCGATCGAGACGTTGCGCGGCGTCGGCTATCGCATGCGCGCCCATGGCTAAATTGATGGCAAGCGCGGCTTACCGCATCGCATTCACATATTCCGCCGCCTTCGCACTGGCGATCCTGTTGCTGGGGGTTGTCGTCTATTACGCAGCGGATGCCGATTTCAGGGGCCAGCAGGATGTCGCCATCGCCGAGGAAGCCGCCGGGCTGATGCGCGAATATGATGAGGGCGGACTGCCTGATCTGGCCGACGCAATCGCCAAGCGCCAGGCCAGCAATTCCGCCGATGGCTATCATTATGCCATCTTCGATGCGGCTGGGCAGCGGATTGCGGGCTCCCTGGCGACAAGCCGGCCGCCTATTGGCGCGCAAGACATCATGCTCGCCGATGTAAAGGAAGGGCCGGAGCCCATTCGGGCGCTGGTGCGCGCGCTGCCCGGCAATGCGCGGCTGGTCGTGGCGATTGACCGCGAGGCAATAGAGCGGCTTGATCAGATGATCCTGGCACTGTTTGGGACCGCCTTTGTGCTCGTGGTCGCGCTTGGTGTGATTGGTGCGCTCTTGCTGGGCGGCTATCTGCGCGGCCGGCTGGCGCGCATCAGTGGAACGGCGCACGCGATCATGGCTGGCGATATGGCGCGGCGCATTCCAGTGAGCCCGAGCAATGACGAATTCGATCAGCTCGCCATCGCGCTCAATGCGATGCTCGACCGGATCGGGCAACTGCTCGACAATCTGCGCCAGGTTTCGAGCGACGTGGCGCATGATCTGCGCACCCCGCTCGCGCGGCTGCGCAATCAGATCGAAACTGCGCTCGATGGCATCGGCGATCCGCAATCGAACCGCCCGGCGCTCAAGCGGGCACTCGCCCAGAGCGACGATCTGTTGGCGCTGTTCGCGGCAATATTGCGCATTTCGGAGGTCGAATCGGGCGCGCTCAAGCGCCATTTTGCGCGGGTCGACCTGACTGAACTCGCGACCGATCTGGTTGACAGCTACGCCCCTGCCGTCGTCGACGGCGGCCGCAGCATTGCCGCCCACATCACCCCCGGCATCACGATCCGGGGGGACCGCGAATTAATCGCGCAGGCAGTGATCAACCTGCTCGACAATGCGCAGCGGCACACGCCTGTCGGCACCGCCATCGCGGTTGAGGTCATGCCCCAGGGTGACTCCGAGGGTGACCCCGAGGGTAACAATGTCGCGCTGACCGTGGCCGACAATGGACCGGGCGTCGCGGCGGCGGATCGACCACTGATCGCGCGGCGCTTCGCGCGGCTCGATGCGAGCCGGACCACGCCTGGCAATGGATTGGGGCTCAATCTGGTTGCCGCGATCGCGGCCGCCCATGACGGCCGGTTGTTGATCGAAGACAATCAGCCAGGATTGCGCGTTACCCTCATTCTGCCAAGACTGGTGGCGTGATGATCAAACGCCTGACGCCGCTCGCGGCCTGTCTGCTGGCTGCTTGCGCAAGTTACGCGCCCGTCCCGCTTGGCAAGGCGCTGCCCGAGGCCCTCGATCAGGCGGCGCTGTCACGCGAGGCCGCGGCCATCGACCGGCCTTATCTCTCGCCCGCCGCCATCGATCTCGCGCTGCCGCTCGACATGAATGCGATTGCCACTATCGCGGTGATCGCCAATCCTGACCTCAAGGCGTTGCGCGCGCGCGCCGCGATTGCCGATGCGCAGGCTTTTACCGCGCGCCTGCTGCCCGATCCGACCTTCAGCTTGGGCGCGAACATGGTGCTGAGCGGACCCGATCCGTTGCTCGATCTCGCCAGCGCGTTGGGGCTCGACATCAATGCGCTCAGGACCGCCAAGGTCAGGCGCGCCGGTGCGCTGGCGGCGGCAAGACAAGTGCGGCTCGATCTGGCCTGGGCGGAATGGCAGACGGCGGGTCAGGCGCGGCTTCAGGCGGCACGGATTCTGAGTCTCGAACGGGTCATGCCGATCGTCATCGCCAGCCGCGACGCGGCGCAGTCGCTGCTCGACAGAACACTCAGGGCAGCAGGGCGCGGCGATCTTGCTGCTGATCAGCTGCAGGCGGCGCGCACAGCAGCCTTTGATGCGCAGGACCGCCAGCGCAACGCCGAGCGCGATCTGGCGGCGGCGCGGCTGGACCTGACTCGACTGCTCGGCCTGCCGCCCACAACCATCCTTGCGCTTGCCCCGCTGGAAGCTGGATTACCGCCTCCAGTGGCCGAGAAACTGTTCGAGATCGCCAAGGCGCAACGGACCGATCTTCAGGCGCTTCAGGCCGGCTATGCTGTGCAGGAGGCGGCGGTCCACAAGGCGGTGCTCGATCAGTTCCCCAACCTGACGCTGACGGTGAACACCGCACGGGATTCGGCGGGGAACGCGCTGGCGGGACCGGCTGTCGACTTCACCCTGCCGCTGTGGAATCGCAATCGCGGCGGCATCGCTATCGAACGGGCGACACGCGAAGCGCTGCGCACCGAATATGACGCGCGCCTGTTTCAGACCCGCGCCGAGATCGCAGCCGCGGTCAGCGGCATTGATGTCAGCCGCCGCCAGCGCGCGGCGATTGCGAACGATCTTCCCGCACGCACGCGATTTGCGCAGGCCAGCCGCCGGGCTGCGGCACGCGGCGACGTGTCGCTGGCGACCGCAGAAACCGCCGAACAGGCGCTGCGCGACAAACAATTGCTGCTCTCCCAATCCGATCAGGCGATTGCCGAACAGATGGTCGCGCTCGAACTGCTGACCGGCGCGCCGAAAGAGACATGGACCCAATGATCAAGCGCACTCTCCTGCTTTCCTTGTTGCTGCTCGCCGGATGCAGCGCCGGCGGCGAAACGGAAAGCACTGCCGATCCGGTCGCGCTGGTGTCGCTCGGACGTGCCGAGCAGGGCGCTGTTACCGAGCGGGTGACGCTGTTCGGGACGGCAGAGGGCGGCGCTACTGGCAAGCAGGCGCTCGCCGCACCCGCCGACGCCATCGTTGTGCGGATCGTGGCGCCGGTCGGTACCCGCGTCGGACGCGGCGATCTGATTGTCCAGCTCGCACCGGCGCCGACAACCCGGCTCGATTTCGCAAAGGCCGCGACCGATGCGCGTGCCGCCGATGCCGCGTTCGCGCGGGCGCAGCGCCTGCGCGCCGACGGGCTGGTCAGCGATGCCGAGGTTGAAACCGCACGCGCCGCTGCCGCCAGCGCGAATGCGACGCGCACCAGCCTGTCGGGCCGCGCCGGGGCGCTGTCCTTGCGCGCGCTCGCGCCCGGTTTTGTCGAAACGATCGCGGTCAGCCCTGGCGATCTCGTGACGACAGGCACGGCAATCGCGACAATCGGCCGCCCCGGTGACGTGCGCGCGCGCTTTGGCGCGGACCCGGCAGTGGCGCGGGGTTTACGTCCGGGGGCGCCGATCAGCATCATACCCAATGCAGGCCGTGCGCCGCTGACGGTATCGATCGAGTCGATCAACCCCATGGTCGATCCGCAGACGCGGCTCGCTTCGGTCTTTGCCCGCCTGCCCGCCACGGCAGGAATCGCGGTCGGCGAGACGTTGCAGGCCCAAGTCGACCTCGGCGCCGCCGGCAGCGCGCTGACCATCCCCTATGCCGCCTTGCTCGACGATGGCGGCCAGCCCTTCGTCTATGTCGCCAAGGGCGGGATCGCGCATCGTCATGATGTCGAGACCGGGCCCACGACCGGCGACCGGATTGCGATCGCCAAGGGTCTCACAGTGGGCGACCAGGTCGTGACCGAAGGCGGCACCGCGCTTGAAGACGGGATGAAGGTGCGCACCAAGTGACGCGCCTGCTCACTGATCATGCCCGTGCCTTGTGGCTGGCGGTGCTGCTGCTGACGCTGGGCGGTGTGTTTGCGGCGACCAACTTGCCGGTCAGCCTGTTCCCGCCAATCAATTATCCGCGCGTGACCGTCGCGATCGATGCCGGCGAGCGCGATGCCCAGCAAATGGCCGCGCAGATCACCCGTCCGATGGAAATCGCGCTACGGGCAGTGCCTGGCGTCACCCATATCCGGTCGACCACCAGCCGGGGTTCGGCCGAAGTCGCGCTCAATTTCGACTGGGGCCATGACATGGTCTCGGCAACGCTCGCGACGCAGGGCGCGCTGGCGACCCTGCTCCCCGATCTGCCGACGGGGACGCGCTTCGACGTGCGGCGATCGGACCCGACGCTGTTCCCGGTGATCGGCATCGCGCTGACGTCCTCATCGCTCGATAGCGAGGCGCTGCGCCAGATTGCCGAACTGAGCGTCCGCCCGGCATTGACCGCGGTTGCTGGTGTGGCGGGTGTCGATGTGCTCGGCGGATCGCCGCGCGAATTCGCGATCGATGTCGATCCTGCCAAGGCGCAAGCGCTGAGCCTAAGCCTGCCCGACATCGCCGCCGCGATTGGCAAGGCCAATGATGTGCGCGGCACCGGCAAGATCGAGGATCGCCACCGGCTTTATCTTGTGCTCGCGCAGAACCGGTTGGCGACAATGGCCGATCTTGCTGGGACGCCGATCAAAGCAGGGGCAAGCGGTGTTGTCACACTGGGCCAGGTTGCGACGATCAGGCCGTCAGCCGCCCCAAGCTATACCCGCGTCACATCCAATGGACGCGACGCCGTGCTGCTCAATATCCGCCAGTCGCTGGCGGGCGATACCGTCAAGATCGTCCATGCCATCAATACCCGGCTCAAATCGATCGGCCTGCCGCCAAGCGTTACCGTCAGCATATTTTACGATCAGTCCGAACTGGTCACTGGCGCTGCAGATGCGGTGCGCGATGCGATCCTGCTCGGCGCCGTGCTCGCAGGTGTCGTGCTGTTCGCGTTCCTCCGGTCGGGGCGGCTGATGGTCATCACCGGGCTGATGCTGCCCGCCGTGCTCGCGGGCACCTGCCTCATCCTCTACGCGCTCGGCATGAGTTTCAACATGATGACGCTGGGCGGGATGGCAGCGGCAGTGGGCCTGATCGTCGACGACGCGGTCGTCATGCTCGAACATATCATGCGCCGCATGCAGGAGGGTACCGCCAAAGGTGCCCAGGGGCTGCTCCACGCGGCGGCCGAAATGGGTCGGCCGCTCATTGGATCGACCTCGGCGACGATCATCGTCTTTCTGCCACTGGCGTTTATTTCGGGGGTGACGGGCGGGTTCTTCAAAGCGCTGGCACTGACGATGGTCGCCGCGCTCGGGCTGTCGTTGCTCTATTCGCGGCTCGTGATCCCGCTGGTGGCCGCACACTGGCTGCGCGACCAGGACGCTGAAGCCGCTGAACGCGCAGGAGGGTTCATGGCCCGGCTCGCGCGCGGTTATGAACGCGCCGGTGATCGCGCCTTTGCCCGCCCGGCCGTGTTCGCAGGTGTTCTGGGCATTGGCATGGCAGCGCTGGGGGTTGCCGCCTGGTCGCATGTCCCCTCGGGCTTCATGCCGGCGATGGACGAGGGCGGCTTCATCCTTGATTACAAGGCGCAGAGCGGCGCTGCGCTCAGCGACACCGACCGGCTGCTCCGCCAGGTCGAAAAGATCATCATCGCGACGCCCGAGGTGGCGAGCTATTCGCGGCGGACCGGCGTGCAGCTTGGCGGCGGACTGACCGAGGCCGATGAGGGCGATTACTTCATCCGGTTGAAGAACGGATCGCGCCGGGCGATCGACGAGGTGATGAGCGACATCCGCCAACAGGTGCAAGCCAAGGTACCGGGAATCGAGATCGAGACCGCCCAGCTGATGGAGGATCTGATCGGCGACCTGACGGCGGTGCCGCAGCCGATCGAGGTCAAAATATTCGGCGACGATCCCGCAGCGATCGAAGGCGCCGCGAAGCGCGTCGGCGCGGCGATCGGCAAGATTGGCGGCGTCGTCGAAGTCGTCGACGGGCTGCGCGTGGCGGGCGATGCAATCAGCATCAAGGTCGATCCTGGCGCCGCCGCGCAACAGGGTCTCGATCCTGACGGCGTCGCGACCCAACTCGAAGCGCTGATC
>JBBQHG010000078.1:0-11139 GCA_038323755.1 Sphingomonadales bacterium
CCGGGCGCCCGGATAGCGGTTCCAGTACCACGTGCCGCCGACGCCGCTGCCCGCCTCCACCACCTGCGCCGCGATTCCCGCGGCCCGCAGCTTGTGGAGCATGTACATGCCGGCAAAGCCTGCGCCGACGATCAGAACATCGGTTATGGTGGCGGCGCTGGCCATGACGATGATCCCCTCGCGATTTTCGGAAGACTAACACGTTTACCGGCGCGGTGTAGCCACTGAGAATCGCAAGGCCGCCAAAGCATCGCACCGTGACCTCAGCACCGAACGTCCTTAGTCCCGCGTCGAGCAGACCATTGAACAATGTCATCAGAAGGGGCGTCCGCTTTTGGGTACTGGCCGCCTGGTTCCGAACGTAGCCTATTGTGAAGGATATCGGACGGTCGGGCGCAGGTCATTAACGCTGCCCTCGGACACTGAGACGCGTGGCAGCCATCCGCTTGGCGCGGCTACGGTCACGCGCAGCTTCGTCGACACCAGCCAAAAGTCGCCGCGTTCGTCGGGTGGCGGCAGACATTCTTTCAGGAATGCGAGCGCCGACCGACGCGGAAAGCGATCGCTCAGGACATAGCCGCCGTCTTTTTCGGTCACATCAATCCATAGCCGGGCGGCATCTTCGGCACTTCCTTCCGCAACAATAGTCACCGCCACGTTGCTGTCGGGTGATGGCACGATCGTAACGTCGGCGCGGATGAGCTCGATGCGCACGGCAGCACCGCGCGTCGCGGGCGCGGTCCATTGCCAGTGCGGGAGGCCAGATACAGGTGATTGGGCAAGTGGTTCTGCATGCGCTCCGACCGCAAAGGACAGCACGACGGGTAATACCGCAACGATCAGGCCTCTCATGGCAATTCCCCGCTCGAATGTGGATCGATGGCATAGGCGTGACGCGCATACAGATGACCCGGCTGCGCACGGATGCGGCCCGTCCAGGCGAGGACGTTGGGATATGGTGCCAAAGGCACGCCGGCTTCGTCGGCGAGGTGTGAATAAGCGTACATCGCAATGTCTGCGATGCTGTAGGACGCATCGACGAGGAATGGCCGCGTACTCAATTCGCGATCCAATGCTGCGAGCGCGCGCTGCCCGGCCGATTGCCGCGCGGCGACGAGTTCAGCCGATCGCACTTTGCCCGTCATTAGCCAGTGCCGGGCGGCCCCGAGCGTCGATTGCACATAGTCGGCTTCGAACGACATCCATTGCAGCACCTTAGCCCGTGCGAAGAAACCGTCCGGCAGCAGGCCGCTGCCCCTCGCAAGATGGAACAGGATCGCATTCGATTCGGCGAGCGTGCGACCATCGTCATATTGAATGGCTGGCACCGCGCCGGTCGGGTTGATTGCGAGATAGTCGGGCGTGCGGCCTTCGCCTTCGAAAATACTCACGATTTTCACCATGTGCGGGATCGCTAAGTGGTGCAGGATCTGGCGCACTTTCCAGCCATTTTGCGACGGCAGATAGTCGTAGAGCGTAAGCATGAATCGGGTCTCTCTCGATTGGATGCATCGCTGTCGGCGCTGCGCGGGCATCGCACGCTCCGGTTCTTGCGGTCATATCGAGAAAATTGGCCACGCCGCACGTTGCCGTCTAATTTGAAAGCAAAGGGCGGAGTGCGGCAGGCGCGCGAAAGGCGCAGCTAGGGACTGCACCAAAAAGGACCGATCATGCGCACTGCTGCCCTAACCGATGGTGATGCCACCATTCCTGTGATAAATGATCCACGTTGGGGACGTGTTGTCGCCCGCGACAAGACGGCGGACGGCCTGTTCTGGTATTCTGTTGCGACGACCGGTATTTATTGCCGACCGTCATGCCCATCTCGCGCCGCCAACCCGGGTAACGTGACCATTCACGTCACGCTGACCGGCGCGCGGGGAAGCGGTTGCCGTCCGTGCAAGCGCTGCAATCCCGAAGGAAGTTCGACCGACGCCGAGAATGCGGCATTGATTGAAGCAGCCGTGCGAATGATCGAACGGGCCGACGCTCCACCTGTACTTGCCGACCTTGCCGATGCAGCCGGATTGAGCCCAAGCTATTTCCACCGCTTGTTCAAATCGGTGACGGGCGTGACGCCGCGCCAATATGCGTCGGCAAAGCGCGCGACGCGTGTGCGGTCCGACCTGCTGACAAGCGACACCGTGACCGAAGCGATCTACGCCTCGGGCTTCGGATCAAACGGCCGTTTCTACGAACAATCGGGCGCAATGCTCGGTATGACGCCAAGTCGTTATCGCGCAGGCGGCGCGCACGAAACGCTGCGCTTTGCGATCGGCCAGTCGTCGCTTGGCGCGATCCTTGTTGCCTCGAGCGACAAGGGCGTAGCTGCGATCCTGATCGCCGACGACCCGGAAGCACTCGTCCGCGATCTTCAAGACCGGTTTCCCAAAGCCGCACTCATCGGCGCCGATGCGGCATACGAAATGCTGGTCGCGCGGGTCGTTGGCATGGTCGAGTCTCCCGGCAGCGCGCTCGACTTGCCGCTCGATGTTCGCGGGACCGCGTTTCAGCAGCGCGTCTGGACCGCGCTGCGCCAAATCCCGGCGGGCGCCACATCGAGCTATGCCGACATCGCAAAAGCAATCGGCGCACCCAAATCGACGCGCGCAGTGGCTGGTGCTTGTGCTGCCAATGCGCTCGCCGTTGCGATCCCCTGTCACCGCGTCGTGCGCACCGATGGCACTCTATCGGGCTATCGCTGGGGCGTCGAGTGCAAGCGCGTCCTCCTCGCGCGCGAAGCCGAGGCGGCTTGAACATGGCCATCGACTGGACCGGCGTCGCCAGCGACCTCGACCTGCGCGGATGGGCATTGCTCCCCAGTCTGCTCGACCCGGCGGCTTGCGACGCGACCGCTGCGCTCTATGGCCCGGGCGAGACATTTCGAAGCCACGTCGTGATGGCGCGGCACGGTTTTGGGCGAGGCGAGTATCGCTATTTCGCTTATCCGCTGCCGCCGCTTATCGCGAGGCTCCGCACCGACCTCTATGCGCCACTCGCCCAGATCGCCAACCACTGGCACGCGCGCATGGGAATGGAATCGCGTTTTCCCGACGATCACGCTGCATTCCTTGAACGCTGTCATGCCGCCGGGCAGCACCGCCCGACGCCGTTGCTGCTCAGATACGGCCCGGGTGATTACAATTGCCTCCATCAGGATTTATATGGTGACCACGTCTTCCCGCTGCAGGTCGCGGTCCTCCTGGCCGATCCCGCCAGCGATTTCACTGGCGGCGAGTTCGTGCTGACCGAGCAGCGACCGCGCATGCAGTCGCGGGTCGAGGTTGTGCCGCTTAGCAAAGGCGATGCCGTCGTCTTCGCGGTCAACACACGACCACACCGGGGCACACGCGGCGATTACCGCGTCACGATGCGCCACGGGGTCAGCCGCCTGCGGTCGGGCCAGCGCCACACGCTCGGTATTATTTTCCACGATGCGACGTGAACGCGGCCGTGCGCGATCTTTTTCCTGATAGTCGCGCCAATCTGCAGCTCGCGCCCGGTGCCGTCCTGCTCGGCGGTTTTGCGCTTGGCGTCGATAAACTGCTAGTGGACGAAATCGCGGTAACCGCCCGTTCCGCACCCTTCCGTCACCTCGAAACGCCCGGCGGCCAGCGCATGTCGGTTGCGATGACCAATGCCGGTCGGCTCGGCTGGGTGTCGGATCGCCGCGGCTATCGCTATTGCAAGCTCGATCCCGAAAATGGGGAACCCTGGCCTCAAATGCCTGCGGTGTTTGCGACTCTGGCTCGTGACGCCGCGACCGTTGCGGGCTTTAACGATTTCGAACCCGAAGCCTGCCTTATCAACCGCTACGAACCCGGCGCCCGACTGTCGCTTCATCAGGATCGCGACGAGCGCAACCTTGATCAGCCGATCGTTTCAGTGTCGCTAGGCGTCGACGCAATTTTTCTATGGGGCGGCCTTGACCGCAGCGACCGCCCGCGTCGCATTCCCCTCACCCACGGCGACGTCGTCGTATGGGGCGGCCCGGCGCGGCTGACGTTTCACGGGGTCGATGTGCTGAGGACGACCCACCACCCGATAACGCAGATGCTGCGTTACAATCTCACGTTCCGGCGTGCAGCATGTTGAACGGTGGCCGTTTTAGAAGATCGCGTTGAAGGCAACCACTGGTGTCACATAGGCGGCAACGTTCTCATTTTTGGGCGTCAGGCGGACGCCGATCAGCACCTCTCGGCTTCAGGGCCAGCTGTACTCGACAGCTGGTGCGATGCTGAACAAATGGTACCCCTCCGGTGGGGGCCGCCTTGCCGGGCGCGGGTGATCGGCTGACGTAGCACTGGTGCAAGCGACGGTGTTTGCACCGATGTTAGCGATGGTGCGATGAGTCAGGTGACGATTATTTCGGGCGTGGAGCGACGCCGGGTTTGGACGGACGATCAGAAGCGGGCGCTGGTGGCGGCTGCCTGCGAGCCGGGGGCGAGCGTGGCGGAGATCGCGCGGCGTGCGGACCTGCGGCCGAGCCAGCTTTATCGGTGGCGGCGCGATCTTGCCGGGCCAGTGTCACCGGGCTTCGCGGCGGTGACCGTCAGCGCCGAGCCCGATCCGGTAGCGGGATGCGCAGTAGTGTTGGAGCTTGGCGGGGCGGTGCTGCGGATCGCAAGCGATGCGCCGCCTGCATTGGTGGCGGCGGTGGTGCGGTCGCTCAGGCGATGATCCCGGTCCGAAGCGACGTCCGGATCTGGCTCGCGACCGGCTGCACGGATATGCGGCGTGGGATGTTCGGCCTGGCGCTGCAGGTGCAGCAGGGGCTGAAGCGCGATCCGCACGCCGGTGATCTGTATATCTTCCGTGGGCGGCGCGGCGATCTGATCAAGGTGCTCTGGCACGACGGTGTGGGTATGTCGCTTTATGCCAAGCGGCTTGATCGCGGGCGGTTCATCTGGCCGTCCGCGACCGACGGCGTGGTGGCGATCACGGCATCGCAGATGGCGTGTCTGCTGGAGGCGATCGACTGGCGCAACCCGCGCATGACGTGGCGTCCACAAGTGGCGGGATGACGTAAAAAAGCTAGGTTCTCCGCCACTTTCTGCTATCTTCGCGTGCATGGCAGCGACGCTCTCCAGCGATGTCACAACGCTTCGCGCGGCGCTCCTGGATGCCGAGGCCGAAGCTGCCCGCGCGAAGGCGATCAACGCCGATCTGGCGGCCCGCGTGGCCCTGCTCGAGTTGCAGAACGAGAAGATGCGCCGCGCGCTATATGGCCAGCGTTCCGAGCGCGGCCAACTGCTCATCGACCAGCTCGAGCTCGGTCTGGAGGAGCTGGAAGAGGACGCCGGCGAGGACGAGGCGTTCGGAGCGCGCGCTGCCACCGGCACCACTGTCGAGGCGTTCACCCGGGCGCGACCCTCGCGCAAGCCGCTACCTGCGCATCTGCCGCGCGAGCGCGTCGTCGTTCCCGCGCCGACCAGTTGCGCCTGCTGCGGATCGGACCGGCTGTCGAAGCTGGGCGAGGACGTGACCGAGACGCTGGAGGTGATCCCGCGCCAGTGGAAGGTCGTACAGACCGTTCGCGAGCGGTTCGCCTGTCGCGCATGCGAGGCAGTGATCCAACCACCGGCACCGTTCCATGCGACGCCGCGCGGGCTGTTCGGCCCGAGCTTCCTGGCGATGGTCATGTTCGAGAAGTTCGGCACGCATCAGCCGCTCAACCGTCAGCGCGACCGCTATGCTCGCGAAGGCGTCGAGATCAGCCTGTCGACGCTCGCCGATCAGGTGGGGGCCTGCGCCGCAGCGCTCCGGCCGCTCCATCTCTTGATCGAGGCCCATGTTCTCGCCGCCGAGCGCCTTCACGGCGATGACACGACCGTGCCGGTGTTGGCTAAGACCAAGGCCGATGTCGGGCGGCTGTGGACCTATGTTCGCGATGACCGACCGTTCGGCGGTCCCGCACCGCCAGCCGCCCTGTTCCATTACTCGCGGACCCGCCGCGCCGAGCATCCGGTCGGGCATCTCACCGGCTATGGCGGCATCCTGCAAGCCGACGCCTATGCCGGCTACAACGCGCTGTTCCGCGTCGATCGTTCACCGTCGCCACTCACTCGCGCACTGTGTTGGGCACATGCCAGACGCAAGTTCTTCGAGCTGGCCGATGCCGCCGCGCAGCTGAAGCGGCGCAAAGGTGCGGCGGTCATCTCGCCGATCGCGGCCGAGGCAGTCAGGCGCATCGATATGATCTTCGACGCCGAACGCGCGGTCAACGGCACGACCATCGCGGAGCGGCTTGCCATGCGCCAGGAGGTCGCGATGCCGCTCGTTACCGACCTGGAGCAATGGTTGCGCTCACAGCGTGCCGCGCTCGCGCGCCACAACCCGGTCGCGGGCGCGATCGACTATATGCTCAAGGACTGGGCCGCGTTCAGCCGGTTCCTCGACGACGGCCGCATCTGCCTGACCAACAACGCCGCAGAGCGAGCGCTGCGCGGCGTCGCCCTTGGCAGGAAGGCATGGCTGTTCGCCGGTTCGGATCGCGGCGGCGAGCGCGCCGCGTTCATGTACACGCTGATCGGCACCGCCAAGCTCAACGACATTGACCCACAGGCATGGCTCGCCGACGTCCTCGCGCGCATCGCCGACATGCCCCAGAACCGGCTAAACGAACTGTTGCCTTGGCACTGGCGGACGCCAACCGCTCTGCTCAAGGCCGCGTAGCCGCGGTACTCACCGAAGGCTTACGAAGCTGCACGCGGTCTGCGACGACCTTGGGCGACCCCTCGTCCTGCTGCTGAGCGAGGGGCAGATGAGCGACTACAAAGGAGCCGCCCTCATGATCGACGCCTTGCCACGGGCAAGGCACCTGATCGGCGACAGGGGCTATGATGCCGACTGGTTCCGTCGCGCCCTCGCCGAGCGCGGAACCGCCGCCTGCATCCCCTCGAAGCGCAACCGCAAGGTCGCCATCCCGCACGACGCCGCGCTCTACCGCCAGCGCCATAAGGTCGAGATCATGTTTGGCAGGCTCAAGGACTGGCGACGCATCCACACCCGCTACGACCGCTGCGCGCACACCTTCATGTCTGCCATCTGCATCGCCGCAACCCTCATCTTCTGGTTGCCTCAATGAGTCCTGAGCCTAGCTCCCACCGTGGAAACCGCCATCATTTAACCAGCCAGTTTTATCGAAATTGAATCAGAGCCAATCTTGCAGGCCGATTTACAGGCGGCTTTAACCCGTGCGCGCTTCCACGAAGTGGCAGCCGGGCAGCCGTACATTCCCAATTCGGTCGGTAATGTGATCGCGGGCGGAGCGGCCATCGACTTCGGCGACGGCCTGTCGCACACGCTGCGGCTGTGGCATCTCGGATCGGCGCCGCTGATCGAGGACGGTAGTGCGCGCCCGCGGCCGACGATGCTGGTAAACGCCGGCGGCTACTATCGGATCGGGCGGGTCAAGATCGGGCTCGACCTGCTAAATGCCTTCGACATACGACCGGTCGAGATCTCCTATTTCTATGCCCCGCGGCTGCACGGCGAGCCGGCCGCAGGCGTGGACGACTATCACCAGTACCCAGTCGAACCGCGCCAGGCGCGTGTCAGCTTGCGTTTCGGACTTCAGGGACCGCTAGCCGCCGACGTGATACGAACAGCGAAGCGGCAGCTGCGGTGAAACCGCACCTGCCGTCGCCTGGTAGAATGGGGACCTGGCCACAAGAACCCCCGCCCCGTAGGTTCTTTGGGCAAGGCGTTTGGGGCGGGGCGAGTCAGCCTTCATCCAAAATTCCTCAGGAATAGCCTGGGCTTAAATATACCGCGCTAACCCTCCTAAATCCACAACCTCAAACCTATGCCGTTGTTATTGAACGGGACCTGAAATCGAGCCCGCTCGATAGGATCAGCGGCCTTTACTGGATGAACCAACAATGGCCTCATTCACGCAGGAAGCCGCAATCAAGCGCCATCTCCGCAGCAAACGGCGCCTCGCGTCTCAGGGCTTCGGCGAGTGGCGCCCAGCCGATCATGCGATCGAAAAACGCCGCAAGCGCAGGATGGGCCCCTGCATCAATGCGGTAGCCAAGATAGTTGTAGGTGATGAGATTGGAGGCGATCGCAACGTCCCCAATCGTAGGCGAACTGCCAACAAAGAAATCACCCTTCAGCGCGCCATTCAAAAAACCCAGAAATTGAGGCAACGGGCCTTCCAAAACACCATCAATGACCGCTTGGTCGGTTGGCTGCTTGAGGACCATTGGTGCGAGCTTGTGCTGAAAGAACAGGATGTGGATCGCATTACGAAACAAAATTTGTCCGGCATAGGCGTCGTAGAACATCGCCGTTGCCATCGCTTTGGGCTCCTCGGGCACGATCCGGGGGCCGGAGTTGTTGATATCAAGATAATGCGTGATCGCAGTTGAATCAGCGAGATTAAAGTCTCCGTCACTCATCGCCGGTATGAGGCCCGTCGGGCTGAGATGTAACCATCCTACCGGCGGCTCAAACGGGAAGACTGGCACATTCTCATACGCGATATTCTTGTATATTGCGGTCACAAGCGTTTTGCGGACGTGAACCGAGAACGGTAGCCCGTAAATTTTAATCATCGTCATTCTCCTCTTGGTGAAGCTGTGAACATCGTTGTTTTTCTCTCCAGCAATCGGAGCGGCGAAATCAGGGCACACCGCCCCGTCAGCGGGAGCAGGCATGCTTGCTGCGCAACAACCCGATTGAGGATTTGGAAATCAGTGCGCTGGCGTCACCGGGAACTGTATCTCAACCAGCGTGGTGTTGAGCGCTGGAGGATCGCGGATCGTTTCGAGGAAGACCTCGCGGCACGGCCCCGTAATCCGGTACCGGTTGACCTCCAGCCAGTGGCCGATCGCTCCGAACGCCATATGCGCATCCTCACCGGGACCGTCGCGCACCAGCGTTAACGCCGTTTCGACGCGGGGTAGCAGCATCGGACGTAGCGTCAGGCCGTTTCCAAGCGTTACGTTACGATGCGCCCTGCGGCGCATCGCGAAACCAAAGTTGAGGGACAGCGCATCGCCATCTTCACGATTATCAGCGATGACGATAAATTTGCTGCGCCGGGCAAGCGGAATGGCTCGCGCACCTGCGATCGCAACGCTACTGACCACAGAAAATGCCTCCGACAATTCGGAAAACCGGCCAGGCACTGCCAGCAATGGTACCTCTACTAGCGATTTCATGACAAATTCGTAGTTGCCGATCGCGCCGTACCGGTCGATCTGTTCGATGCGCGATTCAACGTTGCGCAGCCGCATCTCTCCCTCGGTCAGCGCCTGTTCGAGCTGCACGCGCTTCATTGCGAGCATCGCTCGCAATTCAGTGGCCGAGATCTCGTCGTCAAGATATCGGCGTATCTCGTCAAGTGTTAAGCCCAATTCCTTGAGCGCAAGGATGCGATTCAGCCGAGGTAACTGGCGGATTCCATAATTGCGGTAACCCGTCGCTGGGTCAGTCCATTCGGGCGTGAGCAACCCTTGCTCGTCGTAAAAACGCAGCAGCCGTCCCGAAACTTGCGCGATCTGCGCGAACTCCCCGATCTGAAACATTCAAACCACCTCAAATCGCATGTCGCTTGAAAACCTAATTAGTTAGGAATCTGTCGCGTTCAAAATCTAACGGAACCCACATCGGCATCGCCATCTTTTCGTCATTGCTCATGGCGCCGGGGAGGCTGTGCCGCGTTGACGTAGCGTCAAAGTCAAGCGTGATTATTCATAAAAATGCACATTAGGCTTTAATCTACCGAAGATCATACGCGGTGGGGCCAGTCACCGTGAGCTGCCGCCGGTTTCGTGGACACCGAGATAAGGTGTTTTCGGAACCGGAGGGTGTAAATGCGAAAGCGGAAGTTGAAATAGTCATTCGAAGCAAAGTGCAAGCCGGCGCGTGGCTGCAACCGCCGGGCTCGAGCGCGTTACGTCACAACGCCGGTCGGATTCCAGGCCAGCAGGGCGGAGTAAAAGCAGGCCATTGCTGATGCGGGCCTGACTATATGAAGAGATGCCTGATCAGTGGCCTCTTCATATCGTTGTCGTCGTCGATCAGGCGGTGGTGACCTCGCCGGTTTCGGGGTCGATGATCTCGGCGGCCTGGTTTTGCTCCGTCCTGGCGGCGGAGCGTCGGCACCCGGCGGACTCCTTCAGCCGGTAGCTGTCGCCGTTCATCGTAAGGATGCTCACGTGGTGGGTGAGCCGGTCGAGCAGCGCGCCGGGTGAGCCGCTCGCTGCCGAGCACCTGGGTCAAGTCCTCGAACGGCAGGTTGGAGGTGACGATAGTGGAGCCACGCTCGTATCTTTGGGAGAACACCTCGAACAGCAGCTCGGCGCCCGTGGACGACAGCGGCACATACGCGCCGCCGTTCGAATAGACAAAGCGCAGGCCCGCGTTCCCTCTCCGCGCTTGAAATGACTGACTAGAAGGCATCTTGAGGATTGTCGTGTCAGACGTTTGGCGACTTTCCGATCCATTTCAGCTCCAAACTTGAGCTCGACAATCGCTGCACCAATCGGGAACAGCTCGAGTTCCTTTCAAGCGGCGTGCGGTTTTTTCGACTTTAAGGCATCCCAATCACCGCCGCGCTACGTAACCCTTCCTGCGTTAACTCGATCAAAAAATGCATGCGAAATGGAGACGGCGATGCCGCGGAGGCCAACGGTAGGAGGCGCGATCAAAGGCGAGCCATGCATGGGCGGGCAACGATCACGCCAGTGGTGTGCCCTTCTATCCGGAGCGATGGTTATTTTAGGTGCGCCAGCGATCATGGCCAGCCCCGCCACGGCGCAAGACATGCCACAAGCCCCCGAATTTCCGCCGCCGACGGATCCGCAACAGCCGGACGACATCATCGTTTATGGCCGGGCCATCAAGCAAATCGGCATCGCGACGTCGGGATCGCAAGGCGTCGTCGGATATAAGGATTTTGCCGACAAGCCGCTCTCGCGCGTCGGCGAACTGGTCGAGAATGTGCCGGGCGTGATCGCGACGCAGCATTCGGGAACGGGCAAGGCCAATCAATACTTCCTGCGTGGCTTCAACCTCGATCACGGCACCGACTTTGCGGGATTTGTCGATGGCGTGCCGGTCAACATGCGCACTCACGGACATGGCCAGGGCTATCTCGATCTCAATTTCCTGATCCCCGAACTGGTC
>JBBQHG010000079.1:0-11111 GCA_038323755.1 Sphingomonadales bacterium
ATCTTCCGCCTCGCTTGCATCGGCCAGCATGCGATAGCCGATCCGCCGGACCATCGCGGCGTGCCGGTTGACCACGCACGAAAACGCCACGCCCTCGCGCGCGGCGATGCGCGCCATCAGCGCATCATCGTCGACCATTTCAACGTCGATGAGTGCCGCGTCGCAGTGCAAGCTTGCCGGGTCTCCGTTCACACCCTGTTATCTAGGCCAAACGGTGCTGCGGCCCAAACCCTTCGCGGCGGGCCGAACGGTGCGGCCGGGCGATGCCGCGCCATCGCCCGGCATGTCGCCGGGCCCCCGGGCCTCGATGTTCGGAAAAAAAGTGGTGCGGCCGAGAAGACTCGAACTTCCACGGGCTTTCGCCCACAACGACCTCAACGTTGCGCGTCTACCAGTTCCGCCACGGCCGCACGTGAAACACCGCCGGCCCTTTTCGCATCGTGGGGCCCGGCAGCGGTAGGCGGTGGCCACTAGCAAAGCGCGCCGCGGCTTACAAGCGCGATCGTACCGCAGCGAAGATGGCTTTCGCCCAGCGCCTGCGCCGCCTACAGCGCGCGGCATGCCCGCTGCCGCCCTTCCCGCGCCTGATCGCCTGCCCATAGAGGCACAGCGGCTGCTGGCGCTGGCCTGGCCCGTCATCATCACCAGCCTAAACTGGACGCTGCTGCACGTTACCGATGTGGCGGTGGTAGGGCTGGTCAGCACTGATCAGGTCGCGATCCTGAGCGCCAGTCGCACGCTGAGCTTCATCACAATCGTCGCGGCGCTGGGTAGCCTGTCAGGCATTCTTGTCTTTGCCGCGCGCGCCGATGGTGCTGGCGACCAGCCTGGTCTGGGCCGCGTGTTGCGTGAGGGGCTGGCCCTGTCGATCGGCCTGGGCTTCGTCGCTGGTCTGGTCCTGTTCCTGTTTGCCGCGCCCTTGCTCGCCGGGCTGGGGGTGGCGCCGCGAATTGTGGCACCGGCCGCGACCTTGGTCGGCGTGCTCGCGCTCTCCTATCCGCTGCTGCTGGTGATCATCGCCGTCAGCTATTTTCTTGAAGGGATCAGCCGGCCAGGCCGGGTGATGGTGGTCAATCTGGCGATCCTGCCGTTCAACGCCGTGCTCGCCTGGGCGCTGTCAGGCGGGCATCTCGGCCTGCCGGCGCTGGGGGCGCTCGGCGCGGTGATGGCGACTGCGATTGCCTATGGCTTTGGCGCGGTGGGCATGTTGATCGCGGTGTGGACGCTGCCTGGCGCTGCGGCACGCGGCATTCGCGATCAGAGCCTCGCCGCCTGGGCGGGCATCTGGCCGGGTGCGTGGCGGCTGCTCGTCTTTGGCGCGGTACCGGCGCTCGCCTCCTCGCTTGAACTTGCCGGCTTTGCGATTCTGATCGCGCTGTCCACCCAGCTTGGCGACACGACAGCGCATGCCTTCCAGATCATGTTCTCGATCCACAATGTCACTTTTTCGATTGCACTGGGGTTGGGATCGGCGGCGGGCGTCAGGGTCGGCAACGCGCTGGGAGAGGGGCGTCCTGCCGCCGCCACGGCGCGCGCGCTGATCGCCACCGCGATCACGACCGTGGCGACTGGCTTGCTGATCGCGCTGCTGCTGCTGGCGCGCGTACCGATCGTCCATGCCTTTCCCGCAACCGACGCGGTCCATGAAAGCGCGCTGGCAATCCTGGTCGTCTGGGCGCCGTTCATCCTGTTCGACGGAATCCAGGTTGTCATCGTCTATGCGCTGCGCTCGCTGGGTGACCAGGTCGTTGCTGGCGTGAACAGCATCCTTGCCTATTTCGTGGTGACGGGCGGGCTGGGGCTATGGTTCGTCCACCATGGCTATGGCGCGAGCGGGCTGGTGCTCGCCTCGGCATCGGGCATGGTGTGCGCCGCCAGTCTGCACGGTGCACGCTTTGCGTGGATCAGCCGACGGGGCCACGCTCAAACGTGAAGTCGAGCCGTTTGGAGCTGGCGGGAACATCGGTTTGCGCGCTGTAAAAATCGACTGCCTCGCCGGGTGCCAGCGATCGTTTTTCGGGCGTGATCGTCCAGCTGAACACGATCCGCGACTTGATCGTCACATCATCGCGCAGTTCAGCGCGGATATTGGGCACGCTTTGCCGCGCCTTTGATTTGTTGATGATGCGTCCGCTCACCGCGAACAGCTCGGTCCCCGTCGGCAGATCACGCCGATCGATGGGATATTGCTCGATCAGCAGCGGATCGTCCTTCAACGGCTGATCCAGGCCCATCTGCGTCGCAAAGCCGGGTGCGCCCGAATAGAGGATGGCGCCAACGCCCACGAGCATCGCGATGCCGGCGGCCACGGCTACCATGGTCTGCCGCCGGGCCGGGTTGCGGCGCGGGCGAAAGGGCGCACGGTGGGCAAAGGCATCATAGCCCGAACCGGCGGTCGGCGACTCCGCTGCGGACCGGGCGCTGGGCGAAGGCGCAGCCGCGAGCGGCGCAGCGGCCACCGGTTGCGTATAGGATCGCGATTCTTCCGCGCGCGTAACCAGATCGAGCGGTGCAGGCTCCTGAAACCAGCTATGCTTGCAACTGGCGCAACGCACCGTTCGCCCATCGGCCCCGATTGCTGTATCGGGGACGAGATAGCGTGTCCTGCACTCGGTACATTCCAGAATCATCAGCGCGTTATTTCATCAACAGGGACAAGGTGGAGGCACGGCGACGGTAAGGCGCCGTTCCACGCAAGACGAATCTAAGCACGTTGCAGGCTGCGGTGGCAAGAGGGGTCAGCACGCTTGAGCCGCCCGCCCGGGCGTGCGATGGCGTGGCCGGGGTTTGTGTTTTTCAACGAGCAAGAGCGGATCAGCGCCTGCATGGCGAACATCGTGCAATTCGACAATGTGGGCTTGCGGTACGGCACCGGGCAGGAAACCCTGTCTGATGTCAGCTTTACCTTGTCGTCGGGCGCCTTTTATTTCCTCACCGGCGCATCGGGCGCGGGCAAGACATCCTTGCTCAGGCTTCTCTATCTGTCGCAGCGCCCCAGCCGTGGCGCGATCCGGCTGTTTGGAGAGGACGCCGTCACCTTGCCGCGGAGCCGGCTGCCAGGGTTTCGGCGGCGGATCGGCGTGGTGTTCCAGGATTTTCGCCTGCTCCCCCATCTGTCCGCCTATGACAATATCGCGCTCCCGTTGCGCGTCTCGGGCGTGCCCGAAAGCGATGTCGAGGCACCGGTGCGCGAGATGCTCGCCTGGGTGGGGTTGTCGGACCGGGTGGAGGCCAAGCCGCCGACATTGTCCGGCGGCGAGCAACAGCGCGTGGCGATTGCGCGCGCCGTGATCGGCCGGCCCGAAATATTGGTGGCGGACGAACCGACGGGCAATGTCGATCCCGATATGGCCGAGCGGTTGCTGCATCTGTTCGACAGCCTCAACCGGCTGGGCACCACTGTCGTCGTGGCCACGCATGATTTCCATCTCCTCGGCCGCATCCCCAACGCGCATATGATGCGGCTCGACCAGGGGCGGTTGCTCGACCCGACTGGCTCGCTGCGCCATCCGCCGGGTAGCACAGCGTGAAGATCAGGATCATCACCCCCGCTGCCGACCGCCGCCTGCTCGATGAGAGCCGCCGGACCCGATCGATGACCTGGATCATGGCGATCATGCTGTTTCTGACCGTGCTCGCGGCTGCGTTCGGGCTCGGCACGCTGTCTGCTGCATCGTTGCTCGACAAGCAGATCGCCGGGCGGCTGACGGTGCAGATCGTCGAGGCCAATGAGCAGGCGCGCGAGCGCGGGGCAGAGACGGCGTTGGCGACGATCAGAACCGTGCCCGGCGTGCTGCGCGCCGAACCTGTTGATCGCGCGCAGCTGACCGCGTTGCTCCGCCCCTGGCTGGGCGAGGACGGGGCCGACCCCGACCTGCCCGTGCCGGCGATGATCGACGTGCAGCTATCCGCCGGCAACGAGGCGACGGTCGGCCAGCTGACCCGCGCGGTGCGCGCGGTGGTGCCCACAGCTCGGATCGACCGGCATGAAAGCTGGATGTCGCCCGTCAGCAATTTCATGGGGCTGATGGTGTGGCTTGCCTTCGGGCTGGTGATCTTGATGGCGGGCGCGACGGCGGCCGTGGTCCTGCTCGTCGGCCGCGCCGGGCTCGACACCCATCATGAAACGATTGAGGTGCTGCACATGCTCGGCTCGACCGACATGCAGGTCGCGCGCCTGTTCCAGCGCCGCATCGCGCTCGACACGTTGTACGGCGGTCTTGCTGGCACCGCGCTGGCTATGCTGACGATCGGCTTTGTCGGCAGCCAGTTATCGGGGCTCGGCTCCGATCTGCTGGGCGGCATTGCGCTGTCGGAACGCGATTGGGTGCTGCTCGCGGGCATGCCGATCCTCTTTGCACTGCTGGCAACGGTAGCGGCACGGTTCGCCGTGCTGGGCGCGCTCAGGCAGATATTATGATCAGGCGCACCCTCGTGCTGGCCGCGACGGCGTGGTTGCTGGGCTTTGCCTGGTTCATGCTGACGCTACCCGGTCCGGTCGACAACCAGCACACCGACGCGATCGTCGTGCCGACCGGCGGGCCCGGCCGCATCGATCGCGGCATCGCGCTGCTGAAAGCCCATGCTGCCCAGCGGATGCTGGTGACCGGCGTGGCGCCGGGTGTGCGACCGATCGACCTGGCGCTCGAATATCACACCGCGCCCGGCTGGTTCGCTTGCTGCATCGATCTGGGCAATGAAGCAGTCGACACCCGCTCCAATGCCGAGGAAACGCGCGCCTGGGTACGCCGCCATGGTTATAAATCGGTGCGCCTGGTGACATCGGACTGGCACGTCCGCCGCGCCCGGCTTGAGCTCACCTATGCGCTTGGCCCCGGCGTAACGGTGATCGGCGAAGGCGTGGCCGGATCGCCTCGGGTGCTGCTTTTACTCGCCGAATATAACAAATATCTCGTCCGCCGGGTCGCGCTGTGGCTGGGGATCGGCGCATGATCGCGTGGCTGCGAACCTTGTTGTTCATGCTGGTTTTCTATCTCGGATCGGTGCCGATTGTGCTCGGCACGGTGGTCTCGGCGCTGTTCGGCCACCGCATGCTCGTGGCCAATGTCCATCTCTGGTCGCGCTATCACCGATTTTGCGCGCACTGGGCGCTCGGCATCACCAGCCATTATGACGGCGGCGTCTCGCCCGAGCCGACGCTGTACGCCGCCAAGCACCATGCCATGTTCGAAACGCTGGAGCTGTGCCTGACGCTCGGCAACCCGGTGTTCGTCATCAAGCGCGAGCTTGCGTCGATCCCGGTCTGGGGCTGGGCGGTTCAGCAATATGGCGCGATCGTGGTGGACCGCGATGCCTCCTCCGCTGCCCTGCGCCAGATGATGCGCGAGGCGAAGATCGCGCTTGATCAAGGGCGGTCGGTGATTATCTTTCCAGAAGGCACACGGGTAGCAGCGGGCGAAAAACCGCCGCTCAAATCAGGCTTTGCCGGGCTCTACCGGGTGCTCGGCCTGCCGGTGGTGCCGATTGCGATCAATTCCGGCGATGTCTGGCCCAAGCACGGCCCGAAACTGCCGGGTGTCGTGACGTTTCGCTTTGGCGAGCGCATTCCGGCGAAACTGCCGCGCGAGGAGATCGAGGCGTGGGTGCATGCCGCGATCAATGTGCTGGATTAGCAGCGATTATCCGGGGATAGCGGCGATCCAGTCCCCTTGATCGCGCGCATCTTACATGGCATCAAATTGCCTGATTGCCGGGGAGTATCTGGACATGGACAAGAACCCCGGAGCCCGCTTGTTACCGCTCGTCATCGGTCCGGCGATCATGCCGGCATTGCTGCTGCCGATGATGGCAAACCGCCACCTGCCCGATTATGTGCAGGGCGGCACCATGGGCGTCTTCCTGGGGCTGTCGATAGGCGGGCTGTTCTGGATGGTGAGGCGCAATGGCCGATGTGCGCCTTCACGAATCGGGGACTAAAGGACCGGCTGTTTCGATCACGGCGGAAAGCGTTGCACGCCCTTAATTCCGGCCAGCCCTTATTCGTGCGTACGCCCAAAGTCAGGTGCGGCGTCGTCCTGGCCCTGTTCGATGATGCTCCGTCTGACCGCGCGGGTGCGCGTGAACAGGTCGAACAATTCATCGCCCTTGCCCCAGCGGATCGCGCGCTGAAGCTGCGACAGATCCTCCGAAAAGCGCTGGAGCATGTCGAGCACCGCCTCGCGGTTTGAGAGGAACACGTCGCGCCACATCGTCGGGTCCGACGCGGCGATGCGGGTGAAGTCGCGGAAGCCGCCGGCTGAATATTTGATCACCTCGGACTGCGTTACTTCCTCGAGATCGGAGGCGGTGCCGACGATGGTATAGGCAATGAGATGCGGCAAATGGCTGGTCACGGCGAGGACGCGGTCATGATGATCGGGCGCCATCGTCTCGATATTGGCACCCATCCGGCGCCAGAATTCGCTGACCCGTTCGGTCGCTGACCCGGGCATGCCTTCAATCGGCGTGACGATGCACCAGCGGCCCTGGAACAGCGTGGCAAAGCCCGCCTCGGGGCCCGATCGCTCAGTGCCCGCAACCGGGTGCGCGGGCACGATGACGGCGCCCGGCAGCCCTTCGACCAGCACCCGCGCGACCTCTTCCTTGCAGCTGCCGACATCGCTGACAATCGCATCGGCGGGAAGATCGGCGCGGATTGCGTCCGCCACTGCCGCCATCGCGCCGATGGGCACGCACAGGATGACGAGATCGGCATCGATTACCGCCGCGCCTGCCGTGTCGGCAATGTCATCGCACAGCTGCAACCGGTCAGCCACCGCGCGGACATCGGCATCGGCATCGTGGCCCGTCAGCCGCACTGTCGGCATGTTGGCGCGAACGGCATGGGCAATCGACGAGCCGATGAGCCCAAGCCCGATGATGGTCACGCGCGCGAAAGGCAGCATCAGCCCACGGGCTCGATGATATCGCGCAGGGCAGCGGCGAGCCCGCGCGTCTCCTCCTCGGTGCCGATCGTCATGCGCAGGCCGTGTGGCAGGCCCTGCCCGGGCAGCCAGCGAACGATATAGCCGCGCTCCATCAGCCCCTTATAGGCCGCCTCTGCCGTTACCGCGCCTTCGAACAGCACCAGCAGGAAATTGGCCTTTGACGGGACGGCACGGAGACCATGATTGCCCATCGAGGCAACCGCATCCGCCAGCCAGGCGCGCCAGGTCGCGTTGTGGGCGCGGGCGCTGTCGACAAAATCAGTATCGCCAAGCGCTGCCACTGCGGCCAGCTGGCCCGCCGTCGTCACATTGAAGGGCAGCCGGATGCGGTGCATCGCCTCGATCAGCGGCGCGGCGCCATAGCCCCAGCCGATCCGCTCCGCCGCCAGCCCGTAAATCTTGGAGAAGGTCCGCGTGATCAGCACATTGCTCTCGGTCATCGCCAGCGCGAGGCCGGCGTCATCCTCCTCGGCGTCGATATATTCGGCATAGGCCTGGTCGATCACCAGCAGCACAGTCTTGGGCAGCGCCGCGTGCAGCCGGGCAATTTCGGCGCGCGGGGTGAAGGTGCCGGTGGGGTTGTTGGGGTTGGCGAGGAAGACAATCCGGGTGCGCTCGGTCACACACGCAAGGATGGCATCGACATCGGTCGCATAATCCGTGTCGGGCGCAACCACCGGGGTGGCGCCGACGCGGCGCGCGGCGATCTCGTACACCGCAAAGCCGTAATGGACGAAGATCACCTCGTCACCGGGTCCGGCAAAGGCGCCCGCCGCCAGATGCAGCACATCGTCGGATCCGGTGCCGTAGATCACGCGCAGCGGATCGAGGCCATATTTTTCGGCGACCGCCTCGCGCAAGATGGTCGCGCCCGGATCGGGGTAGCGATCGAGCGACCGGTCCGCCGCATCGAAGGCGGCGCGCGCGTGCGGGCTCGTCCCCAGCGGATTCTCGTTCGCGGAGAGCTTGACGAGCTTTCGCCCGTCGTCGGCGGTCGAGCGACCGGGGACATAGGGCGCGATGGCCATGACCCAGTCTTTGGGGCGGGGAGCGGGGGTGGGAGCGGACATGCGCCGCGCATAGCCCTTGTGCGCTTGCATTGACAAGGCAAGCCGCCCCGCCCTAGCGCCCCGTCCATGTCGGACGACCAGCGTTTCGGGCTCAGCCGCACCGTTACCCTGCCGGGCCCCTTGCGGCTCGACGGTGGCGGCGCGCTGGCGCCTGTCGATATCGCCTATGAAACCTATGGCGCGCTGGATGCCGATGGCAGCAATGCGATCCTCATCTGCCACGCGCTGACCGGCGACCAGCATGTCGCGAGCGATCACCCGCTCACCGGCAAACCCGGCTGGTGGATGCGGATGGTGGGGCTCGGCAAGCCGATCGATCCCGCGCGACACTTCATCATCTGCGCCAATGTGCTTGGCAGTTGCATGGGCTCATCGGGCCCTGCCAGCACCAATCCCGCCACCGGCCACCCCTGGGGCATGGGCTTTCCCGTCATCACCATCCGCGACATGGTGCGCGCGCAGGCGATGCTGCTCGATCATCTCGGCGTGGGCGTATTGCGCGCCGTGGTCGGCGGATCGATGGGCGGGATGCAGGCGCTGAGCTGGCCCGCTACTTTCCCTGACCGCGTCCGCGCGGCGGTGGTGATTGCCTCGACCGCGCGCCACACCGCGCAGAACATCGCCTTTCACGAAGTCGGGCGGCAGGCGGTGATGGCCGATCCGCGCTGGCAGCGCGGCGATTATTATGCGAGCGGCGAGCCGCCGACGGCCGGCCTCGCGGTGGCACGGATGGCAGCGCACATCACCTATCTGTCGGAAGCGGGGCTGACCGAGAAGTTCGGGCGACGCTTGCAGGCGCGCGAGGCCAAGAGCTTCGGCTTCGATGCCGATTTCCAGATCGAAAGCTATCTGCGGCACCAGGGGATCAGCTTCGTCGACCGGTTCGATGCCAATTCCTATCTCTATATCACGCGCGCCATGGACTATTTCGATCTGGCCGAGGAACATGGCGGGATGCTCGCCAACGCCTTTCGCGCGACACGGGCGCGCTTCTGCCTGGTCAGCTTCGACACCGACTGGCTTTATCCGACGGCGGAATCGCGCAGCATCGTCCACGCGCTCAACGCCAGCGGCGCGGCGGCGAGTTTTGTCGAGCTGTCGAGCCCCTATGGCCACGACGCGTTTCTGCTTGAATCACCCGAGTTGAACCGCGTGGTCGATGGCTTTTTGAGGTCGGTGGCGTGAACCACGATTTCTTCTCCCCTTCACCGTTCGTGTCGAGCGCAGTCGAGATACCCTGCGCAGCGCTTTTGGCAGTTTTCTCGACTTCGCTCGAATCGAACGGGACGAGAATTTGCGAGATCGAATGACACTCCGCCCTGACCTTGCGATCATCGCCGGCAATGTCGCGCCTGGCACGCGCGTGCTTGATATCGGGTGCGGCGACGGGGCGCTGATGGCGGCGTTGCGCGACAATAACGGCGTCGATGCGCGCGGGCTGGAGATCGATGCCGGCAATGTCGCCGCCGCGGTCGCGCGCGGGCTATCGGTGGTGCAGGGCGATGCTGATCGCGACCTGGCCGATTATCCCGACGCGAGCTTCGACTATGCGATCCTCAGCCAGACGCTGCAGACCGCGCGCGCGCCCGACAAGGTGCTTGATCACCTGCTGCGGATCGGGCGGCAGGCGTTTGTGTCCTTCCCCAATTTCGCGCATTGGCGCGTGCGTGCGTCGCTGCTCTGGGGCGGGCGGATGCCAGTGACCCGGCTGCTGCCCGAGCGCTGGTATGACACCCCCAATATCCACCATGTCACCGTCGATGATTTCCGCGCCTTTGTGAAGGAACGCGGGGTGACGGTGGAGGGCGCGTGGTTCCTGTCGGACGGCAAGGCCACCACGTCGGCTGCGGCGAATTTCCTCGCTGAGCATGCGGTGTTCCTGCTGCGGCGATAGGTCCTTAGAACGGCACGTCGTCGTCGAGATCGTCGGGAAAGCCGCCGCCGCCGGTGTTTCCGCCACCGAAACCACCGCCGCCGCGATTGCCACCACCACTACCGCCGCCGCGGGGTGCGCTCGATCCGCCGCCGAAATCATCGCGGCCGCCATCCCAGTCGCCGCCACCGCCACCCGAGCCGCCGCCCGAGCCGCCACCGGCGCCGGGTGCGCCGTCCAGCATCGTCAGCACCGAGTTGAAGCCCTGCAGCACGATTTCGGTCGAGTAGCGGTCATTGCCGCTCGCATCCTGCCATTTGCGGGTCTTGAGCGCGCCCTCGATATAGACCTTGCTGCCCTTGCGCAGATAACGTTCCGCCACATTGGCGAGGCCTTCGTTGAAGATCGCCACCGAATGCCATTCGGTCGCTTCCTTGCGCTCGCCGGTGTTCTTGTCCTTCCAGTTGTCAGACGTGGCGATGCGCAGGTTCACCACCTTGCCGCCATTCTGGAACGTCTTGCTCTCGGGGTCGCGCCCGAGATTGCCGACGATGATCACCTTGTTGACGCTGCCCGCCATAGTCTTCTTCCTAAAGTCCGAGTCCGATTGCAGCCCAGTATGTAGCCCCGGCGGCGACATATGCCAGCACGAACAAATAGCTCACCATAAATGCCGGCCAACGCCAGCTATTGGTCTCGCGCCGCGTCACCGCGATGGTTGAAATGCACTGCGGCGCGAACACGAACCACATCAAAAAGGCGAGCGCGGTCGGCAGCGACCAATGCGTGCGCAGATTGGCAGCAAGCGCCTTTTGCCCCGAGTCGGCGTCCGGGTTGTCGATTGCATAAACGGTGCCGAGTGCTGCCACTGCCACCTCGCGCGCCGCCATCGCGGGGATCAGCGCGAGCGCAATGTCGCGGTCGAAGCCGATCGGCTTGAGCACCACGGCGAGACCATTGGCGATGCGCCCAGCGACTGAATAATTGACCGGCGAAATCGGGCTGCCGACGGGCGGCTTGGGGAAGCTCAGCAGCAGCCACAGCGCAATCGTCGAATAAAGGATGATCGTGCCCGCGCGGCGCAGGAAGATGACGACCCGGCCCCACAGCCCCTGCGCAATGTCACGCACGCGCGGCATCTGGTATTTGGGCATTTCCATCATAAAGCCCGATGATGCGCCCTTGGTGACGGTGTTGCGCAAAACGAGCGCGGCGACAAAC
>JBBQHG010000080.1:0-10985 GCA_038323755.1 Sphingomonadales bacterium
GCAGGCTGCGGTGTCGGCAACGTCCAGCGCCTGACGACGAATATCATCAACAGCGCCAATGTCAGCACCTCTGGCATCGATTTCCAGGGACAGCTGAAGTTCCCGGTCAGCGAAGCGGCGGTCGTATTGGGCGTCAACGGCACCTATATCCTCAACTACAAGACCAAAGACATCACGGTTGAGGGCATTGTCGTCCAGCCGGCGTTTGACGGTGTCGGTCAGCTCAACTTCCAGACGAGCGCCTATCCGCTGCCGCAGCTGAAGGGCAATGTGTACCTCCAGGCTGATCTGGGCATCCACAATGTCCGCCTGCAATATAACTATGTCGATGGTTATACCGATCAGCGCGGCGCTGCCATCTTCGGGCCCAATACCGGGGCACTGGCTGGCACGGCGGTCACGGCAGGCAAGAATATCGGGTCGTTCGGAACGCTTGATTTCACCTACCGCATCAATCTGCCGACCAAGACGACGATCTCGCTGTCGGTCCTGAACTTCCTGGACCAGCAGCCGCCATTTGCACGGCTCGACTTCAACTACGATCCGTTCACGGCATCGCCGCTCGGCTTGACTGCAAAGTTCGGCGTCACCCAGAAGTTCTGACGTGATCGCGTTATCCTGAAGCGGCCCGCCGTCCGGTTATCCCCGGGCGGCGGGTCTTTTCATATCCGGCCCAGATGCCGGTTCAGATGATCGGCCTGCGCTCCATGTCCAGCACCACCCCCGCCGTCGCAACCGCTGAGTCCGCCGATGCCAGGGCGATCCGGCGGCGCAGCCTCACGCTCGCCCTGCTGACGATCGTTTATTTCTTCAGCTTCATGGATCGCTACATCCTCACGATCCTGCTTGAGATGATCAAGAAGGACCTGCACCTGTCAGACACGCAGCTCGGCCTGCTGCAGGGGTTGGCCTTTGCGCTGCTTTACGCCACGCTTGGCATTCCGGTCGCGTGGCTGGCGGATCACCGCAATCGTCGCAACATCATTGCGGTATCGCTCACCATCTGGAGCGCGATGACGGCGATGTCGGGCCTCGCGCAAAACTTCGTCCAGCTGCTCGCCTTCCGCGTCGGCGTCGGCATTGGCGAGGCGGGGTCGAGCCCACCGAGCCACTCGATGATCGCAGATCTCTACCCACCCGAAAAGCGCTCCAGCGCGATGGCCATCTATGCCACGGGCGTGGTGCTTGGCGGCGGTTTCGGCACAATGATCGGCGGCACCATTGCCTCGATGTTCGGCTGGCGGCTCGCGCTGGCCGCGGTTGGAATCCCGGGCATTATCCTCGCCATCATCGTCCGCCTGTTCGTGGTGGAGCCGCGCCGTGGCCTGTCTGAACCGGGCAATGTACCGCAGACCAGCGATCGCCCGAGCGTGGCCGATGGCTTTATGAGCATGGTGGCCAATCCGGTCGCGGTGCATCTCGTCATGGCTGTCACCGTCACCTCGTTGGTTGGCTATGCGCTCGCTTCGTTCCTGCCCTCGCTCAGCCAGCGCTCCTTCGGGCTGTCGATGCTGACCATCGCGCTCAAGCTCGCGCCCACCATTGCCATTGTCGGTGCGATTGCGGGCGTCGGTGGCGGGCGCATCGCGGATTCGCTTGGCCGCAAGCACGGTCGCCACATGCAGGCGTGGATGGTGGCGGTTTTCAAGACGATCGCGCTGCCGCTGGCCTGCATCTTCTATCTGTCGACCGATTTCACCTTTGGCTTCATCGCGCTGATCGTCTCCTATTTCTTCTCGTCCAGCTATCTCGGCCCAACCTTTGCGCTGATCCAGGAGGAGGCACCGGTGAAGATGCGCGCGGTTTGGGCGGCGATCACCTTGCTTGTCATCAACCTGATCGGTCTCGGCATCGGGCCGACCGCGGTCGGGCTGATCAGCGACATGCTTGAGCCGCGCTTCGGCACGGAGTCGCTGCGCTACGCGTTGCTGTCGATCGTGCTGGCGACGCCCTGGGCGATCTTCCATTACTGGCGCGCCGGTGTGTTGATGAAGCGGCGCGCCGGGCTCTAAACGTTCGGCCACGCCTTGCCCAGCTGTTCTCCCGCGAAGGTGGGAGCCCCGGGCTCCGGGCGCTGACTCCGGCAATCCCCGACCCTGGCCGGCGCGCTTAGACCCGTGCGCGTGCTTCGCTTGGAAACATAAAATTAAATCGACAAAATCCGGTTGTCGAACATGCCAAAGCACAGCGTGGAGGCGTAAAAGGCCACCGCCCTGTCGCGCGGCATCGTGCTCGCCCATTTGCGCATGTCGAACGCCGCATTCTGCAGCGCCATCAGCGTTTGCGCCGCCACCAGCGGGTCGATCGCGCGGATCGATCCTTCGGCGATGCCGTCGCTCATCATCGCCGCATAACGCCGTGCAATCCGGTTGGACCGCGCGACCATCGCGCTGCGCACGCCCAGCGGCAGGCCCGACAAGGCCGTCGTCCGCATCAATGGCCCGCGTTCCGAAAACTGAATATCGAGCAGCGTGGAAATGACGCTGGACAAGCGGTGCCAGTAACTGCCGGCCTGCTGCTCGCCCAAGCGCTGCGCATCGGCAATCGCATCCAGGCTGCGCTTGTAGCAGGCGATCACCAGATCATCCTTGGCATCGAGATGGTGGTAGAAGCTGCCCTTGGTCACGTTGAGCTGCGATGCGATCTTCTGGACAGAAGCCCCGCGATAGCCGAGTTCGTTGATCAGCCGGGTGGCCGCCAGCAGAAACGCCTCGCGGCCAGGCTCCGCCTCGATTTCCTCCAGCTCTATCCGTTCTGGCGCCCAGCGCGCGCCATCGGCTGCAATGCCGTGGGTGAATACCGCCATCAACCGGTCGGCGACACGGTCGAACTGGTCAGCATCATACCGCCCTAGCCACACCGGCAACCAGAAGGTGTTTTCCAGCAGCACATGGGCGCGTGCGCCGTTCAGGTCGGTTTCGGCCCGTGTTTCGGCCGGTCCCCATAATGCACGCGTTCGGCGAAACACATCGCGCCAGCCGGCCATCAGCCGACTCAGCACTGGCTCCTCCATGGCGCGCAGGTCCGACAGCACGGCAAAGGATGTCGCTTCGCCGCGATTGATCCGCGCCAGCCGGTCCATATTGAGCGCCAGATAGCGTGCCACGCGTTGTTCGGGCGTTGGCTGCGTCATGGCGTCGGCCAGCATGTCCTGCAGCTGTTCCAGCGTATATTCGAAGCAGGCGGCGGCAAGATCTTCCTTGCGCTTGAAATAATATGTCACGCTTGTGGTGTTGAGCCCCACGCGGCGCGCGACATCGGCAAAGGTCATGCCCTTGGCGCTTTGCTCGTTGATCGCCTGGGATGCGGCAGCAAGGATCGCATCACGCTTCGCACGGAAGCGCTTCGTGCTTCCGTCGTCCCCCGTTTCTACTGTCCCCACAGCCTCCATCGGCGGAGCTTAACAGCATCTTTTCGAAGAAACAGTCCTTTTTCACATGGTTGCAACAGCGGGCTTTGGAGCGGCAATTGCAGACGAAAGAGCGCGCGCGGCGGCTTTACCGAATACGCGGTACGGTCTAAGCGAGGTGCAAACAGCCCCTAGGGAAGGATGCGTCATGGATTTCACGCTAAGCGAACGCGAAACCTATTTTCGGGATCGGGTGAAGGACTTCATCGATCGCGAAATCCGCCCGCGCAACGAAATCTACGAACAGCAAAGCCATGAGGGCGAACGCTGGAAGGTCATCCCGGTCATCGAGGATATGAAGGCCAAGACCAAGGAAGCCGGGCTGTGGAATTTCTTCATGCCGCCGCATTCGGGCCAGCAGCATGTCGATGATAGTTTTGAATTCGAAGGCACCCAGCTCACCAACCTCGAATATGCACTCTGCGCCGAGGAGATGGGCAAGATCGGCTGGGCCAGCGAGTGCTTCAACTGCTCCGCGCCGGATACCGGCAATATGGAAGTGCTCCACCGCTACGGCACGCTCGAGCAGAAGGAGCGGTGGCTCCGCCCACTGATGAATGGCGAAATCCGCTCGGCCTTCCTGATGACCGAGCCTGCCGTCGCCTCGTCGGATGCGACCAACATCGAAACCAGCATGGTCCGTGATGGCGATCATTATGTCATCAACGGCGTCAAATGGTGGTCGTCGGGTGTGGGTGATCCACGCTGCAAGATCGCCATCGTCATGGGCAAGACCAACCCGGAAGGCTCGCGCCACAGCCAGCAAAGCCAGATTCTGGTGCCGATGGACGCCCCCGGCGTCACCATCCGCCGCATGCTCAGCGTTTATGGCTATGATCACGCCCCGCACGGCCATGGTGAGGTTGAGCTGAAGGATGTCCGCGTGCCGGTCGAAAATTGCCTGCTCGGCGAGGGCAGGGGCTTCGAAATCGCGCAAGGGCGCCTCGGGCCGGGCCGCATCCACCACTGCATGCGCACCATTGGCGTCGCTGAAGTCGCGATCGAGGCGATGGCCAAGCGTCTGCTCACGCGTGTGGCGTTCGGCAAGCGCATCGCCGATCACTCGATCTGGGAACAGCGCATCGCCAAGGCGCGCATCGATATCGAGATGACGCGCCTGCTCTGCCTCAAGGCTGCCGACATGATGGACAAGGCCGGCAACAAGAGCGCGCAGCAGGAAATCGCGATGATCAAGGTGGCAGCGCCCAACATGGCGCTGTCGATCCTCGACGATGCGATCCAGGCGCATGGCGGCGGCGGCGTGTCGGACGATTTCCACCTCGCCCATGCCTGGGCCGCGATGCGCACGCTGCGCTTCGCCGACGGTCCGGATGAAGTCCACAACCGCGCCATTGCCCGCAATGAGTTCGGCAAATATGCTGATTTGCCAGCGGCGGTAGCGGCCAAGGAAATGGTGCGGCGCTGATCCGCAACCGTCACCCCGGCCTCGTGCCGGGGGCCACTCATCCACCCGCGCCTCCGCCGTTGAGGCGCGGTGGACCCCGGAACAAGTCCGGGGTGACGAAGGAAGATGTTAAGTGAAAGCCGCCGTCCTCTACGAACCCAAGACCGATCTGGTCATCGAAGATATCCAGATATCGAAGCCCGGCCCGCGCGAAGTGCTCATCCGCACCGTCGCCTGTGGCGTCTGCCGGTCCGACCTGCATTTCATCGAGGGCAGCTTCCCGCACCCGATGCCGACGGTGCCGGGGCATGAGGCAGCCGGCATCGTCGAAGCGGTCGGCAGCGATGTTGCCCGGCTCAAGGTCGGCGATCATGTCATCACGTTTTTCACTGTCTTTTGCGGCAGTTGCGAGATGTGCGTCACTGGCCGCCCCTCGCTGTGCGTCGATCCGTCGACCCGTCGTCCCAAGGGTGCCGAGCCGCGCATTGCGTTGGCTGATGGCACCCCGCTCGCGCCCTTCCTCAACCTCTCCGCCTTCGCCGAGATGATGCTCGTCCATGAAAACGCCTGTGTCGCGATTGCCAAGGAGATGCCGCTTGATCGCGCGGCGTTGCTCGGCTGCGCGGTCATCACCGGCGCGGGCTCGATCTTCAATGACAGCCGCCTGCGTTCGGGGGAGACGGTCGCGGTCATCGGCTGCGGTGGCATCGGCTTGTCCGCCATCAACGCCGCCAAGATCGCGGGCGCCGGTCAGATCATCGCGATTGATCCCGTCGCCGACAAGCGCGCGCTCGCCGAACGGCTTGGCGCGACGCATAGTTTTGATGCCAATGATGCTGATCTTGCCAAGAAAATCATGGCGTTAACCGGCGGCGGCGTCGATTACGCGATTGAAGCCGTGGGGCGCCCCAACACCGCTGAACTCGCCTGGGCGCTCCTCAAGCGCGGCGGCACCGCGACGATCCTCGGCATGATCGCACCGGGCAACATGGTCAGCCTGCCCGGGCCCAGCTTCCTCACCGGCAAGAAGCTGCAAGGCTCATTGTTGGGTTCCACCCGCTTCCCCATCGACATGCCCCGGCTGGTGCAGCTCTACCTTGATGGAAAGTTGGATTTGGACACCATGGTCGCCGAACGGATAACCCTCGATGGTGTAAACGAAGCGATAAACAAACTCCGCACCGGCGACACCGTTCGCTCGGTTATCGAGTTCAACTGATGCCGGCCGAAACCACCGACGGTGCTGACATCACGATGGTCGGCACCATCCCCGTCCCCGCCGATGATCCCATTGACGGCACCGCCGTCGCCGCCTGGATGAAGGCCAATCTCCCCGGCATCGATGGTCCGGTGTCACTCAGCAAATTCAAGGGCGGCCAGTCCAATCCCACCTACCGCGTCGATGCCGGCCGCAAGGCCTATGTCCTGCGCCGCCAGCCCTTCGGCAAGCTGCTCCCCAGCGCCCACGCGGTTGACCGTGAATATAAATTGATCGCCGGCCTCCACCCCACCGGCTTCCCGGTCCCGACCCCTTACGGCCTGTGCGCTGACCCCGAAGTGATCGGGTCGATGTTCTACCTCATGGAACTGGTCGAGGGTCGCAACTTCTGGGACGGCTCGCTGCCCGACAAGAGTCCGCCTGAGCGCACCGCCATCTACAACGCGATGTGCGACACACTCGCGCAGCTCCACAACACCGATCATGTGGCGGCAGGGCTGGGCGACTATGGCAAGCCCGGCAATTATTTCGAGCGCCAGGTCGCGCGCTGGACCAAGCAGTACCGCGCCTCAGAAACCGAGCATATGCCGGAGGTCGAGGCGCTGATTGAATGGCTCCCCCGCACGCTGCCAACGCAGGACCGCGTCTCGGTCGTCCATGGCGATTACCGCATCGACAACATGATTTTCCACGCCAGTGAGGCGCGTGTCATCGCGGTGCTCGATTGGGAGCTGTCCACGCTCGGCGATCCGCTCGCTGATTTCAGTTATTTCCTGATGAACTGGGTCACGCAGCCCGAGGGCCGTTCGGGGGTGATGGGACTGGCAGGGCCGGAGACCGGTATCCCGACGATCGAGCAGATGGTCGAGCGTTATTGCGCCGCCACAGCTAGGGACGGCGTGCCGCAGCTCGACTGGTATTTCAGCTATAATCTGTTCCGCCTGACCGGCATCGTCCAGGGCATCAAGAAGCGCATTGTCGACGGCACCGCCTCCAGCGCGCAGGCGGCCAAAACCGCAGAGCGTGTCGGGCCATTGGCATCGGCGGCCTGGGCATTTGCGAAACGGGCAGGGGCCTAATCCTGCTCCCGCATGCGGGAGGTGAGCCGAAGGGAAATATCATGAGTCAGTTCGACCTATCGGGCAAAGTCGCCATCATCACCGGGTCCTCGCGCGGGATCGGCAAGGCAAGCGCTTGGGAACTCGCCGAACATGGCGCCAAGGTTGTCATTTCCAGCCGCAAGCAAGACGCGTGCGATGAGGTCGCCACAGAGATCAACGGCAAGTTTGGCGAGGGGACCGCAATCGCGGTCGCGGCCAACATCTCCGATAAGGCCGGGCTCCAGCATCTGGTCGACGAAACCCGCGCCGTATTCGGGCAGGTCGACATCCTTGTCTGCAACGCGGCCTCCAATCCCTATTACGGCCCGCAGGAGGGAATCGCGGACGATCAGTTTCGCAAGATCCTCGACAACAATATCGTCTCCAACCACTGGCTGATCGCAATGGTGGCGCCGGAAATGCGAGAGCGCGGCGATGGCAGCATCATCATCATTTCGTCGATCGGCGGGATCAGAGGCACGCCGATCATTGGCGCCTATGCGATTTCCAAGGCCGCTGACATGCAGCTCGCGCGCAACTTGGCGCATGAATTCGGGCCGTTCAATGTTCGCGTCAATTGCATCGCGCCCGGCCTGATCCGAACGGATTTCGCCCGTGCGCTTTGGGAGAACGAAGCAGCCGTAAAGGCGCGCAACGCGACCACGCCGCTCCGCCGCATCGGCGAGCCCGAGGAGATTGCCGGCGCAGTCGTCTTTCTTGCCAGCAAGGCCAGCGCCTTCATGACCGGCCAGACGATCGTCATCGACGGCGGCGTGACGATTTAGGAGAAAATATTATGGCACGTTTCACCGATAAATCGATCATCGTCACCGGCGCAGGCTCGGGGATTGGCCGCGCAACGTCGATCCTGTTCGCCAGCGAAGGTGGCAAGGTGATCTGCGCCGATCTGAGCGATGGCGCGCACGAAACCGCCCAGCTGATCAACGAGGCTGGCGGCACAGCGATCCCGATCCAGATGGATGCCGGGCTTGAGGCGGATGTGGAAAAAACCGTCGCGCTTGCCGTCAGCAGCTTTGGCGGGCTGGACATCATGTTCGCCAATGCCGGCATTTCCGGCGGCATGGCCAATATCTTCGATACCGATGTCGCACTGATTACCGAGGTACTGCGCGTCAACCTGATCGGGCCCTATCTCGCTATCAAGCACGCCGCACCCAAGATTGCCGAACGGGGCGGCGGGGCGATCGTGTTGACGGCGAGCGTTGCCGGTATTCGCTCAGGGGCCGGATCTCCCGCCTATTCGGCGTCCAAGGCCGGTGTGATCAACCTTGCCATGGTATCAGCCCAGCAGCTCGCGGGCTCCAATGTGCGCGTCAACGCGATCTGCCCTGGGTTGACCGAAACTGGCATGACCAAACCAACCTTCGATTACGCCCGTGACGCTGGCAAGATGGACCGCGTCGGTCGGTTGAACCCACTGCGACGCGGCGCCCAGCCCGAAGAACTCGCCAACGTAGCCGCCTTTCTCGCCTCCGACGATGCAAGCTATGTCAACGGACAGGCGATCGCCGTTGATGGCGGGCTCTCATCGAGCCATCCGGTGACAAAACAGGAATATGGTCGCACGGCGGTTTAGCGGTTCGCGTTGCTCGCACAGCGATCGAGGTCATCAGGCATTAACGGCGGAGAGGCGTGACGCCTCCCCGCCACCGCGTTCAGCGGCAAATCGTGATGCGGCGATGATGACGCCATTCGGTCCAGCAGCGGCGATGGTCACGCCAGCCACTCCGATAGCCATAGCCACGCTGCCAGCCATAATGGCGGCTTTGATCGTAGCGGTAGTCGCGGTGATTGCGGTATTCGCCCCCATAGCGACCATGGTCATAATCGTGGGCCTGCACTGCAGTCCCCATTGTCAATGCCGACAGCGCGAGCCCGGCAGCGGCCATTATTTTCAAGATACGCATTACACATCTCCAACCCGGGGATCGGGTAATGAAGACATACGCGCGGCAAGCCGTAGCGTCGCTGAATGCGATAGATAGCTCAGGTTCAGGCAGCGAGCCGGGATTGGAAGAACGCGATCACCGCGTCGGCTGCCTGCCGGGTGGGTTCGTTCGGCGCATCGATAAGATCACCGGTGAACACGCTGTGCGGCGGCTTGCCGGCTTTCATCAAGGGACTGTCGGGATTGGCGCAATCATCTGCCAGCTCCACGCCAGTAAAAGCGGAGCCGAATGTGGTTCGCAGCGTCTCGAAGCGCTCTGGCCGCGACAGCGGATCGCTATCGAAACGATAGCCGCGAATTTCGAGTCCATCATCGACTGTGCGCTGTTTAACGCAGGCAAGATCAGCCTTGGAAATATCGAGCCCGCCGGGCTTGTTGGCCGGCATGCCCGGCTGCGACAACACAGGAGCCATCACGACGGGGTCGACCGCCATCGACAGCGCAAAGCCGCCCGTCAGGCACATGCCGATGACGCCAACCCCGGTACCGCCGCATTCCTTGTGAAGCTCATTCGCAAGGGGCTTAAGCCAGTCGACGATGGGGCTGGATTTATTGGCGGCAAACAGCGTGAATTCGCGGCTGATGCACAGATGCAGCAGGCGGCTGCGTTTGATGATTTCGGGATTGGTGGCATCGGGCGTGCCGAGCAGGATGGGGGCATAGGCCCGCATGCCGGCATCGGCGATCCACCGGCAAAAGCGCGCAAGCGCCGGGGTGAAGCCATAAACTTCGTGGATGACGATCACCGCAGGGCCCCGGTCGCCGATCATCAGCACTGGCTTGGTCTTGCCGCCAAAGGTGAAATCGCGGCGGGAGAAATCGCTGATATCGGCGCTCAACGTCATGTCATTCACTCCCTAAGGCGAATCAAACCCTCTTGCGCGCAACTTGCCACCAACCGGCCATCACGCGCGAATATCTTGCCGCGGTTGAAGCCGCGGGCATGCCCGGCCCACGGACTGTCACAGGCATAGAGCAACCATTCATCGGCGCGGAACGGCTCATGAATCCAGACGGTATGGTCGAGGCTGGCGGTCTGCAGCTTGTGTGTCATCCAGTTCACACCGTGGGCCAGCGTCGCGGTACCGAGCAGCGACATGTCTGACGCATAGGCAAGGATGGCGCGGTGCATGGCGGGGTCGTCCCCGATCGGCGCGACAACGCGGAACCAGCTGTTCTGGCGCGGATCCTGGATCACCGGGTTGAACCAGCTGCGCGGGGAAACCGGGCGGATATCGACCATCCGCGGTCGCATGAAATTGGCGCGGAACCGTTCGGGGATCTTGTCGAGCATCGCGAGCCGGAGGTCGCGGTCGGACGTGAGGTCTTCGGGCGGTGGCACGTCGGGCATCGTGTCCTGATGCGACAGCCCGTCCTCCGGCACTTGCAGCGAGCAGGTCATGCTCAGGATCGGCACGCCCTTTTGGGTTGCGATAACACGCCGCGTCGAAAAGCTTTTGCCATCGAAATCGCGGACCACGCGGTAGATGATCGGATGTTCTTCAGCGCCCGGTCGCATGAAATAGGCATGCAGCGAATGGGCTTGCTTGGGGGCTTCGGTGGACTGCTGTGCTGCCTGCAATGCCTGGGCGATCACCTGCCCACCAAATACGCGGCCGAACCCGTCATTGCCCCGCTTGCCGCGATACAGATCGGTATCGATCTCCTCGACCGTCAACAGATCGACAAGATTGCCCGCGAGCTGTGCGGGCGTAGGATCGGGCTCAGCCATCTCGTCGGTCATCAATAGCCTGCTGCACGCGCGAGTTGGTCGGCGTGAAAATTGGCATCGCCGAACATCTCTGCCAGAACGCGACCGCGCTTCATGTAAAAACCGATATCATATTCGTCGGTCATGCCGATGCCGCCGTGCATCTGCACGC
>JBBQHG010000081.1:0-10969 GCA_038323755.1 Sphingomonadales bacterium
GCCGCGCCCGGGTTATGGATCGACATCGGCAGCGGTGCGGGCTTCCCCGGCATGGTTGTTGCCATCTTGACCGATCGTCCGGTGACGCTGGTCGAACCCCGCAAGAAGCGCGCCGCTTTTCTGGCGCATGTGGTCGAAGCGCTTGCTTTGAGCGATCGCGTCCATGTCGCTGCCTGCCGCATTGAGCAGTTGGACGGCACCGCCTCAGTCATTTCAGCGCGCGCCGTGGCACTTTTGCCCGCGCTGCTTCGTGCGGCGGTGCATTTATCCACAAGAAAAACCCTGTGGCTGCTGCCAAATGGCCATCAGGCGCCGGAAGAGGTGGCAGCAATCGGCGAGACATGGCATGGGTCGTTCCACGTGGAACACAGTATCACCGAACCCGGTTCGTTGATCATCACCGCAAGGGGTGTCGCCCGCCGATGAAATGCATTGCGATTGCCAATCAGAAGGGCGGCGTCGGTAAAACGACGACAGCGATCAATCTGGGTACAGCGCTCGCTGCAACCGGCATGCGTGTCCTGCTGATCGACCTCGATCCGCAGGGCAATTGCTCGACCGGGCTCGGCATCAATCGCGCCGATCGTGACCGGTCGTCCTATGATCTCCTCGTCGGGGAGGCAGCGCTTGAGGAAAGCTATATCCCCACGCGCGTCCCCAATCTCGATATCGTCCCTGCGACTGTCGATCTGTCGGGGGCGGAGATTGAGCTGGTTGAATTCGATGAACGCACGCACCGGCTCGACAAGGTCTTTTCGCGCGCAACCGATCGCTGGGATGTGGTGTTGATCGATTGCCCGCCATCGCTCGGCTTGCTGACGATGAACGCCATGGTCGCCGCTGATTCGCTGCTGGTGCCGCTGCAGTGCGAATTTTTCGCGCTCGAAGGGCTCAGCCAGCTGCTCAACACGGTTGAGCGAATCAGAACGCGCTTCAACCCGGGCCTCTCAATCCTCGGCGTCGCGCTCACCATGTATGATCGCCGCAATCGCCTGACCGAGCAGGTGTCCGACGATGTCCGCGCCGTGCTTGGCAAGGTCGTGTTCGATACCGTCATTCCGCGCAATGTCCGGTTGTCCGAAGCGCCGAGCCATGGGTTGCCGGCGCTCATCTACGATCATCGCTGCCCGGGCTCGGAAGCCTATATCGCACTCGCGCGTGAACTCATCGCCCGCTTGCCCAAAATGCCGCCAAGAGACGCCCAAGCCGCATGACCGACGAGACCCCATGACCGACGAGACCCACGCTGACGGCGCCACGCCCATCCTGCGCAAGCCGCGGCCCGGCCTTGGCCGCGGCCTCAGCGCACTCATGGGGGATATTCAGCGCGAGGAACCCGTCGCACCGGGCACAACGCCGTCAAGCGGGCTGCGCATGCTCCCCGTCGGCGCGCTCACGCCGCACCCCGGCCAGCCCCGCCGCCGCTTCGATGAAGCAGCACTCGATGAGCTCGCGAGCTCGATCGCGTTGCGCGGGCTGATCCAGCCCATCGTCGTGCGCCCCTTCGGCAAAGGCTTTCAGATCGTCGCCGGCGAACGCCGCTGGCGCGCGGCACAGCGGGCAAGACTGCACGAAGTTCCTGTAATCATACGTGATTTTGATGATGCCGAGACGCTCGAAGTCGCGCTCGTCGAGAATATTCAGCGCCAGGATCTCAACGCGATCGAAGAGGCGGAGGCCTATGCCCGGCTGGTCGGCGACTATGGCCACACGCAAGAGGCGCTCGCCAAGATCGTCCACAAGTCGCGCAGCCATGTCGCCAATCTCATGCGGCTGCTTGAGCTGCCCGTGCCAGTCCAGAAGATGGTCGTTGAAGGCCAGTTGAGCATGGGGCATGCCCGCGCCATCATCGGCGCAGCAGATGCCGAGGGGCTCGCGCGTGAAGTGGTCGAGAAGCAATTATCGGTGCGCGATACCGAAAAGCTCGCCCGTGCTGCCAAGCCCGATGATGGCCGCCGTGATCGCAAGGGCGGGCAGGGGCCCAATCACGATATCGCCGCGCTGGAAAATCAGCTCGCCGATCTGCTCGGCCTGTCGGTCCGCATCTCGTTCAGCGCCAAGGGCGGCACGCTGACGTTGGGCTATTCAACGCTCGATCAGCTCGACATGGTCTGCCAGCGGTTGAGCGGCGACAAGCTCTAAACCTGGTTGCAGTTGGGTCGAACCGGCTTCGTGCCGATGTGAAAGCAGCAGTCCGGGGTTGTAAATGACTGCGGCCGATTGCTGCCCCTGACACTCTGGAACCCGGGTCTTCCCCGCTCGCGGGGGACCGATTCCGTCAAAGGGAAAGCAAGTCTAGCGCTGTTGCGATCGTGCCGCGCGCGCCACTGCCAGAAACGCGGCTTCGGCCAGCACCACACCCGCAGTGGCCGACGCCATCATCGCGCGCTCGGCCTGCCGCAGATGGTCGATTGCCCCACTCAGCCGCACCGGGTTCCATTGGCGTAAAGCTCTCGACGTACTGGCTTTTTCCCGAAAGAAAATCCGGTGCCGCTCGATCGTGTCGTTGATGGAGGCGCCGCCATCCACCTCAGCGCGCAGCTCCGCGATCGTCATCAGTCGGCGAACGAGCCCGCGCATCAGTGGTATCGGCGACACGCCTGCCTCGGCCAGCTTGGCGAGCTCCACGCCGACGCCGGCCGCATTGCCGTCGATCGCCGCCTCGATGGCGCGCGCCATCTCGCCCTCGCCCAGATCGGCACCGATCGCGTCGATCGCGTCTTCGTCCAGCGTCATCGGCCGTTCCGGGGCTGCATCGAGATAGAGCGCCAGCTTCTCGATTTCACGCGTCAGCACCGCGCGGTCGCCACCGCTCGAGGCAAACAGCCGGTGCGCAACGGCGCCGCTGGCCCGCATGCCATGCTCGCCGGCAATCGTCGCGGCGAGCCGGTCGCCCTCGGCGGCGTCGGGCGGGTAGCAGGCGAAACACATCGCACTGGGCGCCGCCAGCGCCAGCTTGACGACCTTGCCCGTACCCTTGAGCGTGGGGCCCATCATCACCACCGGGTTGCCCGCACAATCCGCGTCGAGCAACGCGGCAATGGCGTCATGGCTTTCCTCGCCGACGCCGGTAACGCGGATGTAGCGGGCGCCGCCGAATAACGAGAGCGAGGCCGCCTCCGCCGCCAGCCGCCCGGGATCGGCCTTCAGTGTCGCCCCGTCCAGGTCGACGCGTTCGGCGTCGGGGCCCATCGCCCGCGCCAACCGCATCGCCCACTCGCGTGCGCCCGAATCATCGGGACCATAGAGCAGGTAGAGCCGGATCGCCGGGCTGGCGCTGTCGATCGCCTGTCGCAGCTGGTTGGGGTTCGCCTTCACGAGGCCGGCAGGCTCGTCCGTTCGGCATATTGCGCGATCCGCGCGACAATCTGGTCGGCAACGGTCTCGGACAGCCGCTCAAGCGCGGTGTTCTCGGCCGCAATCGTCGCATATTCCGAACCGACCACGTCCACGCCCGCATCTGACCCGGCGGTAGCATCGAGCAGTACCGCGCCATTGGACAGGTCGATCAGTTGATAGCGCGCGCGCAAGGTGCGTCGTTCGCGTGTAATCGTGTCGTCGCGCCGCACGCCCAGGCCGATGATCCGGTCGTCGAGCTTCACCTCCAGCCGATAGGCGGGTGCGGCCGGTTTCGCTGCCGACAGCCGGTCGCGCACGGCGGTGCTGACGAGATAGCCCGCCTGCCCCTCAATCGGGCCGACCTCTACCTGCCCCAGCAGCGAGACCACCTTGCCACCGCTGCCCCCGCCATAAAGCGGATGCAGCCCGCATCCCGCCAGGGGCAGCGACGCGGCCAGCGCGAGCGCAACAAGGCCCATCCGGCGGATCATGCGACGAGGTTCACGAGTCGGTCGAGCACGACGATCACCTTTTTAGGAGCAGACCCGTCCAATATGCGCTGCACATGGGCATTGGCCAGCGCCATCGCTTCCAGCGCCTCGCGCGAGGTGCCTTTGGCCACGCGCTGCGTGTCGCGCAGCTTGCCGTTGACCTGAAAGGCGATGGTCACTTCGTCCTCGATCAGCAGCGCCGGGTCGACCACCGGCCAGGCCGCATCGGCGATCAAGCCCTCGCCACCCATCGCTGCCCAGGCCTCTTCGGCCAGATGCGGGACCATCGGCGCGACGAGTTTCAGCAAGTCGCGCAGCGCGGCCGTGCGCGAAGCCGATGGCGCCGATTTTTCGATGACATTGGTCAGGTCATAGATGCGGGCGACCGCCTTGTTGAAGCTGAGCGCCTCGATGTCCTCGCCAATCGCCGCAATCGTCTGGTGGAGCTTGCGGTCGAGCGCGGCATCGCGCCCTTCTCCGGCACCCTCTGATTGCAACAGCCGCCATAGCCGCTGGACGAAGCGCCAGCAGCCCTCGATGCCCGATTCGGTCCAGGGCAGGTCGCGCTCGGGCGGGCTGTCGGAAAGCATGAACCAGCGCACCGCATCCGCGCCATATTGTGCGACGATCGGCTCGGGATCGATCGTGTTCTTCTTGGATTTGGACATTTTCTCGACGCGGCCGATCGTCACCGGGCCGCCGCCGTCGAGTTGATGGGCAAAATCCGCTTCGCGTACGACCTCATCGGGTGAAAGCCACGCACCTTCCGCAGACTTGTAAGTCTCGTGCGTCACCATGCCTTGCGTGAACAGTCCGGCAAAGGGCTCGGCCACATCGAGCTGGCCGATATGCTGGAGCGCGCGCGTCCAGAACCGCGCATAGAGCAGATGCAGGATCGCATGCTCGACCCCGCCAATATATTGCCCGACGGGCAGCCAGCTTTCGGCCTCGGCCTTGTCGAACGGCTTGTCCTTGGGCTGGCTGGCGAAGCGGATGAAATACCAGGATGAATTGACAAAGGTATCGAGCGTGTCGGTCTCGCGCCGTGCCGCTGCGCCGCAGGTCGGGCAGTCGACATGCTTCCAGCTCGGGTGGCGGTCGAGCGGGTTGCCGGGAATGTCGAAGCTGACATCCTCGGGCAGCACCACCGGCAGCTGGTCGCGCGGCACCGGCTGCGCGCCACAAGCGTCGCAGTGGATGATCGGGATCGGCGTGCCCCAGTAACGCTGGCGGCTGACGCCCCAGTCGCGCAGGCGGAACACGGTGCGGCCTGTGCCCCAGCCTTCGCCCTCGGCGCGCTGGATCACGGTGCGCTTGGCATCCTCAATGTCCATCCCATCAAGGAAATGCGAATTCACCAGCGTGCCGGGCCCGGTATAGGCCACATCACCGTCGAAAATCGGGGTATCGGTATCGCCATCGGAGACGACGCGCTTGACGGAGAGCGCATATTTGCGTGCGAAATCAAGGTCGCGCTGATCATGCGCTGGCACGCCGAACACCGCGCCGCTACCATAGTCCATCAACACGAAATTGGCGATGTAAACGGGCAGCTGCCAGCTCGAATCGAACGGATGCGTTGCGGTCAGCCCGGTGTCGAAGCCCAGCTTTTCCTGCGTCTCGATCGCTGCAGCCGTCGTCCCGCCCTTGCGACATTGTTCAATGAAATCAGCCGCTTGTACGTTGCGCTCTGCCACCGCCCGCGCAATCGGGTGGTCGGCGGCAACCGCCACGAAGCTCGCGCCGAAAATCGTGTCGGGCCGTGTTGTGAACACCTCGACCGTGCCACTGTCCGACAGCGCGAAGCGGAAGGCGAGGCCCTGGCTGCGGCCGATCCAGTTTTCCTGCATCAGTTTGACCTTGTCGGGCCACTGATCGAGCGCGCCGAGGCCATCGAGCAGTTCGTCGGCGAAGTCGGTGATCTTCAGGAACCATTGGCTCAGCTTGCGCCGCTCGACCAGCGCGCCAGATCGCCAGCCGCGCCCGTCGATCACTTGCTCATTGGCGAGCACGGTCATGTCTACGGGGTCCCAGTTCACCGCCGATTCGCGACGATAAACCAGGCCTGCTGCGAACATATCGAGGAAAATCGCCTGCTCATGCCCGTAATAATCGGGCTCGCAGGTCGAGAGTTCGCGCGACCAGTCGAGCGCAAAGCCCAGTTGCTTGAGCTGGCGCTTCATATTGGCGATGTTGGCGCGGGTCCAGTTGCCGGGGTGGACGCCCTTTTCCATCGCGGCGTTTTCGGCCGGCATGCCAAAGGCGTCCCACCCCATCGGGTGGAGCACTTCATGCCCCATCATCCGCCGATAGCGTGCCAGCACATCGCCCATCGTATAGTTTCGGACATGCCCCATATGGATGCGTCCCGATGGATAGGGAAACATTTCAAGGACATAGCTGCGCGGCTTGTTGCTGTCGCTGGCGGCGGCAAAGGTCTGGCGCTCTTCCCAGATCGCCTGCCAGGCAGCGTCGGCCTTCAGCGCGTTGAAGCGCGACGCCATGGGTATTTCCCCGTTTTAGGTGTAAACCAGACGATCAACCAGCGATCGCCGCGCGCCGCAAATCGCGTGCCCGCGTCAGGATGATATCCTCCAGCTTCTGTGCCGTCGCTGCCCGCACCGGTGCGTCGATCCATTGGCTGTTGCGGTTGATCTGCCGCAGCACCGCGACATGCAGCGCATCGGCGCGCAGGTCCTGGTCGAGGATGGTGATCGTCACCTTCATCCGCTCGGCCGGTGAGGCCGGGTTGGCATACCAGTCGCTGACGATGACGCCACCGTTCGAATCGGTCTGCAGCAGCGGCATGAAGCTGATCGTGTCGAGCGAGGCGCGCCACAAATAGCTGTTGACGCCAATCGTGGTGACCCGCGAGGCGGCAAGGTCGCCGCGCGGACGATCCTTCGAACCACCCCCACAGGCAGCGATTGGCAGAACGAGCGAAACCACAAACGCGGTGCGCAACAGGCGGGTCATCGGCTATTCCCTGGTCGAGAGCATAAAACAGTGGAGGGCATCTATAGTTGGTATGGCGTAGGCCGCAAGCATGGCCGGTTTGCGACCTTCAGCGATTGCGACTGCAAATAATTGTGGGCCGTTTGCAACACTCCCTCCACAAAGTGTATTGGGGCAGTGGCATGGGTCAATCGAATCATGATAGGCCGTTGGCGAACCAAGGGGATAACCGTGTCCAAGACTCGTTTGATCGCTGCAACAACGCTCGGGGCGCTCGTCGTCGCTGGGCTGGTTGCGCCTGCGATCGGCGCGCCGGATGCAGGCCGACGGTTGACGCCGGCGGAGCCGACAACGGTTTCCCGCAGTATTGCAACGTTTACGCCGGCATCCGCTGATCCAAAGCTCGCGGCTTTGCTCGCGCGCAGCGGTTTGGATAGTGCAGACTTCCGCTTCACGCCATCCGAGTCACGTCGCAATGGCAGCCGCGCTGTAACGGTGGCGGTACGGGCCCGTTCGTCGATTGCCTCACGCGAAGCGCAGCGGGTCGGATCGATCGATTCGGTCAACAGCCCTTCGGCAGGCTTGGCGCCGATTGCCTATAATCTTGGTGTGTCGGTTGGCTGGAAGCGTTTCGCCCTTTCGGGAGAGCTCGCTCGGCTGGACCTGGCCGGCTTGCCGGGTAGCCGCGAATCGATCGATGTCGGTGTAAGTTTCACCGGCAAGCGCGCCAGCGCCCGCGTCAAGGCAATTGCTGATCGCCCGCTGGGCGATTCGCCGAAGCTTGTGTCGGATGATCCGAGCATGGCGATCGATGTTGCAGGCTCTTATTCGCTATCGCGCAATATCGATCTGACGGCCGGTGTTCGCTACAAGCGCGAAAACAATAATCGTCTTGAGCGACTGACCGATAATCGGCGGGACAGCCAAGCCGTCTATATCGGCACTGCGCTTCGCTTCTAGTCGTGCCGCCAGGCGTCGATTGCCGCCCATCCGTGAAACCCTGCGTGCTTGAGCTGTCTGAATCGTTGTCCATTAAGCCCGCCTAGGGCGATGGCCCGACCGGGGACCAACCGCGCCAACGCCGCCGCTCGGACCCTGCCAAGCGATCGACCGCCGGGGTGTGACCGGGTCTCAAAAACTGGCGAGATGAAGATGGCGTTGGCCCCGGCGCGGCGCCCGGCGATGACCTCCATTGCCGTGTGAGCAGGCCATGTCCGCAGTGCGTTTGGTTTTTTTCGATCCATCTGCCCGCGTCGACCATGCGTCCCTTGCTCATGCCGCCCGAGCGTTGCTGACCCCGCCCGCACCAAGATCAGCCGTCGTCGGCGGGTTATGCGGCTGATCCGCGCGAACAGCGCCCGCCGTGCAGGTTCACTCAGCGAATAATGCCGGAAAATAACCCCGCTACCCGCTGGCAATTGCGCCAGCGCTGGCCACAGGTCATCGCCGAGCCGCTCATCGGTCATCAGCCACAGGGTGGGCATAGCGGGGTAGCGAGAGCGCATTGGCCTGCCTATAGCACGGCGATGCAACCCCGCGATCCCGCCGACCGTCTCGCCGACATCCAAACGGCCATCGCCCGCGCCGCCGCGCTGGCCGACCGGCCCCGCCACGCCACGACGCTCGTTGCAGTGTCGAAAACCCATGCCGTTGAGGCGATCCAGCCGATCATCGCCGCGGGCCACCGTGTCTTCGGCGAGAATCGGGTCCAGGAGGCCGAGTCCAAATGGCCGGGGCTGAAGGCGGCCACTCCCGACATCACCTTGCATCTGATTGGCCAGCTGCAGTCCAATAAGGCCGAAGCCGCCGTTGCGCTTTTCGAAGCGATCCATTCGGTTGATCGTCCATCGTTGGTGGCGGCACTGGCCAGGGCAATGGACAAGACCGGGCGCCGCCCGGCCTGCTTTATCCAGGTGAACATCGGAGACGAGCCGCAAAAGGGGGGGGTGCTGACAGCTGATCTGGCCGCGCTGATTGCGACCGCGCGCATCGCGGATTTGCCACTTGCCGGGTTGATGTGCATTCCGCCGGCAGATCTTGAACCAGCACCCTATTTCGCGCTGCTCGCCAAGCTGGCACGCGACCATGACCTGACCGGCCTCAGCATGGGCATGTCCGGAGATTTTGAGACCGCGGTGACGCTAGGGGCGACGCATGTCCGGGTCGGCAGCGCGCTGTTTGGGAATCGGGCATGAGCATAGGCGCCCTTATCTTTGATTTCGATGGCGTGCTGATCGACAGCGAATATGTCGGCAACAGCCAGATCGCGGCTTATCTGTCGAGCGCCGGACACCCCACCACTGTCGAACAATCAATGGCGCAGTTCATGGGGCTGGCCGATCGCGACTTTCACGCAGCGGTTGAGCGCTGGATCGGCGGGCCGCTGCCCGATGACTTTCACGTCGCGCGCGGGGCAGAAGATGCGCGGGTCATGGCGGAAGGGATCGACCCGATTGCAGGGGCAATCGATTTCGTGCTGTCTCTCCCCGCCGATCTGCCGCGCGCAATAGCGTCCTCAAGTTCGACCCGGTGGATCAGTCGCCACCTCGAACATATCGGACTGCGGGCCGCTTTTGGTGACCATCTTTATAGCGGCAAGGAACATGTCGAACGCGGCAAACCCGCGCCGGACCTTTATCTCCATGCAGCAAACGCACTAGGCGTGCCGATCAAACAATGCGTGATTTTGGAGGATTCGCCGGTGGGGGCAACGGGGGCAGTTGCTTCGGGTGCCTATGTCATCGGGCTTTGCGCCGGCCGCCACTGCGGCGTCGATCATGAGCAGAAACTACGCTCGATCGGCGTCAATGCGATCGCGCATGATTTTGCCGAGGTCGCTCGCCTGATCGCTTAGAATTCGTGGCCGGTTCGATCGCGCTTCGTGGCGAGATAGCGTTCGTTGTAGGGGTTGGACGGCAGCTTGTGCGGCACACGTTCGATAACCGCGATCCCCGCCATTTCGAGCTGACTCACCTTTTGAGGATTGTTGGTCAGCAACCGTACAGACCGCTGGCCGAGCAACGCCAGCATCCGCGCGGCGACCGCGAAATCCCGCGAATCGACAGCGAACCCAAGCCGTGTATTGGCATCAACAGTATCGAAGCCCTGATCCTGCAGCGCATAGGCGCGCAGCTTATTGATCAGGCCAATGCCGCGCCCTTCCTGCCGCAGATAGAGCAGGATACCCCAGCCGCTCGCCGCAATCGCCGCAATCGCTGCATCAAGCTGCGGTCCGCAATCGCATTTCAGGCTGCCCAGTGCGTCGCCGGTCAGGCATTCACTGTGTAGCCGCACCAGCGGCGCCCGACCATTCGGTGCGCCGATCAGCAATGCGACATGCTCACCCGGCATTTCGGGGGTGCGGAAGGCGACGATCTCGGCCGATTCGGCGCCGGCGACCGGCAGATGAGCGCGCGCTGCAATCGTCAGCCGAAGGGCATCCTCATGCGTGTCGATATCCTCAGGTGTGATGACCAGATCAGCACTACCCCCTTCGGTGGCGAAAAACGCGGGCAGCATCCCGGCCAAAGTCGCCAATCGCAGGCCTGCCTCAGCGGCTCTCCCCTGCACGATGTCGATCGTGCGATAAGGCCCTTTCAGGGGATCACGCAGATCGAACTGGGGGTCGGCCAGTGCGGTTGCCGCCGCAAAATCGAGCCAGGGTGCGCGCTCGATCATGACCGGGCATTGCGGGGCTGCAGCCGGCCTTTGATTCGATAGCTTGAGCGTCACGGCGCGGCCCGCTGAAATGAGGACGGGCGCTGCCTGTTCGGGGTCGAATGCGGCCAGCCGAACAGGATCAGCGGTCTCGATGGCGAGCAGCGCCAGCGTACCAAGATCCGTTCGAATCGCGACGGGCCAGCCGCGTCGCAATGAATCGATTGCCTGAGCAACTTTCTTGGCACTCACAGCACAAACTCGGTCATGATTGGAATGTGGTCGGATGGCTTCAACCAGCTCCGGGCCTCCTCGAGCACCTGATGGGCGACCGCGGTCGCAGCCACGTCGCTGCTTGCCCACATATGGTCTAACCGTCGGCCGCGATCGGAGGCCGCCCAGTCTTTCGCGCGGTAACTCCACCAGGTGTAAAGCCGGGTGGGCGCGGGAACGAAATGTCGTCCGAGATCGACCCAATTGTTCGACGCTTGGAGTTTCGACAGCGCAGCGACCTCCACCGGGGTATG
>JBBQHG010000082.1:0-10925 GCA_038323755.1 Sphingomonadales bacterium
GGTTCCATACCGTTCCAACATCACCGAGATCGACCGATCCGGCGCGCGTGCCGATGGCGTGGTCAGCCGCTCCGGCAGCAATATCGATCGTCAGCGATTGATTGGCCGGAAACTGGCCGGCGGGCCAAAAGAGGGCAGGAACGCCTCGATTGCCCAGCGCCCAGCGCACGGCGGTGGCGTGTGTATCGTTATCAGAAGAATGAATAAGGACTTTAGTCATTGGCCTGGCCGATACGGTGCGCCGACTATAGATCGACGCACCGATCTTATGTGTCAGGGGATATAGTCGCCTTCCCAACGAAATCCATCGGTCGTGCCATCGCCGTTCACATCCACCCATTCGAAATTTGTGATGCCTGTAATTGTTGCGCTGCCGCTGACCTTGTCGACTTCGTTCTTGGTCAATTCCGTCGCGACGAGACGACCGAGGCATCGTTTGTTCTCGGTTTGGTCGATATCATTATGATAAGTGATCATCGATATTTTCCTTCCAATTTTCCAGTCACACGATGACGGTAAATTGCGACGCGACGCCATCGTAAGACAACTATCTTTCTATTTCTCGTCATTTACGAGATCGATCTGGTGCCCCGATTCTCTTATTACGTGCGACTATCGGGCGACTCCACGTGGGATATCCTACGTCGGCCACCCGCGCCGCGAACGCCGGAGTCGCTTGCGCCAGCCGCCACAGCGCCATAGAGCGCGAGCCGCATTCAGCCCCTGCTGTGGAGATCCCCATGACCGACAAAATCAACCGAGTCGTTCTTGCCTATTCGGGCGGGCTGGACACGAGCGTGATCCTGAAATGGCTGCAGCAGACCTATGGGTGCGAGGTCGTGACCTTCACCGCCGATCTCGGCCAGGGCGAGGAGCTGGAACCCGCGCGGCGCAAGGCCGAGCGCGCTGGGGTGAAGCCCGAACATATCTTCATCGACGATCTGCGCGAGACCTTCGTCAAGGATTATGTCTTCCCGATGATGCGCGCCAACGCGCTGTACGAGGGGCTGTACCTGCTCGGCACCAGCATCGCACGACCGCTGATCGCCAAGCGCCAGATCGAGATCGCGCGCCAGGTGGGTGCCGATGCGGTCAGCCACGGTGCGACTGGCAAGGGTAATGACCAGGTCCGCTTCGAGCTCGGCTATTATGCGCTGGCCCCCGACATCAAGGTGATTGCGCCGTGGCGCGAATGGGATTTGACGAGCCGCACCAGGCTGATCGAGTTTGCCGAGAAGCATCAGATCGAAGTGGCCAAGGACAAGCGCGGCGAGGCGCCGTTTTCGACCGACGCCAACATCCTGCACACCTCGTCGGAGGGCAAGGTACTCGAGGATCCGTGGGAGGAAGTGCCCGACTATGTCTATTCGCGCACCGTCAATCCCGAAGATGCGCCGAATACGCCAGAGATTATCACGATCGATTTCGAGGGCGGCGACGGCGTTGCGTTGAACGGCGAGGGGATGTCGCCTGCCACGCTGCTCGCCAAGCTCAACGATCTGGGACGCACGCATGGCATTGGCCGGCTCGATCTGGTCGAGAACCGCTTTGTCGGGATGAAATCACGCGGCATGTATGAAACGCCGGGCGGCACCATTTATCACCTCGCCCACCGCGGCATCGAACAGCTGACGCTCGACCGGGGGGCCGCGCATCTGAAGGATGAGCTGGCGCCGCGTTATGCCGAGTTGGTCTATAACGGCTTCTGGTTCTCGCCTGAGCGCGAGATGCTGCAGGCGGCGATCGACCATAGCCAGGCCAAGGTAACAGGCACGGTGCGGCTGAAGCTCTACAAGGGCGGGGTCTATGTGGTCGGCCGCAAGTCGCCATATTCGCTCTATTCGGAAAAGGTCGTGACGTTCGAGGACGATCAGGGCGCCTATGACCAGCGCGATGCGGCCGGCTTCATCAAGCTGAACGCGCTGCGGCTGCGCTTGCTGGGGCGGCGCGACCAGCCCTGAGCCGCTAACAGGGCTTTAACGCCGCGTGTGTAGCGTGGCGGCATGGGGCGGCGAACACTTTGGCGGTCGGTAATCGGCGACGCGGCGCTGGCGGTGGCGGTGGCGCTGCTGCTGGCGGCGATATGGACGCTACGCGACTGGTCGATGCTGTCGGCAATGCACTTGCCCGACACCGATGATGTCATGCGGCTGCAGCAGATTCGCGACTGGCTGGCGGGCCAGGCGTTCAGCGACCTCAGCCAGCACCGGCTGGGCGCGGACGGGCTGGCGATGCACTGGTCGCGCCTGCCCGATCTGGTGCCAGCCGCGATCATCACCCAATTGACGCCAATGGTGGGCGTGGCGCGCGCAGAGCTGATCGCGGTCATCGCCTGGCCGACACTGCTTTTTGCAAGCGCGCTGTTTCTGGTCGCGGGGATAACCCGCACGCTCGACGCGCAGGCGGCCCGCACCGCGCTGGTCGTGGCGGCGATCGGCTATCCGGTCACCACCCTGTTCCTGCCCGGGCGGATCGACCATCACGGTTTTCAGATCGTGCTGCTGCTGGTGATGGTGCGGGCGCTGCTCGCGCGGCCCGGCCAGCTGAGCGGCGCCATTATCGGGCTGGCTGCCTGCGCCAGCCTTGTCATCGGGCTGGAGACTGCACCGTTCATTCTGCTGGCGGCGGTCATGTTGTGGATCGGCTGGGCGGCAGGGCGACCGGGCGGGCAACTGGTCGGCTTTGGCTTTTCGTTCGGGCTGAGCCTTGCCTTTGCGAGCATCGTCTTTTCGCCCGACGCCTGGACCTATCCCGCCTGTGACGGCTTTACCCGGATGGCGTGGGAGGGCGCGCAGATCGCCTCCTTTGCGCCGATCCTGCTCGGCATGGCGGGGCGGGCAATGCCTTCCCCGCGCAACCGCATCGCCGCGAGCGGGATGCTCGGTCTCGGGCTGATCGCATTGCTCTGGCCGACGGCACGCGCCTGTGCCGCCCCCTATGGTGCCGTCGACCCGATGCTGGCGCGGCTGTGGCTGGGCAATGTCGGCGAGGCGCAATCGTTGCTGACCGCGCCGCTGGCCGACAGCATCAGCTATCTCGGCCTGCTCATCGTCGGGCTGCTGGCGAGCCTGTGGTGCTGGCAGCGCCGGCCACAGACCGGCTGGGCGGTGCTGATTGCGTGTCAGCTGACGGCTCTTGCGTTGTGTTTCCTCCAGTTGCGCGGCGCCTATGTCGGCGCGATCCTGGCCGCACCCGCGCTGGCGGTGGTCATTACGGCGGCGCGGCGCCATGGCACGGGCTGGCTGACGGGTGCCTGGCTCGCCTCTGCGGGCATGCTCTATCCGCTGGCGGCGCAAGCCTTTGCTGTCGCCCCCGCCCCGAGCGTGCCCCCCGAATCAGCCAGCGTCGCGGTTGGCTGCACCAGCCCGGCGATGATGGCCGCGCTGCGTGCCCTGCCCCCGGGGACGATCATCGCGCCGGTCGATCTGGGCGCGTATGCGATCGCGGCAACCCGCCACCGCCTGATCGCCGCCCCCTATCATCGCAACAATGCCGGTAATGCCGCGATGTACCATGTGTTTTTCGGCACCGATGATGCGGCTGAGCAGATCGCCGACCGCCTGTCTGCCGACTATGTCGTCGTCTGCGACGGCTTTGGCGCGGTCGACCGGCGGCTGGCCAGCGATCCGAGCCGCCTGATGCATCAGCTGATGTCGGGCAGCCAGCCCCGCTGGCTCCGCCCGCTGGACAGGACCGGCCCGGCCGCGCAGATTTTTGCTGTCGATCACCGCTTGTCGTCACTGCCTCCGGCGCTCTAGAGCGGGGGGATGCAGGGGGATACAGCCGACAGGCTTCACTGGTGGCAGACACGCTGGTTCGTGCTCGCGGCGGCGCTCGTCTCGGCGATCCCGTTGCTGTGGCCCGATATTCCGCCGCTCGTCGACCTGCCCGGGCATATGGGGCGCTACCGCGTCCAGCTCGATCTGGCGCAGCATGCCTGGCTCGCCGATTGGTACAGCTTCAACTGGTCGCTGATCGGCAATCTCGGGCTCGATCTGCTGATCATCCCGCTCGCCAAGATTTTCGGGCTGGAACTGGCGGTCAAGCTGATCGTGCTGACGATTCCGCCGATGATCGTAACCGGGCTGTTGTGGATCGCGCGCGAGGTGCATGGCCGGATTCCGGCAACAGCGCTGTTCGCATTGCCGCTGGCATACAGCTTTCCCTTCCATTTCGGCTTCGTCAATTTCGCGCTCTCTATGGCGATTGCGCTCAATGCCTTTGCGCTATGGCTGCGGCTGGCGCGGCTGGGGCATGTGCGGCTGCGCGCAGCGATCTTCGTGCCGCTCTCCTGCCTGTTATGGCTTTGCCACACCTTTGGCTGGGGCGTGCTGGGCGTGCTCGCCTTTTCCGCCGAACTGATCCGCCAGCATGACCTGGGCCATCGCTGGTTCAGGGCGTGGCTGCGCGCGTGCATCGGCTGCCTGCCGCTGGCGCTGCCGCTGGTGCTGATGATCATCTGGCGCAGCGGCAGCCATGTCGGCGGCGGGACGGGTGACTGGTTCAACTGGCGCGCCAAGGTCGGTTGGGTGACGATGGTGCTGCGCGACCGCTGGCAGGCGTTCGACATCGCCTCGACCGCGGTGCTCTACCTCATCCTGTTCAAGGGGTTTCGCGACCCCAATATCGAATATTCGCGCAATCTTGGCTTGTCCGCGCTGTTCCTGCTGGGCGTGTTCATCGTGCTGCCGCGCATCGTGTTCGGTTCTGCCTATGCCGATATGCGGCTGGCCCCGTTCATGATGGCGATCGCGCTGATCGCGCTGCGCCCGCGCAAGGGGCTGTCGATGCGCGGGGCGGCAACGCTGGCGGTGATGGGCCTGGCCTTCTTCACGGTGCGCATCGCCGCGACCACCGCGAGCTTCTGGCTGTATGACCAGGCCTATGACCGCGAGTTGAAGGCGCTTGATCATGTGCCCGAGGGCGCACGGCTTGTCAGCTTTGTCGGCGAGACCTGCTATAATGAGTGGTTCATGAGCCGGTTCGAGCATTTGCCCGCGCTCGCGCTGGAACGACGCATGGCCTATTCGAATGACCAATGGTCGATGGCAGGCGCCCAGCTGCTGGCGACACGCTACAAAGCGGCGCGTGGCTTTCAGCATGATCCGTCACAGATTGTGACGCATGTGCAGTGCCCGCGCGAATGGTGGCGGCCGATCAGCCGCTCGCTTGCGCATTTCCCGCGGGGAGCGTTCGATTATGTCTGGCTGATCAACCCGCCTCCCTATGATCCCAAGCTGGAGGCGGGGCTGATCCCGCTCTGGCGCGATGGGCGGAGCGCGGTGTTCCGGATCGATCACAGCAAGCCCGGACCGAAGCTGACCAAGGCCGAACTGACCCCGCCGCCTTATTGAGCCCGCAATTGCTCAGCGGCGCTTTTTTTGAACGGCGTCATCTCGCCCAGATAGGCGCGGTCGGCAGCGACCGCCTCACGCTCACGAACCAGGAAATCGGCGACGGCGCGGCGGAAATTGGGGTCGGGGATATAGTGCGCTGACCAGGTCGCAACGGGCGCATAGCCCCGCGCGAGCTTGTGTTCGCCTTGCGCGCCTGCCTCTACCGACTGGAGCCCGCGGGCGATTGCCGCATCGATCGCCTGATAATAGCAGAGCTCGAAATGGAGGAAGGGCACATCCTCGGTCGCGCCCCAATAGCGGCCATACAGCGTATCATCGCCGATCAGGTTGAGCGCGCCGGCGATGGGGCGGCCGTCGCGCTCGGCGAGGATGAGCAGCACATGATCGGCCATCCGCTCGCCGAGCAACGAGAAGAAGGCGCGGGTGAGATAGGGCGTGCCCCATTTGCGCGCGCCAGTATCCTGGTAGAAGACCCAAAAGGCGTCCCATTCGGCCTCGGTCAGGTCGGCGCCGGTGACGTGGCGGATGATAAGGCCTTCGACAGCGCTGCTGCGCTCCTTGCGGATCGCTTTGCGCTTGCGGCTGGCGAGGGCTGCGAGGAAATCATCGAAGCTGGCATAACCGTCATTGCGCCAGTGGAACTGTGTGCCGGCGCGGATCAGCCAGCCGGCTTGTTCAAACAGCGGCAGTTGCGCGGGATTGACGAAGGTGGCGTGCGCGGTCGACAGACCTTGCTGCACCGTCACCGCCTCAAGTGCGGCGATGAGTGCGGGGGCGAGCGCTTCGTCGCGCAACAGCAGCCGGGGGCCGGGCACGGGGGTGAAGGGCACGGCGATCTGCAATTTGGGGTAATATTGCCCGCCCGCGCGGTGCCATGCATCGGCCCAGGCATGATCGAAGACATATTCACCCTGGCTGTGCCCCTTGGCATAAGCGGGGGCGATGGCGGCGGGTTGGCCGTCTTCGCCGTCGATGACGATCGGAATCGATTGCCAGCCGGCGCGCGGCGACACGCTGCCCGAGTCTTCGAGGATCGAGAGGAAGGCGTGGCTGAGAAAAGGATTGCCCACGCCCGCGCACGCATCCCAATCGGCAGCGGCGATCCCTGCGACCCCCGGCGCAATCCGGGCGATGAGGTCCCGCTCGCTCATGCCGCTCGGCCCGCGCGCGTAAACGGCAATGCCGCGCTCAGCTGGCGACCTGAATAATAGCGTCGATTTCCACGACCGCACCCAGCGGGAGAACCGCAACCCCCACGGCACTGCGCGCATGCTTGCCCGCCTCCCCGAACAGCGTGACCATCAGTTCCGAGGCGCCATTCGCGACCTTGGCCTGATCGGTGAAATCACTGGCGCTGTTGACGAACACGCCGAGCTTCACGATCCGCTCGACCCGCTCCAGCCCGCCCAGCGCCTGCTTGATCTGTGCGACGAGCATCAGCGCACAGCGTTCGGCCGCTTTCTGCGCGAACGCCAGATCGCGGTTTTCGCCGACACGGCCGGTCATCAGCGTGCCATCGTCGAACGGGAGCTGGCCCGAAATATGCAACAGGCCGCCAACCTCGACGGTCGGCACATAGGCAGCGACGGGCGCAGCAGCGGCAGGAAGCGCGAGCCCGAGCTCGGCGAGTTTGGTGTCGATTCGATCGGTCATGACAACAGGCTCAACCACGCCGGGCGGTTGCGGGTCAAGCGCTGGCGGGCACGGCTTTGGCAAAGCGGGCAGCAATCCAGTCCTTTGCCACGCGCCAATCGTCGATCCGCGCATGCGCGGCGGGCGCCGGGGGCACATGCGGGGCGAGTTCTGGCTCCGACACCATGTGCAGACGGTGGACCTGTGGGGCGTGATCGGCGCAGGATTGCAGATGGATCGCGAGATCGTCGACAAAGACGGTCACGGGGTTGCCGAATTCTTCGACGAGCGCGGCGACGCGCGTCCCCTTGCCGCCCTGGTTGGTAACGACGCGGTGCTGGATGCCGAAGGATTCGAGCTGGGCCGCGCGCGCCGGGCGGCAATGGTCCTGCAGGTTCGTGAGGATGACGATATCGGCGATCTCAGACAGCGCGGTGATCGATTCGGCGGCATGTGGCACCAAGGTCTGGCGGCCCATTTCGGCGGGGAAGAAGCCGGCGAGATAGGTCCACATCTCCTCGCGCTCCAGCGTCTCGCCGTTGCGACGGCGCATGCTGGTGGCCATGTCGCCGTGCGCAAGCTTGAAATCGATATCATGCGCCTCGCCCAGCCAGGCGCCGAAATGGCGGGCCATGTGGAGGAGCACTTCGTCGCAATCGGTGATGAGGAGCGGCTTCATTGATTGTCCAGCGTTTGGCGCGCGCTGACGAGCGCGGCAGGGGTGGTGGAAAGCGCGTCAGCGCAGGCGATCAGATCGGGCTCATGCGCTTCGAGGAAACCAAGTACCGCGGCGAGCGTGGCGGGATCGCCGGCATTGGCGCGCAGCGTTTGTGGATCGAGACCGGTCAACGACAGCAGCCGTTCCGCCCGATCCTGCGCACCAAGCGCCCAGCCGAGCGCGCCAAGCGCCAGCACCGTCGCATCTTGATTTGTCACAGGAGCACGCATTGCCTATTCGCTTCGGACTTGGGTGAAGGATGTGAGCGGACGTGGCAAAAAGGGTGCTGGTTGTCGAGGACAACGAACTGAACCTCAAACTTTTCTGCGATCTGCTGCGCGCGCATGAATTTGTGGCGGAAGGTGTGCGCGACGGGCGCGAGGCGGTGGCGCGGGCGCGGGCGTTTCTGCCCGACCTGATCATCACCGATATCCAGCTGCCGCATGTCACGGGGTATGAGCTGATCGCGCAGCTGAAGGGCGATCTGGCGCTGCGGACCATCCCGATCATGGCGGTGACGGCCTATGCCGGGCGCGAGGATGAGGAGCGGATCAAGGCGGCGGGCGCCAATGCCTATGTGTCCAAGCCGATCGCGCTGGCGGCGTTCATCGCGCAGGTGCGCACGCTTGTGCCGCAGACATGACAAGAGCCGCAAAGGACATCCCTTGCGGCTCCGGATCCCGACCTTCGCCGGGATGATCGTTCGGCGGCCTAGGCCGCCCGACCGATCACTTGATCTTGGCTTCCTTGAAATCGACATGCTTGCGCACGACAGGATCGTACTTGCGGAAGGTGAGCTTGTCGGTCTGGGTGCGCGGGTTCTTCTTGGTGACATAGAAGAAGCCGGTATCGGCCGAGCTGACGAGCTTGATCTTGACGGTGGTCGGCTTTGCCATGACCTGAATTCCTGCGCGGGTTAAAATAGCAAAAAGCGACGAACGCGAGCCCGCCGCTTGGTAAGCCGCAGCCGTTGGCCCAAAGCGCCGCCCGAGTCAAGCCGCAAGCCACCTGCATCCACCTGCAAGACGCCGTTAAGCCCTCCTTTACCATGATGGGCGCACGATGCGTCCCTTGGCGGGGGGGACGAAACCAATGGGCCATAGCGCGACGATCGACCAGCATGTGCAGGCAGAGCTTTTTCGCCGGGCGACACGCTTGGGCCTGAGACCCGGCATGCCGGCGCTGGTATCCGAAATCGACATGATCCGGCGGATTGCCCTGCAGAACGGGATGCTGCCGGTGGCCAGCGTGGCACAAGTGCTCGAATCGGCGCTGGCGCGGGGCGACCGCGGGCCGCTCATTACCGGCTGGATGTCTCTGTTGCGCGAAGCGATCGCCAGCGATCGCCAGGACCAGGGTGCCAGCGAAAGCTATCTCGCGGCCTGTTCCGTTCGCCTGACCGGCTGAATTTAGCTGCATGGACGCATTGATGGCGGCCTTTGTCGGCGCGATGCTGTGCCAGGCAAGCGATCGCACGCCCTGGCTCGCGGCGATGCTGGGCGATCGGTACCGCAAGCCGGGCCAGCTGATCATCGCGGCCATTCTCGCGCTGTCGATCATCAACGCCGTGGCCGCCGTGGGCGGCATGCTGATGGCCCCGATCATGACGCCCAATGCCCGCACCTTGCTGTTGGGTGTCGCGCTCGCTTCTGCCGGCATGAGCGCCCTGTGGCCGCTCAAGCCGCCTGCTGCATTGAAGGGCGGGGCGGGCGCGTCCCTCACCGCCTTTGTCTGTCTGCTCGCAATGGGCATGGGTGACCGCACCCAGTTTCTGACCGCCGCCCTTGCAGCGCGCACCCCGATCCCGGGCTTTGCCGCGATCGGGGCAACGCTTGGCAGCCTGGCGATCGTCATTCCGGCCATCGCTGCGGGCGAGGCCGATTACCGCAGACTGCCGCATCGCGGCGTGCGCATCGCCATTGGCGGGGTGATGATTGTCGCCGGCCTGATCTTTGGATTGGGAGCGCTCAGGCTTCTGTGAAGTGCCTGATCTAGCCCATCATTTACCCTGATTGAAAAATTCCGCGCACCGCGGTGGACCCGAATCGGCTATAGGTACGTTGACGCAACGAACCCCAAATGCTGGAGATAGTCATGGCTGCCGATGCCGCGCTGAAAACCCCGACCGATCTGAAATCCAACGCAACCAAAACCGTCGCCGAGGCGCTGAACGGCATTCTGGCCGACAGCTTTGCCCTGTATTTCAAGACCAAGAATTTTCACTGGCATGTCTCCGGGCCGCATTTCCGCGATTATCATCTGATGCTCGATGAGCAGGCGACGCAGATTCTGGCGACGACGGACGACATTGCCGAGCGCGTCCGCAAGACGGGCAACACCACTTTGCGGTCAATTGGCGATATCGCGCGTCACCAGACGATCAAGGACAATGACGCCGACTTCGTCGCGCCCGACAAGATGCTGGCCGAGTTGCGCGAGGACAATCTGGCGCTGATCGCCGCGCTGCGCGAAGCCAAGGATATTGTCGATGCGGCCAAGGACAATGCGACCAGCGGCATTCTCGACGACTGGACCGATCAGGCCGAACGACGCGCCTGGTTCCTGTTCGAGGCCAGCCGCAAAGGCTGAGCGGCCTAGCGCCTGGTCCGTGGCCCCAGGGTGATCAGGCACATGTCAGGCGGTGCACCGAGACGTAGCGGGAGGATACTGGTGCCGAGCCCGGCGGTGATGAAAACATCACGGCCAGGCTCGCGCGCCCAGCCACAAGCGTAGCGCTCACCCAGCCGCGAGACGCTGACAAGGCGTCCGACGATCGGCAGGGCAATCTGCCCGCAATGCGTGTGCCCGGCCAGAAACAGCAGCGGCGGCGCAATCCGTGCCGCCGGATCGGGACTATGCGACAGGATCAGGCGTGGGCCGACAAAGGCGGCCATGGCGGCGAGCGTCTGGCCGGCGCGGGCGTGGTGCGTGAAATCATCGTCCAGCCCGCCAATCACGAGCGGCCCACGTTTGGTGGCAGCGTTGGACAGCACGACGATGTTGGCGTGCCGCAAGGCTGCGGTCAATGCTGCTGCATTGCGCCAATGATCATGGTTGCCAAGAACCGCCATCACCCCGAGCGGCGCCTGCAGCCGGCGTAGGGACGCTGTCAGTGGGCGCGCCGCCAAACCGGCAGGGTTGTCGCGGTGACCGGCAATAAAATCGCCCGCGAGCAGAATAAGGTCGGGATGTTGGCGATTGACCTGATCGACAATCAT
>JBBQHG010000083.1:0-10917 GCA_038323755.1 Sphingomonadales bacterium
AGGGTGCGCTGTCCGTGGTGTTCGATTTTCCCGGCATTACCGGCGTGTCGGACGATGATTTCTCGTTCATCGCCTCGGGCCAGCTCGATGGCCGCGTCGCGCTTGGTGACAGCTATCTCTATGGTGGGTTGACCGGCCTGAGCAAGGACGCGCTTGGGGGCTCGCAGCTCGATTATCAGATCGGCACCGCGCGGGCGGGCTATGGTCGCCAGATCGGGCAGCTCGGCTTCTCGCTTGGCGGTGTCGTCGAGCATGCCCGGCTGCGCGGCGCGCCCTTCGTCACCGAATATGGCGGCCAGGCGCAGCTTGAGCTGTCGACCGGGCGCACCGGCCGTGTCGCGCTGCGCGGCGAGGCGGTTCACCAGGATTATACCGGCTCCTTCCCCTTCTTCTCGCGCGACGGCACCCGTTATGATCTCGCGGTCGATTACCGCGCTGCCACCCGCCAGGGGGCGGATTGGGTGGTCGGTGCCGCGTTTGAGGACAAGACGGCGGATACCCCGCAGCTCGGCTATCGCGGCGGCCGCGTTTATGCCGCCTTCCGCCAGCCGATCGGCCATGGCGGCACTTACGGCGCGCTGTCATCCACCATCCGCTTTATCGATTTTCGCGATGTGATGTTCGTCACCGATCGTCAGGAAACGCGCTTCTACACCCGCGCCGCGATCGGCCACCCGATTGCGCACAGCCATTTCGATCTCGAAGCGGCGATCAGCCACACCCACCGCGACTATAACCGGTCGAGCTTCCTGCGCGATTATGACAGCGTCGGCGTCGAGCTGCAGCTGATCTGGAACTTCGGCCAATGAGGAACGCCCCCATGCCCCCCCGCATAAAGCTGCGCACTGTCCTGACCGCCGCGACGACGCTGCCGATGATCGCCGCGCTGCCCGCCGCCGCGCAAACCGTCGGGGCCAATGCCGCCGTCGTCAATAATGTGACGATGACGACGCAGGCCCAGCCCGCCCCGCACCGGGCGGTCGTCAAGGAACGCGTGTCGCTCGGCAACGCGATCGATACCGGCCGCGCCAGCCGTCTGCAGGTGCTGCTGCTCGATCGCACGATCTTCTCGCTCGGCAGCAATTCGCGGATCAAGGTCGACCGCTTCGTCTATGATCCCAGCCGCCAGGCAAGCGCAGTCGGCCTGTCGGTGGCGCGCGGCACCTTCCGCTTCATGTCGGGCAAGCCGCTCCACGCCAATCCGGGCCAGTCATCGATCAGCACGCCAGTCGCGACGATCGGCATTCGCGGCACGATCGTCGAAGGCGCGGTCGGGGCGGATGCCTTGCGTATCGCTGCAGGCGAAGCGGGGCTTGGCGCCTACACCGCCGATCCCGCCACCGCCTCGCTCATCCTGTTGCGCGGGCCGGGTGCCAGGGCGCAGGGCGGCGAAGTGCCCGGCGCGATTGACGTCACCGTGGGCGATGCGACCGTGCCCGTAACGGGCTCGGGCTATGCCGTCTTCGTCCCCGGTGCTGGCCAGGCGCCGATCGGCCCGTTCCTGCTCTCTCAGGCGGGCTCGACGCTGCTGAGCGACATGCTCGGTCTGGGCGAGCGCCAGATCGCGCGCGATTACCAGAGCCCGCTGCGCCGCAACCCGGTTGTCGACGACTATTTCGAGCAAGGCAGCCGCGGCCAGTAAGCGCCCGCTTATTTCTCCGTCGCTGCAAAAATGCCGGTCCAGTCGGCACCCGGCGGGTTCGCCTGGAAATGCGCGATCCGCTCTGCGAACAGCGCGTGGTGGCCGCTCAGCCCAAAGCCACCGGCATGCGGCGCCGCCGCGTTGATCGCGGCCAGCGCGCCGTCCCAATCCTGCGCCCAATAGGCGGTGAGCATCTCGCCGTGCAGCTGTTCCACCCGGCGGAAGGCGGGGCTCATCGCCGTGGCTTCATCGCCAATCAGCGCGTGGATTGCCTCGGGCGTTTCGCGGCCGATAACGCGCACCCGGTCAAGCGGCACCGTCGCGAAATCGGGCAGCGCGCGCTGCAGCGCGTCACCGATAATGATCGACACGCGGTAATATTTGGTCAGCCCCTCCAGTCGAGACGCGAGGTTCACTGTATCGCCGATCAGCGAGTAGGACAGCCGCTGCGCTGATCCCATATTGCCCACGCAGCACGGCCCGGCATTCAGCCCGATGCCGATCTTCACCGCCGGTGGCCAGGGGGTCATCGTCTGGTGCACCATTTCGCGGTTCATCTGGTCGAGCCGCGCGACCATCTCGAGCGCGCCGCGCGCGGCATTGGCATGCTGGTCGGGGTCATCGAGCGGCGCATTCCAGAAGGACAGGATGGCATCGCCGATAAACTTGTCGATCGTCGCCTTGCGCTCGAGCAGGATGTCGCACATCGGCGTCAGGAACGCGATCAGGAAGCGGATGATGTCCTGCGGCCCCATTGTCTCCGAAATCGCCGAGAAACTGCGGATATCGCAGAACAGCACCGTCATCTCGCGCACTTCCCCGCCCAGCTCGAGCTGGTCGGGATCATCGACGATCCGCTTGACGAGGGTGGGCGACAGATAGCGGTCGAACGCGCGGTGGATATAGGCGCGCTGCCGCTCCTCGCGGTAAAAGGTTACGCCCGTGCCGACGATATACACCAGCAGCAGCGCCAGCACCGGATAGGTCGGGTCGAGCAGATAATGATAGCCGATAAACGCCTGCCAGCTGCCCAGCATCATGCTTGCAATCGCCACCGCGCCCAGGATTGCGCCGCGCGTCGCGCCCAGCCGTGGCAGCAACAGCGCGAGCAGCAAGCCAAGCCCCAGCAACAGGCTGCGCTCCAGCCCCACCGCCCAGTCGGGCCGCACCAGATAGCGCCCCAGAATCATCTGCTCCACCGCCTGGGTGTGCACCATCACGCCATAGTCCCGGTCGCGCAGCGGTGTGGAGACCAGGTCGCGCAGGCCAGCCGCCCCGGTGCCGATGAACACGATCCGCCCGGCAAAGGCCTTTTGCATCGCCTCGGGCGAAAGTGCCCCGGTCAGCACCTTCCAGGCTGGGATGGTGCGCTCGGGATGGGGGGCGGTGAAATACATCCACAGCTCGCCCGCCGGTGTCGTCGGCACCTCGAACTGGCCGACCTTCAAGGACACCACCTGCGCCGCGCCGCCGCCAATCTCACCACTCGCGTTGCTCGATTTGACGATGATCGATCCGGCCTGCTGCGCGGTCCGCAACGCGTCGAGCGATAGCGAGGGCAGCAGCTGGCCGTTCTGCGCGGCGATCATCGGCGCCTTGCGGACGATGCCGTCGCTGTCGCCGATCAGGCTGACGAACCCCGCCCCCGTCGCTGCGTCTCGAAAGATCGGCAACGGCTGCAGCGCATTGGTATAGCGCTGCACCGCATCGGCGGGTGAGGTGCCGGCAACCGCCAGCCCCGCTTTGGGCTCCACCGTCGGGCCATTGCTGGTACGGTCGAGGAAATAGCCAAGCGTCACCGGCGCATCGGTAATTGCCTTGGCCAGTGTCGCGTCATTGTCAGGCAGCGTCTTCAGCGCAGCGATCGCCGGCGACTGCCCCATCGTCCGCTGCAACCGGCTGGCAAGCCGGGCAGGGGAGGTACGATCGGGCTCCGAAAATACGACATCATAGGCAATCGATGCGGCGCCGGCATCGCTGATCCGGCGCGTCAGATCGGCAATGTCGGTGCGCGGCCAGGGCCATTGCCCCAGCTTTCGGATCGATTCATCATCGATGTCGACGATCCGCACCGGTGCATCTTCATAAGGGCGCGGCGCGATCCGCTGATAGCTGTCGAACAGCAACAGGCCGATGCGCTCGAGCGGCGGCACGCCGATGAACTGTAGCGAGGCAACCGCGAACAGCGCCGCCAGCTCGGGCAGGATCAGCCCGCCCTTGTTCTTCCGGTAATATCGCCCCGCCCAATTCGCCACGGACTGCGTTCCCCCTCGCTGTCTGGGGCAAAGCCATAGCAGGAATATTACGCCGATGCGCGCGTGCTGGCGGGCAGGGATCATCCCTAAACGGGAGGGCGCGTCTCAGGGTGAATTTTTGGATGAAAGCCAGAGATAGGAGAATCCAACGCACAACAGAATCAAGAGCGTGTTTCCGAAGTTCCATTGCAGCGTCATGTAGGCATCTTTGCCCAATGGAATGAAGGATATGGGGGAGCCGAAGAATTCGCCCAGCCAATCCTTCTGGGTGATGTTGATGGCGAGCAGCGCAAGACTGGCAATCGTCATCGCTCGATAGACCTTGCGCGTCATGCCACCCCTTTCTCGGAATGCCACGCTTAGCAGGTGTGGGAGCATCAGCGTCAATATGTGCAACCGCTTGACTCATCCGTCGCATCGGTCGATCTAGAACATAATAGGAACATTGATGCACGATTCGCCCGATATGATCAGGAGCCTGCGCGCCCGCATCGCTGCGGTCGAGCGGACGCGTGCGCAGGATGCGCCGGTGCTCGTACCGATGGGGCATGCAGCGATCGATGCGGCGATCGGCGGCGGCATCATGCGCGCGCGCCTGCATGAAATCTTCGCTGCCTCGCTCGATGATGGCGGCAGCGCGGCAGGGTTTGCCGCAATGCTCAGCGCACAACTCGCACGGCCGGGGGCCACGATCTTCTGGCTGCGCGAACGCGGGGCGGAGGCGCGCGGCGGGTGCCTGCACGCGCCTGGTCTGGTGGAATTGGGTGTCGATCCGGGCCGGGTGATCCTGGGGGTGATGGATGACGCGCTTGGCTTGCTCCGGGTCGCGGCAGAGGTGGTGCGCTGCCCCGATATCGATGTCGCCGTCATCGAAGTGTGGAAAAACCCGCGCGTCCTTGATCTCACGGCGAGCAGGCGGTTGGCGGTCGCGGCGGAGGCGTCCGGCGTCACTGCGCTGATGCTGCGGGCGGATGCCGAACCCGGGCCGAGCGCGGCGCAAACCCGGTGGTCGGTCGCCTCGGCGAGCGCCGCGCCGCTTGAGGCCGATGCGCCCGGCTATCCGACCTTTGAATTGCAGCTGTTGCGCCAGCGCGGCGGCAGTGCCGACAGACGCTGGCAAGTGGAGTGGGATCGTGACCAGAACATCTTCCGGGAGCCGGCGCTTTCTCGCCCTGTGGTTCCCCTATCTGTCGGCGGACCGCTGGCGACGGACGGGCGGCGCGCCGGGTGATGCCCCGGTTGTTTTTGTCGAAAAACAGCGCGGCGCGATGCGCATCGTCGCGGTCGATCCTGCCGCGCAGGCACTGGGTTTCACCGGGCTCGCGCTCGCCGATGCCCGCGCCCGCGCGCCCGATTTGCAGGCGATCGATCATGATCCCGTCGCCGACCGCCAGTTGCTTGAGCGGCTGGCGGATGGGTGCGATCGCTTCACCCCCATGGTCGCGCTCGAAGACGAAGCGCTGACGCTCGACATCACTGGTTGCGCGCACAACTTCGCCAGCAAGGATAGGGGGGGCGAGGACGGGCTGGTCGCAGCGGTCGAGGCCTGGGCCGCGCGCGCCGGGCTGCAACTGCGCCACGCGCTCGCCAGCACGCCGGAAGCGGCGCAGGCGCTGGCGCGCTTCCAGTCGATGCCCGCCACCGATGAAAAGGCGGCTGTCCTGCGCCTGCCCATCGCCGCGCTCCGCACCGATGCAGAGACCGATCTCGCGCTCAGGCGGGCAGGGCTCAAGACGATCGGCGATCTCGCAGGGCGCTCCACAGCAGCGCTTGCCGCGCGTTTTGGCGAAGCGACGACGGCGGCGCTCGCCCGGTTGCTCGGCAAGTCGGACAGTCGCATCAGCCCACGCCGTGCCGAGCCCGCCTTGCTGTTCGAGCGCCGCTTTGCCGAGCCGATCGCGCAGACCGATTATGCGCTGACGGTTGTTGGAGAATTGGCAGCCGAGGCGGCCGAGGCGATGCTCGAACGCCACAAGGGCGGCCGCCGTTTCGCCGCACGGCTCTATCGCAGCGACGGCATGGTCCGCACGCTTGCGGTGGAGGCAAGCCTGCCCTTGCGTGATCCCAAGGCGGTGATGCGGCTCTTTGCCGAGCGGCTCGACTCCCTCAACGACCCGATCGATCCCGGCTTCGGTTTCGATCTTATCCGCCTCGCCGTGCCCGTGCTTGAGCCGCTCGCGCCCACCCAGCTGCAATTGGAAGGCGGTGCGGTTACGGCGGGCGAGCTGACCGCGCTCATCGATCGGCTCAGCACCCGCGTTGGTCGTGGTCGTTTCCGCCGTTTGCGCGAAGCCGACACGCATATCCCCGAACAAGCCGTGCTCGCGCTCCCCGCCATCGATGCGCCCGAGCCAACGCCCTGGTCCGCGCCCGAAGCCGGCGAGCCGCCCTTGCGCCCCATCCACCTCTTCGATCCGCCCCAGATCATCGATGTCATCGCCGAGGTCCCAGATGGTCCCCCGCACCGCTTCCGCTGGCGCCGCACCCTCCACGAAATCACCCGCTTCGAAGGGCCGGAACGCATCGCCGCCGAATGGTGGAAGCGCGACGATAATGCCGGGCTCACCCGCGATTACTACCGCGTAGAGGATGCCAGAGGCCGCCGCTTCTGGATCTTCCGCCACGGCCTCTACGGCACCGAAAAGATCAACCCCGGCTGGTACATGCACGGGTTGTTCGCGTAACATATGATGTTCGCCGATCTCGTCACCGCCACCAACTATTCCTTCCTGCGCGGCGCATCGCACGCAGAAGATATGGTTGCCGAAGCCATCGCACTTGGCCAATGCGGCATCGGCATTGCCGATCGCAACACCGTCGCTGGCGTCGTGCGCGCCTATGTCGCGGTGCGTGAGGCGCTGAAACTGGCGCCGGATCTTGATTTCAAGCTCGCCGTCGGTGCCCGGCTCGTCTTTGCCGATGGCACGCCCGATATCGTCGCCTATCCCGCCAACCGCCACGGCTGGGGGCGCTTGTGTCGCTTGCTCACGCTCGGCAACCGGCGCGCGGCCAAGGGCGGCTGTTTGCTCGGTTTGAGCGATCTTATCGCCCATGTTGAGGGACTTTTGCTGATCATTATGCCCGAAACCAGCTTCGTTTCGGCTGAAAACACGCCCATTTCACCCATCGATTTTCCGCCCGCCACCGGTGACGGTATCGATCGTCTGCGCTGGCTGATCAAGGCCGCGCCCGACCGCGTCTGGCTCGCTGCGCGCATGCCCTATGCCGGCCGAGACCGCCGGATGCTCGCAAAACGCGCCGCGCTCGCGGCCCGGCTCGGCATCCCCCTCATCGCCACCAGCGACGCGCTCTACGCCAATCCGGACGCGCGCCCCCTGCACGACGTGCTCACCTGCATCCTCAACAAGACAGTGATCGCAAATGCTGGTAAGCTACTGAAATTAAACGCAGAAAGGCACCTGAAATCACCCGATGAAATGGCCCGCCTGTTTCGCGACTATGCTCATGGTGTAAACCAGAGTGTAAACCTGTTGAACCAGATTCACTTCTCGCTCGACCAACTCCGCTACGAATATCCCCATGAACCAGTCCCCCCAGGCTGGACCGCGCAAGCCTGGCTCCAGCACCTCGTCCTCATGGCAGCGCAAGCCCGCTACCCCGCCGCACTCCCCGGCAAACTCTGCCGCCTGCTCTACGAAGAGTTCGATCTGATCCGCGACCGCAACTACGCCTATTATTTCCTGACGGTCTACGAAATGGTCAAGTTCGCAAGGTCGGTCGACCCCCCGATTCTCTGCCAAGGCCGCGGTTCTGCGGCCAATTCGGTGGTGTGTTTCCTGCTCGGCATCACCTCGGTCGATCCGATGAAATACGACCTGCTCTTCTCACGCTTCGTCTCCACCGAGCGCGACGAACCCCCCGATATCGATGTCGATTTCGAGCATGAACGCCGCGAAGAAGTGATGCAGCATATCTATGCCCGCTATGGCCGCGACCGCGCCGGAATCGCCGCCACCGTCATCCATTACCGCCCGCGCAGCGCTGTGCGCGAAGTCGGCAAGGTGCTTGGCTTTACCGAGGATGTGACGACGCTGATCAGCAGCACCGTTTGGGGCAGCTATGCCAGCCAGATGGAGGAAAAGCGCTTTGCCGAAACCGGCTTCAGCCTCGAGGATCCGGCGATGCAGCGGCTGAAATCGCTGGTCGATCAGCTGCTGCATTTCCCCCGCCACCTCTCCCAGCATGTCGGCGGCTTCGTGCTGACAGAAGGACGCCTCGACGAACTGGTGCCGATCCACAATGCGGCGATGGCCGACCGTACCTTCATCGAATGGGACAAAGACGATATCGATGCGCTGGGGCTGATGAAGGTCGATGTGCTCGCGCTCGGCATGCTGACCTGCATCCAGAAAAGCTTCGAGCTGCTGCGCGCCGAAGGGCTCGCGGATCACCAGCTCGATACGATTCCGGCGGATGATCCGGCGGTGTACGACATGCTGTGCATGGGCGATAGCATCGGCGTGTTCCAGGTCGAAAGCCGGGCGCAGATCAACATGCTGCCCAGGCTCAAACCGCGCGAGCTCTATGATCTCGTCATCCAGGTCGCGATCGTGCGGCCGGGGCCGATCCAGGGCGACATGGTGCATCCCTATCTGCGCCGCAGGGCTGGGCGGGAGAAGGTGGAATATCCTTCGCCCAGCCCAGAACACGGCCGTGCCGACGAACTCCGCGACCTGCTTGGCAAGACGTACGGCGTGCCGCTGTTTCAGGAACAGGCAATGAAACTCGCGATCGTCGCTGCCAAATTCACGCCCGACGAGGCAAACCGCCTGCGCAAGTCGATGGCGACCTTCCGGCATGTCGGGGGCATGGAGCATTTCGAGGAAAAGATGGTCGGCGGCATGGTCTCGCGCGGCTATGAGGCCGATTTTGCGCGGCGCTGCTTTGAGCAGATCAAGGGCTTTGGCAGCTACGGGTTCCCGGAAAGCCACGCGCTGGCCTTTGCGCGGCTGGTCTATGTGTCGTCATGGATCAAGTGCCATCACCCGGCGGTGTTCGCGGCGGCGCTGCTCAATTCGCAACCGATGGGCTTTTATGCGCCCGCGCAGATTGTGCGCGATGCGCGTGAGCATGGCGTGTCGGTACGCGGCATCGATGTGGCGGCGAGCGGGTGGGACAATGGGCTTGAGCGTGTCGATCCTGCTTCGTCACCCCAGACTTGTTCCGGGGGGCTGCGCGCCTCTCCGACTGAAGCACGGGAGGTGGAGTGGACCCAGGAACAAGTTCAGAGTGACGGGGAGGGGGCGGGCAAGTGGAAGGGCAGTGGTAGTGGCGGCAGTGGCCACGCCCACGCCCACGCCCACGCCCACGCCCACGCCCACGCTCACGCTCACGCTCACGCGCTGCGCCTCGGCTTTCGCCAGATCACCGGCTTTCGTCAGGAGTGGGCCGACGAGATCATCGGCGCCCGCACCGCTGCTCCCTTCACCTCTATCGAAGATTTTGCCCGCCGCACCAACCTGCCGCAACGTGCGTTACGGTTGCTGGCCGATGCCGATGGCTTTCGTTCGATCGCGCTCGATCGGCGAGAGGCGTTGTGGGAGGTGCGGCGCATGCCGACCGGCGAACTGCCCCTGTTTGCCGCCGCCAGGGCGCGAGAACTGGGCGAGGAGGAAGATATCGCTCTCCCCCTCATGTCGCCAGCCGAGCATGTTGTCGCCGATTATCAGATGACGCGGCTGTCGCTGAAGGCGCACCCGATGGCCTTCCTGCGAGAGGAGCTTCGCGCCGACGGCATTCTGAGCTGCGCCGAAACCAGTGCGGCCAAAAATGATAGCCGCGTCCGCACCGCCGGGATCGTGCTGGTCCGCCAGCGACCGGGCAAGGGCAATGCCATCTTCATAACCATCGAGGATGAAACGGGCGTCACCAATGTGGTGCTGTGGGCACGGCAGTTCGAGATTTTCAGGCGTCAGGTAATGGCATCGCGGCTGATGCTGGTCGAGGGGCAGTTGCAGCGCAGCGTTGAAGGCGTGGTGCATTTGATGGCGAGCCGGATCATCGACCGCACGGCGATGCTGGATAGCCTGACCGAACGCGGTGAAACGCGGATCGAACGTTCACGTGCCGATGAATTCGACAATCCCCAGCATCCGCGCGGCAAAATCCCTCGCAATGCCGAACCGCGCGGCAGCCACCCGCGCAACGTCCGGATCATTCCGAAGTCGCGGGATTTTCATTAGACGCGTTTGCCGACACCGGCCCCTTGGCCCCTGCCTCAATCAGCGTATCGCCGCCCAATGTGCGATATAGTGTGACCAGATTGGCCGCCGATGTCAGCCGTGTCGATACCTGCGATCGCCGTGCCGCATAGAGCGACCGTTGCGCGTCCAGGCTTTGCAGGAAGCTGTCAATGCCGCCGCGATAGCGCGCGTCCGACAACCGGTAATTATCAGACGATGCCGCTACCAGCCTATCCTGCGCCGTCGTCTGATCGCCAATCGTACTACGCCGGGCGAGCGCATCGGCGACTTCGCGAAAGGCGGTCTGGATGATCTTTTCGTAGGACGCGACGGCGGCATCAAACTGCGCACGCGCTTGCCTGACGGCGGCCTTGCCCGCGCCCCCCGAGAAGATCGGGTAGCTGATGCTGGGCGCAGCCGAATAATTGAACGCATTGGTGGTAAACAACCGGGACAGGCCGTTGCTAGCCAACCCCGCCACTGTTGTCAGCGAGATGCGTGGGAACAGTGCCGCCCGCGCCGCGCCAACCTGGGCATTGGCGGCGCGAAGCTGATATTCGGCCTGAACAACATCCGGGCGGCGCAGCAGGATACTGGAATCAAGACCAGAGGGAAGCTCGGCAACCGTCGGCGCCGCGCTATCGATCGACTCCGGCAACAGCGCGGGATCGACACTCGCGCCGACCAGCAACGTCAGCGCGTTCACATCCTGTGCCAGCGCCGTCTGCTGGGCCGCGAGGTCAGACTGCGCCGTCGCCAGCACCGTCTGCGCCTGCGCCAGATCGGTGCGCGGCGCGATACCGCCATCGAGCCGTGC
>JBBQHG010000084.1:0-10899 GCA_038323755.1 Sphingomonadales bacterium
GCGATGATCCCGCGCAACATCAACCCGGCATCCGGTTTCCTGGCCAATGCCAATAATACGCCGTTCCAGGCGGCAGGCGCGGGCAGCGAGCTGAACCCCGCCGACTTCCCCAAATTGCTGGGCATCGAGACCGACACCACCAATCGCGGCACGCGCGCGGTGGAGCTGCTGGGGGCGGACCCGTCGATCAGCGATGACGATCTTCACCGCATCAAGTTCGACTCGGCCATCAGCAAGCTCAGCTGGGCGGCGCGCTGGTTCGACGACATCAACAAGGTCGACCCGCAGGGCGACAAGCTGCTGATCGCTGCCAAGAAGGTGATGGCGCAGTGGGACTGGAATTATGACGGCAAGGGCCCGGCCGATGCGATGGCCGCGATTTTGCTGCGCAGCGGCAACCGCATCCACTACCCGCGCAAACCCTGGCCAAACGCGCGCGACGAGCTGAAGGCGGCGGCTGACTATCTGATGCTGCATTTCGGCAAGCTCGATCCGCCGCTGGGCACGGTGCTGCGGCTGCGGCAGGGGAAGGTGGACTTGCCGCTGGATGGCGGGCCCGATGTGCTGCGCGCAACATCGACCTGGGACGAAGCGCCCGATGGCCGACTGGTGGTGAAGCATGGCGACAGCTTCATCATGTTCATTCAATGGGACAAGGCGGGCAAGGTCAGTTCCGAATCAGTGCAGCCTTATGGTGCGGCAACGACGCGGCCCGACTCGAAACATTATACCGACCAGATGCAGCTCTTCGTCGATCACAAGCTGAAGCCGGTATGGTTCGACCCCGAAGCGCTGAAGGCGCATACCGAGCGGGATTATCGACCCTAGCGCCGGTTGACGCTGCGGCATCGGGCGCCATGTGGGGGGCACCGGACGCGCCAAGGCGTCCGGCCGCCCGCCACGGGGGAGGCGCGACCGACCGCGTGCTTGACAGCCCCGGCGCGGCGGTTGAGGTGAGGGGCGGCGCACACGAGGCGCACAATATCAGCACGCAGGAGAAGCGATCATGGCCGCAGTCGATGGCACCTGGAATACCGTTGTGAAATCCCCGCTTGGCGACAATGCCGCTGTCGTCACCGTCAAGAGCGATGGCAACACCTGGACCGGCACCAGCTCTGGCCAGATGGGTTCGGTCGACATCACCGACGGCACGGTTGACGGCAACACGCTGAAGTGGACGATGCAGATGACCGTCCCGATGCCGATGACGCTGACCTGCGAAGCGACGATCGATGGCGACACGATCACCGGATCGGTCGGCGCCGGCGCCTTTGGCAGCTTCCCGATGACGGGCACGCGCGGCTGACCTGACTATTTAGCGCGACAGTTTGTCGCGACAGGCGAGGGCCCGCTTTTCCGGTGGAAAGGCGGGCCTTCTTCGTTGCGCGCACCCTCCTTGCACGCCATGCTGCGCGCAACGGGAAAAAGGGGACGGGCATGATTGCGAAATGGCTGGTGGGCACGATGGCGCTGGCGCTGATCGGGGGGGCGGCAACCGCGCAACGCTATGACGAGCGGCCCGCCGTGCTGAAGCCGGTGACCGAGGGCATGAACTATAGCCGCCGCGTAGTCGACATTCCGATGCGCGACGGGGCCAAGCTCCACACCGTCATCCTCATCCCCAATGGCGCCAAGGACGCGCCCGTGCTGATGACGCGCACCCCCTATAATGCCGAGGGGCTGAGCGCGAACAGCAAGGCGGGTGATCTCGCAACCGCGCTTGCCGGCTATGACAATGCCTATGATGTGATCGCCGAGGGCGGCTATATCCGCGTGATCCAGGACGTTCGCGGCAAATATGGCTCCGAGGGCGGCTATGTGATGAACCGGCCGCTGGTCGGCAGTTCACTCAACCCAACCAAGGTCGACGATTCGACGGATTGTTACGACACGATCGACTGGCTGGTGAAGAACCTGCCCGAATCGAACGGCAAGATCGGCATTCTCGGCATCAGCTATGACGGCTATGAGCCGCTCGTCGCGCTGATCAATCCGCACCCGGCGCTCAAGGTATCGGTGCCGATGAACCCGATGGTCGATGGCTGGCGCGGCGATGACTGGTTTCACAATGGCGCGTTCCGCCAGATGAACATGCCCTATGTGTGGGAACAGGTGGCGACGCGCGATAATTCGTCGCCCTGGATCACCAATTATGCCGATGATTATGACCAATATATGAGCGCGGGTTCGGCCGGCGAGCTGGGCCGCCGCCATGGGCTCGACCAGCTGGCGACGTGGCAGAATGTGACGCAGCATCCGGCCTATGACACTTATTGGCAGGAACAGGCGATGGACCTGATCCTCGCCAAGCAGCCGCTGAAAGTGCCGACGATGATCGTCGGCTCGCTCTGGGACCAGGAGGACATCTACGGCGCGCCCGCGGTCTATGCCGCGATGAAGCCCAAGGATGTGGCGGGTGACATGGTCTATCTGTCGATGGGGCCATGGTATCACGGACAGGAGATCGGCAAGGCGAGCAATCTCGGCAACATCGAATGGGACCAGGACACCGCCAAGAATTGGCGGCACCAGGTGCTCGCGCCGTTCCTTGCGCATTTCCTGAAAGGTACGCCGATGGATGTGGCGCCGGTGACGATCTTCCAGTCGGGCACCAACCAGTGGCAGCGCAAGGCGAGCTGGCCCGCTGCCCCGGCGACGACGCCGCTCTATCTGAAGCCCGGCATGGCGCTTGGCTTCGAGCCAGCCACAGGGCCGGCGGCAACGGCGGATTATGTGTCAGACCCGGCGCATCCGGTGACCTTTGTTTCGCGCCCGGTCGCGCCGATTGGTTATGATGGCGATCACTGGACCGCCTGGCTGACGAGCGACCAGCGCAATGCCTCTGCCCGACCCGATGTGCTGAGCTTCACCACCGATGTGCTGACGGCACCGGTGATGATTGCGGGCCAGCCGGTGGTGCACCTGAACGCATCGACGAGCGGCACCGACAGCGACTGGGTGGTCAAGCTGATCGACGTTTATCCCGATCAGGTGGCGGAAGACCCCAAGATGGGCGGCTATCAGTTCGCCGTCGCCATGGACATTTTCCGCGGGCGCTACCGCGAGGGGCTCGACAAGCCCAAGCCGATCGCGGCGGGCCAGCCGCTCGATTACCAGTTCGCGTTGCCGCAGGCGAACCATGTCTTCAAGCCCGGCCACCGCATCATGGTGCAAATCCAGTCGAGCTGGTTCCCGCTCTATGACCGCAACCCGCAGACATTCGTGCCCAACATCTTCTTTGCAAAGCCGGGCGATTACCAGAAGGCGGTGCAGAAGGTGACCGTGGCGGGGGCAGGGGCGAGTTATATTGCGCTGCCGGTGGTGAAATAGGCCGAGGCGCGACAATCTCGAAACGGCGGGCGGGGGAGCACTTGCATCATGGTGCGCTTGGTAAGGCAGCGAAGAAATCTCATTGTGCTTGCTGCGGCGATGCTAGTCGCGGCTGCTCCTGCCGCGACGCTCGGCTGGGCGTTTCCGGGCGCGGGACCCACGCCCGCGCCAATCCCGCTCACGCGCGTTTACCGCCTCTTCGGTTCGTCCAAAAGCTTCACCGAGGCCCAGCGGCGCGATCGAACCCACGCGCTTGACTGGTTGCCGAACGAGCACCCCCCAGCCCCGCGCGTGGTGCTTGCGCACAAGGAAGGGGCGTGCGGCTATTGCCATCTGATCAATGGCGCGGGGCGCAGCGAGAATGCCCAGCTTCGTGGCCTGCCTGTCGATTATATCGAGGAGCAGGTCCGCGCCTTTGCCAGCGGTGCGCGGCATTCGGCACGCCCGTCAATGCCAACCGATGCCATGGCGGCGGTCGCAAGAACGGTTAGCCGGGCCGAGCTTCACGCGGCGGCTGTCTATTTCTCCAGTCTCGAGCCCCGGCGCCACGCGCGGGTGATCGAAGCGACCACCATCCCCCGTGCCTCGCCCGAAGGCTTTTTATACCGCTTCGACGCATCCGCGCGCGAACCGCTCGGTAATCGCATTATCGAAGGGGCGGTGAGCGCCGAGCGCCATCGCCTCCACGATCCAAACGAGCAATCGATTGCCTATGTCCCGCCCGGCTCGCTGACGCGAGGGGCCATACTCGCCAATCGCGGTACCGCGAGATTCCCCGCCTGCGCCACCTGCCACACGCCGCATTTTGTCGGCATCGGCGGTGAATCGCCGACCTATATCGCCCGCCAGCTCGCCGGTTTCCGCGCCCACACGCGCAACGACCCCGGCGCTGCGCCGATGCAGGGCGTTGCCGCAAACCTTAGCGACGCTCAGATCCTCGATCTTGCCGCCTATCTCGGCAGCCGTCCGCCATGGACGCGGGCCCAGATGGCTGCATCGTTGGCGAATGAGTAGCGAGGCTACCGCACCAACCGCGTGACGTGCCCCATCTTGCGACCGGGGCGGACCGTCTTGCCGTAGAGGTGGAGGTGCGCGTCTGGCTCGGCGAGGATATCCGCCCAGCGGTCGGCTTGCCGGCCGATCAGGTTTTCCATCTCGACCTTGCTCGCCGTCAGCCCGGTGTCGCCGAGCGGCAGGCCGCAGATGGCGCGGATGTGGTTTTCGAACTGGCTGGTGACCGCACCCTCGATCGTCCAGTGGCCGCTATTGTGGACGCGTGGCGCCATTTCGTTGAACACCGGGCCGTCTGCGCCCACGAAATATTCGCAGGTCAGTACGCCGATGTGCCCTAGCGTTTCGGCGATGCGGCCGGTGAGCGTTGCCGCCTCGCCCCATTGGCGGGCGATTTCGGGCGGGGCGGGGAGGGTGGAGCGGGCGAGGATGCCGTCCTTGTGCTCGTTCCAGGGCGGCGGATAGCTGACCATCGCGCCATCGCTGCCGCGCGCCAGCACGATCGAGAATTCATGGCTGAAGGGGACAAAGGCCTCAAGAATCGCGGGGCGTTCGCCGATCGCGGCCCAGGCGCTGTCGATAGCATCGGCGGTCTGGAGGCGGACCTGGCCCTTGCCGTCATAGCCGAGGCGCAGCGTTTTCAGGATCGCGGGGCAGCCGATGGTGGCGGCGGCGGCCTGCAGTTCGGCCAGCGTCGTGACCTTGGCCCAGGCGGCGGTGCGGCCGCCGAGCGCGTTGACGAAGCTCTTTTCGTCGGCGCGGTCCTGCGCGATCGAGAGGGAGGTCGGGCTGGGGTGAACGGGCACCTTGCCGCTTAGATAATCGACCGGCTCGATATCGATATTCTCGAATTCATAGGTGACGACATCAGCGGCGCTCGCAAATTCATCGAGCACGATGCGGCTGTGATAATCGGCGCGGGTGAAGCTGGCGGCGGTCTGGGCAGCGACGGCTTCCTCGTCAGGCGCGAGCACGCGGGTGTTGTAGCCGAGCTGCGCTGCGGCGATGGCGAGCATGCGGCCAAGCTGACCGCCCCCTAGGATGCCGATGGTGGAACCGGGGGGAAGGGGCTTCACGCCGGATCGACCGCTACGCCGTCCGTCTGGGCCGCGCGCCATGCTTGCAGCCGCTCGCTAAGCCCGGGATCGCCGAGCGCGAGGATGGCGGCGGCGAGGAGGGCGGCGTTCTTGGCGCCTGCCTTGCCGATGGCGAGGGTGCCGACGGGGATGCCGGCGGGCATCTGGACGATCGAGAGGAGGCTATCCATGCCGTCGAGTGCCTTGGACTGTACCGGCACGCCGAGCACCGGGAGATGCGTCATCGACGCCGCCATGCCGGGCAGATGCGCCGCGCCGCCGGCGCCCGCGATGATGACCTTCAGGCCGCGATCAGCGGCGGTGGTGGCGTAATCATAGAGGCGCTTGGGCGTGCGGTGCGCGGAGACGACCTTGCTCTCATGCGCGATGCCGAGTTCGCTCAGCAGATCGGCGGCATGATGCATCGTCTCCCAATCGGAGGTGCTGCCCATCATGATGCCGACTAGGGGTGCCATGGATGAGGGGTAGCGGGGGATCGGCAGGAGGGCAACCGCCCGGGTGGAACATGCAGTGCGCGTCGCGGGTTACACCGGCAAGCTCCACCGAGAGGATTTTGTTCATGACGCCGACCCTCAACCCGATTTCGTTGGTCACGCTGGCCGCCGCGCTGGCCTTTGCCGGCCCCGCCCTCGCCCAGGGCAAGGCGGACCGCGCGCATGCCGCGATCGCGGCGGCGCAAGCCAAGATCGATGCGGCCAACAAGATCGGCGCAACCGGCGAAGTGCCGCGCTTGCAGGCCGAGGCCCAGGCCATGCTCCGCAAGGCGCAGGAAGAGGTTGAGCGAGGCGACAAGGATGCGGCAATCGCCGATGCCAATCGCGCGTCGCAGCTGGCTGATACAGCACTGGGCGAAACCCAACAGGCCAAGGCGATTGATGAGCGCACCGCGCTTGTCACGGCACGCGGTGCAGCAGCCGCCGCACAGGAAGACGCAGCCGCCGCCAATGCCCGTGCCGCCGCCGCCGAAACTGCGGCATCCGCCTCAGCGATGGAGGCCGAACGGGCGCGCAGCGCACCCCCACCGCCCGCACCGGTCATTCTCGTGACGCCGCCGGCACCCCCGCTGCCGGCCACAACGACGACGGTCACTACCGAAACCAGCGAGCATGTGGCGACAGCACCCAAGGCGGCTGTCGTGCGCAAGCGCGTCGTTCGTCACACGGTCCGCCATAAGCCCACCACGCACAAGGTGGTGGCCAAGACGACGACGACGGTGACGACCAAGTCCAACTGATCGCTACAGGTGTTTATCGCCGTCTGAGCGGGCGTTAGCGCTCGCTCAGATAGTAGCGCTCAACCTCAGCCAGATCCTCGTCCAGCTGATAAACGATCGGCTGCCCCGTCGGGATTTCGAGATGGGTGATCTCGTCGTCGGGGATGCCCGACAGGTGCTTGACCAGCGCGCGCAGGGAATTGCCGTGGGCGGAGATGAGCACACGCTCGCCGTTCTTGAGGGCAGGCGCGATGGTCGCTTCCCAATAGGGCAGGACGCGGGCGATGGTGTCCTTCAGGCTCTCGGTGGCGGGGACGGTGATGTCGGCATAGCGGCGGTCGCTCGACAGATCATAGGCGCTGCCCGCTTCCATCGGCGGCGGCGGGATATCGAAGCTGCGGCGCCAGATATGGACCTGCTCATCGCCGAATTTGGCGGCGGTCTCTGCCTTGTCGAGCCCGGTGAGGCCGCCATAATGACGCTCGTTGAGCTGCCAGTTCTTTTCGACCGGCAGCCACAAGCGGCCCATTTCCTCAAGCGCGAGATTGAGCGTCTTGATCGCGCGGGTCTGTAGCGACGTGAAGCATCGGTCGAAATCCAGGCCCTTGGTCGTCATCAGCCGACCGGCGGCGCGGGCTTCCTCGACGCCCTTGTCGGTCACATCGACGTCCCACCAGCCGGTGAAGCGGTTTTCGAGGTTCCAGGCGGATTGGCCGTGGCGGATCAGGACGAGGGTGGGCATGGGACGGCTTCTCTCAACTTATTTTGCGCGCCCCTACCGTTCGTTTCGAGCGAAGTCGAGAAACATGCCGCACATGCTGCGCTTGAGGCCCACCCCTTGACGATGCTCGCGACGAACGGTTTGGGAAATGCAGCTCAATAGCCGTCGATCTGCGCTGCCAGCACTTCGAGGCAGCTATGCGCCAATGCGCGGCAGCGGGCGGGGCTCCAGCCATGAACGGGATCAGCATTGCTGTCATGATCCTTGAAGGGCATTTCCAGCGTCATCGCCACTGCACCGAAGCGGTTGGCAAGCTGGTTGGTCGACATCGTCAAATTGGCCTTGCCGGGCGATGATTTGTGGTAGCCGAGCTTCGTCTGAAAATCAGGCGTGTGCGCGGCAAGCGCGGTCTGGAAGGCGTAGAATTTCGCTCCCTGCGCATCAGTCCAGTTGGGGATGCCTTCGAATCCGGCGATGAAATTGGCGGGGATTGCCTCGTCGCCGTGGACGTCCATCGCGAAGCTGACGCCGGTCTGGTCCATTGCGTTGCGAATGGCGAGCACTTCGGGGCTTTTTTCTGGCGTTGGCGTTGCCCATTCGCGGTTGAGGTTCACCCCCACCGCATTGGTGCGCAGATGCCCGCGCGAGGAGCCATCGGGATTGACGTTGGGGACGATGTGGAAGGTTGCCTTTGACAACAGGCTGGCGCTGGTCGGATCGGCCGTATCGGTCAGCCGCTCAAGCGCGCCCTCCATCCAATATTCGGCCATCGTCTCGCCGGGATGCTGGCGGGCGTAGAGCCAGACGGCCTTGGGACCATGGCCGATGGTGAGGCAATCGATGGGCTGGCCATCAATCGACTGGCCAAGCTCCCGGTAGGCGACGCCCTCCATCGCTGCATAACGCGCGATAAGCGCATTGTGCCGCTCGATCGGGTAGGGCGCGAAATAGGCGAACCAGACGAGGTCGCTGGTGGCTTTGTGCGTGATGGTCAGCACGCCGCCTGCATAATCGGTGGCGTCGGCGAGCAGCCAGTTCTTGCGATCGGTGCTGACGCGCGCGCGATACCCCGGCCAGCCCATCGGATAGGCCGAGCCGCCCGCATTCATGATGCGCAACGTGAGCGCCTGGTCCTTTGCGCCGGCCACGCGAAAATAGAACCACTGATAGAAATCGGAATCCTTGTCCTTCACGATTTCAAGATCGGCGGTGGTGGCGCCCATTTTCAGGACGTGGATGTTGCCGCCATCAAAGGCGGCGTTGATGCTGATGGTCATCTGACCGTGATAGTGCGCCCGGATTCCCCGGGGAACCCCCGGAAGAGCGCGCGCGCCATTTTGTTTGCCATGGCACCGGGCTGGGCATCCTTGGATCTGGCATTGGCCTCCATTTGCGCGCGGCCCTCCCAGATGGCGGTGCCATCGCTGCGCCGGCGCAGCTGGACGAAGAGTTCAGTCGCATAAAAGGTGCGCGTTGGGCGCTTGCCGATGCCGAAGCCAACGCCAATGCCGCCGCCGAACCCGCCACCATAGGAGCCGCCGCCCAGTCCGATGGAAACCGGCTTATCGGGCGATGTCTCGTCGCGGCTGGTGCGCCTGAACGAGACGGTAGCGACCAGGGGCGCGGCCGCCTCGGCTGTTTCTCGCGTAAAGCCCAGCACCGCGAACTCCGCCGCGACGGCATCTGCAATCTGTTGTTGTTCAATGCTTTTCGGGTCGACATCGGCGCCAGGCTGGATCGAGACCGGCGCGGGGCTGATCGGCACATCGAGATGAAAGCGCGTCACGCGCACCGGCGTGGCCGCCGTTGCCGCTGCAAGCGGTGCTGCCAGCGCGGCGGCAAGAATGGTTGTACGGATCAACATTCGCATATCAGGCTCCACCACCCAGTTTCGTTCCACGATCAACGCCCCAGCGCTGATATGGGGTGCAATTGGGGCTTTAGCGAGACCAGATCGCTTGACTTGGCCCCCCCCGGCCTTTAGGCGCAGCCGCTTTCCAGCACACAAGATTTACGAGAAGCGAATCGATCATGAAGATCCGCAATAGCCTGAAGTCGCTCAAGGGCCGCCACCGCGACAACCGCGTCATCCGCCGTCGTGGCCGCACCTATGTGATCAACAAGACCAACCGCCGGTTCAAGGCCCGCCAGGGCTGATCCGCCTATATGCAGCCGCGTGCCGTTATCTTCGATATCGGCCGAGTGCTGTACGACTGGGATTTGCGTTTCCTTTATGAGCGCCTGATCGAGGACGATCAGGCGCTCGATGCATTTCTGCGCGATGTCGTGACGACGGAGTGGCATCTCCAGCACGACGCGGGTCGGCCCTTTGCCGAGACATCAGCCGAGCTGATTGCCCAACACCCCGAACATGCAGCGTTGATCGCGGCGCTCGGGCCGCGCTTCGGCGACACCAATCGTGCGATGATCCCCGGTATGGGCGCCCTAGTGGCCGAGCTCGATGCAGCGCGCGTACCGTTATTCGCCATCAGCAATTTCTCGGGCGAATTCTTCGTACCGTATCGCGCCGAACGTGCAGCGATCTTCGACCGGTTTCGCGATATCGTGGTATCGGGCGATGAGGGGGTGATGAAGCCCGATCCGGCGATTTACCACTTGGCGCTCAAGCGATTCGGGCTGGCACCGGGCGAGGCCTTGTTCTTTGACGACAGCGCGACCAACGTCGCCGGTGCCGCCGCCGTGGGGATCATCGCCCGGCTATTTACCGATGCCGCCGCTTGTCGGGCCGACATCGTGGCGCACGGGCTGCTTGGGAATTGTGCAGCGGCGATGTAGGCTGGTTAAAGAGGAGCGTATCGATGGAAATCTCGGTTCGGGACTTTCAAGCGCAGGTATTTGAGGCACTGGCCGCAGCAGAACGTGGTGAGCGAGTCGCCATCACGCGCGATGGACGCGTGGTTGCAGAACTGAGCTCGGCGTCTGGCAGCGCATCCGCGCGCAACTCTGGCGACGCCGGCGCAGGGCGTGAACGACTTAATGCCGCCCGAACGGCCGCCGGGCTCGACAAGATCGTGCTCGGATCACCGCTCGACGAAGCGTGGCGGCAGAAGTTCGACGATCCTGCCTTCAGTCGCGCAGCATTGGGATTACCCGAAGACTGGACGCCACCGGCGCAATGAAGCTGTTGATCGACACACATTTTGTGGTGTGGATGGGGCTCGAACCCGATCGCCTGTCTGAAGCCGAACTGCAGCTGTGCTTCTCGCCTGACAACGAGACGTTCGTTTCGGCGGTTTCCATCTGGGAGATACGGCTCAAATACTATAAATTTCGCCATGCGGCCGATCAGGGCTTCCTCTCGCCAACAGCGGCGATCAATGTATGTCTCGGTGCCGGATTCCAGCTCGTTCCCTTGTCAGCACAGGCGTGCGCTTGGGTGATCGAGCCTGCGCTGACCCATAAGGATCCATTCGATGAAATGCTGCTGGTGCAGGCCGCAGACATGGGCGCACGCCTGCTGACCCGCGACAGTGAATTGCTCGCGCACCCCCTCGCCATTTCGGCTT
>JBBQHG010000085.1:0-10695 GCA_038323755.1 Sphingomonadales bacterium
ATCCGGTCGAGCCAGGGCTCGGCCGCCTTCAGCGTCGCAAATGCCGCCTCTTCATCCAGATGCCGCAGGAAGCACAGGATCAGCTGCGCGCTCAGCCCGTGCCTGGTGGTGGCCGTATCCATCCCCGCGAGCAGCCCGCGCGCGACGACATCAAAAGGGATGCCGCGATCGGTATGCGTCTGCGGATCGAAGAAAATCTCGGCATGCACCACGCCGTCGGCTGCCGCACGGTCGAAATAGGCGAGCGCCAGATCGTGAAAATCCTCCTCGGTCCGCAGGACGTCTGCACCAGCATAATAGATGTCGAGAAAGTCCTGCAGTCGGGAGAAATCATAGGCGGCGCGCACATCTTCTACGGTCGCGAACGGAAGGCTCACCCGGTTGCGCCGGGCGAGCGCCATCATCAGGTCGGGCTCAAGGCTGCCCTCGATATGCAGATGGAGTTCGGCCTTGGGGATGCCGGCGATAAAGGCGTCGAGCTGGGTCATGCCGCTATCTCGACTGCAAGCCGCGATGAGGCAAGGGGTGGGGCGAAAATCATCGCGTTGACCGTCATGCAGAAAAAATCTGTTCCCCTCTTGTTCAACAAGAACAATTGCGGTACATCGCTGTCACGCATTGCCCATCCGGCATGTTCGGTCTAGCGACGGAGGCTTCCAATGGCAGCTCAATTGAAGGTCATCGACAGCAAAATGGCGGTATCCACGGACAAGGCAGCCGCAGAGCGGCAAAAGGCGCTCGACGCGGCCCTCGCACAGATTGATCGCGCCTTTGGCAAGGGCTCGGCGATGCGGCTCGGCTCGAAGGAGACGATGCAGGTCGAGGCGATCTCGACCGGCTCGCTCGGGCTCGATATCGCGCTCGGCGTCGGTGGCTTGCCGCGCGGCCGCGTCATCGAAATCTATGGCCCGGAAAGTTCGGGCAAGACCACGCTCGCGCTTCATGTCATCGCCGAGGCGCAGAAAAATGGTGGCACCGCAGCGTTTGTCGATGCCGAGCATGCGCTTGATCCCGTCTATGCCAAGAAATTGGGCGTCAACATCGATGAGCTGATCGTGTCGCAGCCCGACACGGGTGAGCAGGCACTCGAGATTGTCGACACATTGGTGCGTTCCAACGCCATCGACGTGCTGGTGGTCGATTCGGTCGCGGCCCTGGTGCCGCGCGCTGAGATCGAGGGCGAAATGGGCGACAGCCATGTCGGCCTGCAGGCACGGCTGATGTCGCAGTCGCTGCGCAAGCTGACCGGCTCGATCAGCCGCTCGCGCTGCATGGTGATCTTCATCAACCAGCTGCGCATGAAGATCGGCGTGATGTACGGCAATCCGGAGACCACGACGGGCGGCAACGCGCTCAAATTCTATGCCTCGGTCCGCCTCGATATCCGCCGCACCGGCCAGATCAAGGATCGCGACGATATTGTCGGCAACACCACCCGGGTGAAGGTCGTCAAGAACAAGGTCGCGCCGCCCTTCAAGCAGGTCGAATTCGACATCATGTACGGTCAGGGCATCTCCAAGATCGGCGAAATCCTCGATCTTGGCGTCAAGGCCGGGCTCGTCGAAAAGTCAGGCGCGTGGTTCTCCTACGACAGCGTCCGGATCGGTCAGGGTCGTGAAAACGCCAAGACCTATCTCAGCGAGCATCCCGAGATGGCGGACCGGCTGGAACAGTCGATCCGCACCCGCACCGACAAGGTTGCCGAGGAGATGATGGTCGGCCCGGACGCTGAGTCGGATGACGACGACGAGATGTGAGGTTCTCCCGCGGCGTCCAGCCCCCAACCCCGGCGCCGCAACAAACGGAAAGGCCCGCCCATGTCGGCGGGCCTTTCATGTATTACGCACCCGCCCGGTCGGCGCGGGGCGGGCCGAATAATCATCGCTTCCCGCAACTTCGACAAGTTCGACAACTTTGCCCGCATCGCACCGGCGCTTTCCTGACCCTTGATTGATCATGCCGGGCTATCCTGCACCTGGCGATCCGGTCTAGCATTGCCCGTCACCTTCTCGAACGCGTCAGGACTGCTCATGACCATCATCGTCCATCATCTCGAAAATTCACGGTCGCAGCGCATCCTCTGGCTGCTCGAGGAACTGGGGCTCCCCTATGAAATCAAGCGCTATGAGCGGGACACCAAGACGATGCTTGCGCCGCCCGAATTAAAGAAGGTGCACCCGCTCGGCAAATCGCCGGTCATCGAGGATGATGGGCTCGTCATCGCCGAAACCGGCGCGATCGTCGAATACCTCGTCGCCAAGGCAGATGGTCATATGGGCCCGGGGCCGCACCGTGATTCGCTGCTCCGCTACCGTCAGTTCCTGCATTATGCCGAAGGATCGATGATGCCGCCCTTGTTCGCGATGCTCGTCGTCAGCCGCATCCCGATCTTCGGCAAGATGGCGCTCAAGCGTCTGGAGCCGATGTTTGCTGTTCACCTCGATTATCTGGAGGCCGAGCTTGCGAGCCGCCCCTGGTTCGCGGGTGACGAGATCAGCGCCGCCGATGTCATGATGAGCTTCCCGCTCGAAGCTGCGCGCAGCCGCGGCGGGCTCGACGCGACCTATCCGGCGATCACCGCCTGGCTCGCGAAGATCCATGCCCGCCCGGCCTACAAGACAGCGCTTGCCAAGGGTGGTCCCTACGCCTTTGCGTAAGTGCGGTCGGTATCGAGCGGCACCGGGTCGTTCAGCCCCGTCTCCCATTTGGCGATGACGCTTGCTGCCACCGCATTGCCGATGACGTTGGTGGCAGAGCGCCCCATGTCGAGGAAATGGTCGATCGCCAGCACCAGCAGCAGCCCGGCCTCGGGCAGGTTGAACTGGCTGAGCGTGGCAGCGATCACCACCAGGCTGGCGCGCGGCACCCCGGCGATCCCCTTGGAGGTGATCATCAGCGTCAGCAGCATCGCGATCTGTGTTTCGAGCGGGAGAATAATCCCGTAGGCCTGCGCGATGAACAGCGACGCGAAGGTCATGTACATCATCGATCCGTCGAGGTTGAACGAATAGCCGAGCGGCAACACGAAGCTCGCAATCCGGTTAGGCACGCCGAATTTTTCCAGCGCCTCCAGCGTGCGCGGAAAGGCGGATTCTGACGAAGCGGTCGAAAAAGCCAGCAGCACCGGCTCCCGAATATAGCGGATCAGCGTGCCCGTGCGCTTGCCGATGATCAGGAAGCAGATCAGCAGCAGCAGCATCCAAAGCGATGCAAGCCCAAGGTAAACGCTGCCCATGAAGTAAGCGAGCTTGCCGATCACCCCCGGCCCCTGCTCGATCAATGTTGCTGCAACCGCGGCAAACACGGCAAAGGGCGCAAAGCGCATGACGTAATCGGTGACCTTCAGCATCACTGCGACCAGCGCCTCGGTCGCCACGACGATCGGCTTGGCCCGTTCGCCAACGGCCGTGATCGCCACGCCGAAGAACACCGAGAAAATTACGATCTGCAAAATCTCGTTCTTCGCCATCGCGTCGATGATCGAGCTCGGGAAGATATGCGTGATGACCTTGGCCACATCGAAATTGCTCTTGTCGAGCCCGGCATCCGCGGTGGTCGGTGGCAGCGGTAGATTGAGCCCCACACCGGGCTGCAGCAGATGAACGAGGATCAACCCCAGCGTCAGCGACATCAGGCTGGCGCAGATGAACCAGGCGAGCGACTTGATGCCGACCCGGCCCAGCGTGCCGGTGTCCTCCATATGCGCGATGCCCACGACCAGCGTGGAAAACACCAGCGGCGCGATGATCATCTTGATCAGGCTCAGGAAGATCGTCGTGACGATGCCGAACCAGTGGGCAATGTCCTTCAGCTGCGCGGCTGCCGCAGCACTGCCGTCATCGATCTGCGCGTTGATCGCCCAGCCGCAGACGAGCCCGAGCACAAGCCCGATCATGATGTAGAGGGTCAGCCGCTTGGCCATGAAGCTCTCCGCTTGGTTGTCAGGCATAGGGAAGGGGATTGCGGCGGCGCGGTCAAGCGCCGTAACACCGGGGCCATTGCTAAAAAGGGGAAAAACGATGCGGCCGAGCCAGACCATGATTGGTCGACGTCAGCTTTTGGAGGCTGGCGCGATGCTGCCGCTCGTAATGGGTGCGGGGGCGGCCGTTGCCAGCGACAGTGCCGGGCTGCGCGATTTGACTGCCGGCCTTGCGCCGATTTCGCTCGACGAGCGCAAGGCGCGGATCGCGCGCGCGCAATTGTTGATGCAGCGCAACCGCATCGGCGCCATCGTGATCGAACCCGGATCGAGCCTTGATTATTTCACCGGGGTGCAGTGGCATCGCAGCGAGCGGCTGACGGCGGCAGTCATCCCCGCCGCTGGCGATGCGATCATCGTCACGCCCTTTTTCGAGGAACCCTCGGTTCGTGAAACGCTGGCCGTGCCGGCGGATGTCCGCGTTTGGCAGGAAGATGAAAGCCCGATCGCGCTGGTCGCCGCTGCGCTGCGTGAGCGCAACGGCCAGGGCATGGCCGTCGGCATCGAGGAAACGACGCGCTTCTTTGCCAGCGATGGCGTTGCGCGCGCCATGCCCGGTGTGGCGGTCGTATCGGCCAATCCCGTTGTGCGCGGTGTGCGGATGATCAAGACATCGGCCGAGCTGGCGCTGATGCAGGCAGCGAGCGACATCACCATCGCCGCCTATCGCTGGACCGCGCCGCGGATCAAGGATGGGATGACCCCCGCCGACATCGGCGCGCTGATGAACAGCGCCACCCGCGCGCTCGGCGGTTCTCCCGAATTCGCCCTGATCCTGCTGGGGGAGGCCAGCGCCTATCCGCACGGATCCGGCAAGCCACAGGCGGTGCGCGAGGGTGACGTGGTGCTGATGGACTGCGGCTGTACCGTGCATGGCTATCAATCCGACATTTCGCGCAGCTTTGTGCCCGGCAAGGCGAGCGCAGATCAGCGCCGTGTGTGGGAACAGGTTGCGATGGGGCAACAGATCGCGCTGGCAGCCGCCAAAATCGGCGCACCTGCTGGCAGCGTCGATGATGCCGTCCGCAGCCAGTATGAGCGCTGGGGGTACGGCCCGCGCTACAAGCTCCCCGGCCTGTCGCACCGGACCGGGCATGGCATCGGGCTTGATGGGCATGAGCCGGTCAACCTCGTGCATGGTGAGGCGACACTGCTCGCGGCGGGCATGTGCTTTTCCAATGAGCCCGGGCTTTATGCGCCGGGCAAGTTCGGCATCCGGCTGGAAGATTGCTTCCACATGACCGATGCCGGGCCGAAATGGTTCAGCACGCCGCCCCAGAGCATCGACGCGCCGTTCACCTGATCAGATCAGCGGCGCGCGCAGCGCGGCGGCGTCGCCATGCCAGTCTTTGGCGACCATCGCGCGGTCCTGCGTTGCGGCCGCTTCCTGGCCCAGCCGCGCCAGAATATTGGCGCGCAGCGAAGTGGTGACGGGGTCAAGCGGGCGTCGCTTGAGCGCCGCATCGGCCTGGACCAGCGCCTTGGCGGGCTGACCCGCCATCAGCAAGGCCGATGCGAGGCTGCGGCGAACCGGATACCACCAGGCGGGCGGATCGGCATAATAAGTCACGACCTTCGATTCCTCGATCTTCGTCGCCCGGGCGAATGCGCGAATGGCGCGGTCCGGGTGCTGATCGATCATCTCGGCGCGCCCGGTCAGGACCAGAATGGCAATCTGCCCCATACGGTGGGCGGCCACCAGCGGCTTGTCGGCCGTAGCCGGCAAGGCGGGCAGGGCGATCGCGGCGGCCTCGGCCCGCACCCCTGCAGCATCGCCGCGCCGGGCATAGGCCTCACCTCGCGCATAATGCCAGAAGGCGCGCACGAGCGGCGCGGCGGGACCGGGATCGGCCAGAGCGAGCACCGCATCGGGATCACCAAAGCGCCCCTGCGCCGCATAAGCCGTGCCGGCTGCCATCATGCCATAGGGCGATTTTGGCATGGTGCGCGCCATGCTCGCCAGCATGGCGCCGCTCAGCCCCAGCGCATCCTTGCCATCGCCGGAAATCAGTGCGCCACCCACCCCGAACTGGACGTTATGCGCATGATAATCGAGCCGCCAGATGCTGTCCGGGCCTGAGAGTTTTGCGGCGCGCGCATCATCCTCGGCGAGCGCTGCCGCGCTGACATTGGCGGTTGCTGCATCCTGATAGCGGCCGACCCAGTAAAAGGTGTGCGAGGGCATGTGGATCAGGTGGCTGGCCCCGGGTGCGAGCGCGGGTAGCCGATCAGCATAGGGCACGGCGCGTTCGGGAAAGCCCATGGTTTCGGTGGCATGGATGTAGAAATGGATCGCCGGGGTATAATTGGGGTTCCGTTTGAGCACCGTTTCCAGCAGCGCGATGGCGCGGGGCAGATTGCCTTTGGTTTCGTTGAGCAAATCCGGGATCATCCAGGCATCGGCCGCAATCGTCATCAGCTCGTCGCTGTCGGGATGCGCCTGCGCAATCGCATCCATCGCGTGCGCAAAGGCGAGATCGCCCGGGCCCTTGCCGCCGCCATCCTGATAACGCAGCCGCAGCGCGGCGATCAGCTGCTGTTCAAGCGGTGTGCCGGTGGCGGCGAGGCGTTCAGCGCCTTCCAGCTTCTTGGCCATCTTCACTTGGGTCGCGACGTCGACGGGGAAGTTGATCGTCGGCCCCTGCGACCAGGCATCGCCCCAAACGCACATCGCGCACAGCGGATCGAGCCGCTCGGATTCCGCAAAGGCGCCCGTCGCTGCGGCATGCGCAAAGGCGTGGGCGAGCTGCATGCCATTGTTGAAAAACGCCTGCGCAGCGGGCTTCGCCGCGATCGCCATGCCGCCGTCACCAAAGCCGGGGAGAATGCGCTCGACGGTCGGTGCAATCGTGTCGTCACCGCACAGGCTGTGGATATTGGCGGCGGTGGAGGGGGGAGCAGGCGGTGGCGCGCTGGCATCAGCAACCGGGGCCATGAGCAGCAGCAACGGCAACGTGAACAAGATGCGCATCATCATTCCCCCCGAAAGACCAGCCATGATCGCATTTTTCGGGAGGTCATTCCAGCCCGGCGACATCGTCAATGGCCAGTCAGTGCCTTCATCCAGCCTAGCCAGAATGGCTGATAATAGAGCCAGGTCGCAGCAATTTGCGTTGCCAGCACCCATGTTATCGCGGCGATCCATACCGGGTGGACCCGCCGCCGCGCGATCAGGTCATACCCGCCCGCCATCAACATCAGGATCAGCGTGCCGGTGTAGGTCTCGATATAATATTGCCAATAACCATCGCCGAGGACGGTGTTAAGCGGCCCGGCCAATACGCGGCTGAAGCCCGGTTCTGTGATGGCAATCGTGCCCATCAGCATCAGCCGCTTGTGGCTGGCTGAATCGCCGCGCGCCATAAAGCCAGCGGCGATCAGCACGGTGAAACCCAGCACATTGGCAAACTGTGTGCTCATGAACGAGAGCCGAGCGAGGGTGACGTTTGCATTGGCTGCGTTGACGGAAATCGCCACCGCCGGGCCCAGAATGACCATCATCGGCCATAGCAGCAGCACAGCCATACCTAGCCGACGGTGGCGCGCGACATCCTTGGTGCGCACCAGCCAGACCTGCGCGGCGAGCAGCACCAGCCAAGCGCCATAGGCCAGCGCGTGCGCGTGAACGATCAGCGGATAGCTGAGGCTCTTGCCAGTCGAAGCCCGCCGGATCATGTCCCAGCCAAAACCGGTAAGGATCGCTACCCAGATCAGTATAAGGCAGATCAGGACCGCTGACCGATCCCATTTGTGTCGCGCAAAAATGCCAAAAGACGGCGCTGTGCTAGCCATGTGTGAAGTCCCCCAACCCCGGCGACACAAGGCGGTCATTTCGCAGGCGTTGTCAATCACCGTCCCCGTGCGGCGATCGCTCGGGTCATGTGATCAGGCGGCTGCGTTGCGGGCAGGGTCCATGGCGTCGAGCCAATCGGCGAGCAGGCGATAGGAAAGCGGCGACTGGAATCGGACGCCGATCTCTCCGTTCTCCCACCAGCGCACGACCGCGCGAGCCGCGCCCAGACCATCGACAGAGACGATGACCGGTTCGTCGCGCGCGAAGCGAACGGGTGAGCGGATGCCCAGTCCGCTGATCGATATGTTGGTAATTTCGCCCTCGACCGTCTCGACGGTGCCGATGATCTTTACCTTGCCCGGTCTGACGAAGCGCGGTGCGCGCGGCTGGTTGCGCAGGATGGAGGGGCGCTCCTCCCGCAACATCGCAGCGACGTCGATCGGGGTATCGAACTGAACGCCCGCTTCCCGCTCCCGCCCCCAGCGGATCATGGCGGCGAGGCGTCTGTCGGACCGGGTCTCGATAAACACGCGCGACCCTGCTGGCGGAATGCGGTTTGCCTCGATCATGACGCCGCCCGAGGAGATGTTGCGAATGACGCAGATCTGGTCGCCGCCATCATCGATCAGGCGGCCGACGCGGAAAACGGAGATGTGGCGATTGCCGCTGCGCCGCTCGATATAACCGCGGCGACCATCCATTTCCATCGTCTTGGCGAAATCCACCGCGAAAATTCCCCGTTTTTCGTTTCCCCCGTCCCGATTGCGGCGGCCGAATCGGGAAATTGCGCCCCTGTAACAATCATAGTCATAATCAGGCTTAAGACTAATTAAACAATGATCATTTTGGCTTGGAAACGGCGCCAGCACCGCCTTCTGCCGGGGTCTGCCACACCAACGCGAAGCGTTTCTCTTGAGCAACGCGCATCGCCGCCCTAGATCGTCCGCATGACATCGACCAATGACATCCGCCGCAGCTTCCTCGATTTTTTCGAAGGGGAAGGGCATGCTCGTGTGGCCTCCGCCCCGCTGGTGCCGCATAACGATCCGACGCTCATGTTCGTCAATGCCGGCATGGTGCCCTTCAAGAACGTGTTCACCGGCCTTGAATCGCGCCCCTACATCACGGCGACCTCGTCGCAAAAATGCGTGCGCGCAGGCGGCAAGCACAATGATCTCGACAATGTCGGCTATACCGCGCGGCACCACACTTTCTTCGAAATGCTCGGCAATTTCTCGTTCGGCGATTATTTCAAGGAACGCGCGATCAGCCTCGCGTGGAACCTGATCACGCGCGAATGGGGCATCGACCCCAATCGGCTGACGGTGACGGTCTATCACACCGATGACGAGGCGTTTGACCTCTGGCGCAAGATTGCCGGCCTGCCCGAAAGCCGCATCATCCGCATCGCGACCAGCGACAATTTCTGGTCGATGGGCGATACCGGACCTTGTGGGCCGTGCTCCGAAATCTTCTACGATCACGGCGACCATATCCCCGGCGGCCCGCCGGGCAGCCCGGATGAGGATGGCGATCGCTTCGTCGAAATCTGGAACCTGGTGTTCATGCAGTTCGAACAGAGCGCCGACGGCAGCCGAACCGCGCTGCCGCGTCCGTCGATCGATACCGGCATGGGGCTCGAGCGGATCGCCGCCGTGCTTCAGGGCGTCCATGACAATTATGATACCGATACCTTCAAGGCGCTGATCGCTGCCTCGGGCGCGCTCACGCACACGCCGACGACCGGCGATACGCAGGCGAGCCACCGCATTATCGCCGATCATCTTCGCACCAGCGGCTTTCTGGTGGCAGACGGCGTGCTGCCGGCCAATGAAGGGCGCGGCTATGTGCTGCGCCGGATCATGCGCCGTGCGATGCGCCACGCGCATCTGCTCGGCGCCAAGGACCCGCTGATGCACCGGCTGGTCCCGGCGCTCGTCACTGAAATGGGCGCTGCCTATCCAGAATTGCTGCGCGCCCAGCCGCTGATCGAGGCGACGCTGCGCCAGGAGGAAACGCGTTTCCGCCAGACGCTGACCAATGGCCTGAAGCTGCTCGACGAAGCGACCGCTGGCATGGCCAAGGGCGCGACGCTGGCCGGCGAAACCGCATTCAAACTCTACGACACCTATGGATTTCCCTATGATCTGACTGAGGATGCCTTGCGGGCGCAGGGCTTGCAGGTCGATCGCACCGGCTTCGATGCGGCGATGGCCGAACAAAAGCGCGCCGCGCGTGCTGCCTGGAAGGGATCGGGCGAGCGCGCCTCCGACGATGTCTGGTTCGACATTGCCGAGGAAGCGGGCGGCACCGAATTCACGGGCTACACCAGTGATGTCGGCGAAGGCACCGTTATCGCGTTGCTGAAGGACGGCGCGCGCGTCGATCGCGCGGGCCCAGGCGAAGTCGTCGTGTTGACGAACCAGACGCCTTTCTACGCCGAAAGCGGCGGTCAGATGGGTGACGCGGGCACCATCAGCAGCGATACCGGCCTGAAGGCGACTGTGCAGGATACCGCCAAGGCCGTTGGCCGCCTGCACGCCCACCGCGCGCTGATCGAGGCTGGCGAGATCGCTGTCGGGGATAGCGTTCACCTCGCCATCGATGCCAATCGTCGTGCGCAAATTCGCGCCAATCACTCGGCGACCCACTTGTTGCACGCGGCGCTGCGCGCCCGGTTGGGCGGGCATGTCAGCCAGAAGGGCAGCCTTGTCGCGGCCGATCGCTTCCGCTTCGATTTTTCGCACCCCAACGCGCTGACGGCGGAAGAAATCGCCGATATCGAGGCCGAGGTGAACCGCCAGATTCGCGGCAATGCTGACGTGTCGACCCGGTTGATGACGCCCGATGATGCCATCGCCGCTGGCGCCATGGCGCTGTTCGGCGAGAAATATGGCGATGAGGTCCGCGTGCTTTCGATGGG
>JBBQHG010000086.1:0-10646 GCA_038323755.1 Sphingomonadales bacterium
AATGCGCACATTGAAAATCAGCGGCAGCTTTTGCAGGCGCTTGATGAGGAAGTTGGTCTTGGTCCCCTCCCCCTGGCTGATCCCGGCAAAGCGCACCTCGGTAATCATTTCACCGGCCAGCGGCCCGTTCATCACGATGTCGAGGCTCTTGTAACGCAGCGCTTTCAGCGCCTGGAACGCCATGTTCGCCCAAAAGCCAAGGTCCTTCTGCGAAATCTCCCCGACATAGGCGATCATCCCCCCCGATTCGCGCACCGTCAGGTGGCCGCCCTCAATCCGCCCGCCGGTCTCGTCGAAGATCATCGGCAGCACGCCATCAAAGGTACCTGTGGCATCCAGATTCTTGAAATCAAACTGTTGCAGGAACTGCGCCGCATCGACGCCGACGACGCGAAAGGTGAGGCGACGGTCGCGCTGCTCGGCGAAATCGAGCACCGAAGGCTCGAGGATCAACTCTCCCCCGGCAAAGGGCCAACGCGCACCCTCGACCGCCACTTTTGACCCTGGCAGCATGCGATAGCGCAATTTGCCGTCGAGCACCGGTATGCCGGGGTTGATCGACTCAACCGTCGCCACCTGCCCGGGCGCGCTTTCCATATTGAGCAGATCGGTGAAGCGAATTTCGCCGGTCAGCCCGGTGACGGGGCCGAACGCTGCTGCAAGATCGGTATTGGTCGTCCTGAACAGGCCGTCGCTGGTCACGCCGTCCGCGGTCCAGCCGATATGGCCCTGCCCCGTTACGGTGCCCACCACATCCGCGATCACACCATAGGTAAAACGCGTCAGCTTGTCCGGTTGCAGCTTTGGCCCAAACGCGATTCCCGGTATGGCGAGGTCGGCATGGCCGTTGCTTGTCGACAGATCATGCACCAGCGTCACGTCGCTCAAGCGCGTGCCGCTATCCGGCTCCAACAAAGTGCCGGTCGCGTGGATCGCACTGCCCTGAAGCGTGAACGCGACATCTTTGCTAACCAAAGGATAGAAGCGCGGGTCGGCGTCGCCATCCGCCACGCGCAGCCCGCCCTGAATCGTCAGCTTGCCATCCGCCAGCCGCCAATCGCCGGCGCTGCCCGACAGCAACAGCGGCACCTTGGCGATTTGCCCTGCCCCGCCGCTGAACACCCCAACCACCCCGCCGTTGGCAATACGTCCGGTAATGCTGGCGACGTCGAGCGTCGAGACGCGGTCCGGCGCGCCGAGCCGCACCTTGACGGTCGCCGCGCCAAAATTCTGGCTGAGAAGTCCGAAATGCGCTTCGCTTGCGTTGATCGACACTGGCGCGCTGCCCAGCTTGCCGATCAATCGTGGCGCAGCGATTCGGCCACCGCCGCTGAGTGCACCATTATCGACGCTGACCAGCGCCGGCCCGGTCGCACACAATCCAAGCTGTGTCTTGCCCAGAACAAGGCCGCTGATGGCGAGCCGTTCGAAGGACAGCGGCGCGCAGCCGGGATTGACCCGCAACCGGCCATGGCCATTCCAATACGCCGCGATCGGCATCGTCGCCGCTTCGACACGACCGGTGCCGAGTGGGCCTGAGAGTGTCGCCCGCGTACTGATCCGCGTTGCACCGTCCGGGCTCGCGGTAAAATCCACCGCCGCCAGCGCGAGCCGGGCATCGCCTGCCGCATAGGGGCGGATCAGCGCCGTACCGGTGACGGGGGCGCCCGGCGCTGCTTGCGAGAGGTTGATCACCCCCTCCGGCAATCCGCCCCCGATCATCGCGAGAACGCCGTTCAGCCTGATGCCTGTGGGGTTGATCTCGATGCCAGTGCCGCCGCGCAGGTTGACGGTGGCGCCGCTCGCTGACCGGGTCGCTGCCCGCACGATTTGCCCGTCGATCCCAGCTGCCGCCTGACGGATAGCGATATCGGCCGACAGCGAGAAGCGCCGCCCGGCCAGTTGAGCCTCGCGCGCCAGTTGGGCGACCAGCGGATCAACTGGCGTGCCTCTGGCCGCATTGCCGTACCCGCCAATCGCCGTCAACCAGGGCGGTGCCAGCGCAATCGCCTCACCCGATATCGAGCCCTGAAACCCCGATCCTGCACTGCCAACCCGGTAAATGCCCGCCAGCGCGCTCGAACCAGCTTGGCCATAGGCCGAGTTGACGTCGCCCGAATGCAGATCGACGCTGCCCTTTGTTTGCTTGGCAGACCCTGAAAAGTCGAGACTGCCCGTAACCAATGCGACAGCGACTGCGGGATTATTCAGCGTGCGGAGCGCCACCCCTGCCTTGCCCTGCCACCGATCCAACCGCTCATCGAGTGTTGCGGCGACATCCGCCCGGGCGCCCCATATCCTGGTCGAACCGCAACGGACCGATGCTGCGCGGATTGGCCCCTTCAGGCCGGGCTGTCGATCGACGATGACAAGCCTAAAGGTCGCCGCCGCCCGATCAACCAAGCAGCCGCCTGCCGCAAGCGACGGCGCGACCACCCCTGCTCGCCCCACAAAGCCGTTTTCGAGCCGACCATGCCCCGTAAGTTTGATACCAACCAGCCCCGCCGCGGTCTGTAACCGCATGCGCCCATCGGCAACCTCCAGCGAGATCGCCGGCAGCACAAAGGGCTTGCCAGAAGGTGGCGGTAATAACCGATCGAGGGCGCCCAGCGAGAGATGGCCGTTCGTAAGGGCGGCGCGCATCCGCACTTTACCTGCACGAACGCCAGTCACCTGCACGCCAGAAAAACCGATGCTGGTCGCCACTTCGACCCAGTCAGCCACCAGATCGGGATGTGCGGGATCGCCAATCACCAAATCCGTCAGGCGCTGCCGGTTGAAGCCGATATCGGCGATCCGGTAGCGAGCGGGGACGCCACGCTCGGCGAGCAGGTTCTGGACGTAATTATCAGCGATGGGCTTGCGCTGGCTCCAAACGACAAGAAGCCCCGCCAATGCGATGACGGCAATGCCCAGCGCCCAACGCGAGGCGCCCGTCAGCCATCGTCGCCGACGCCTTGGTACCTGGGGCGCGGCTTCTGGCGCGATATCGCTTTCAGCCGTCACGGCCCTTGTCACTCCCACTCACCGCGGACGGCGGCGCCCACGAGCATAGGCCGCGCGTGCGTTCGCGCAATTGCTTGCCCGTCGAACAATGCTTAATCCTCAAAGCCACATGAGCGTTCCCGAACCCAACAATAGCGGCCACCGCGCCCGATTGCGCCAGCGTCTGCTTGGCCATGGCGGCGATGGGTTGCTCGATCATGAACTGGTCGAATATCTCCTGGCGCTTGCCATCCCACGCCGCGACACCAAACCGCTGGCCAAGACGCTGCTCGCTGAATTCGGTGGTATCGGCGGGGTCTTTTCCGCCGACCCAGAAGCCCTGTCGCGCGTGAACGGCATGGGCGAGACCGCCGTTGCTGCAATCAAAATCGCGCAGGCGGCAGCGCTTAGGCTCTTGCGCGCTGAAGTCGCCGAACGGCCGGTGCTGGCCAACTGGCAGGCGCTGATGGATTATCTTCACGCCGATATGGCGCATCATGTGATCGAGCGGGTACGAGTTCTCCACCTGAACACGCGCAACATGCTGATTCGTGACGAGCTGATTAGCGAAGGATCGATCGACGAAGCTGCCGTCCATGTTCGCGAGGTCATTCGCCGTGCAATCGATCTCGGGTCAGCAGCGATCATCCTGGTCCATAATCATCCCAGTGGAGACCCGGCGCCCAGCCGCGCGGACATCGAGCTGACGCGCCAGATTGCGGAAGCCGCCAAACGCCTTGGTATTGCCGTCCATGATCACATCATCATCGGCGCGACCGGCCATGTCAGCCTGCGCGCCAAGGGCCTGATCTAAGCGCCGATTGCAGCGGCAGCGGCCGCACCTGTAGCCAGATGCGGCCGCCTTGATTGAGCAGGCTATGCCAAACTCAGGGTCGTTGCGACTCTCAACCCTTGCCCTTGGACAAGAACGTCGTCAGTTCGCCCTTGGATACCGACTTGCTCTTGTCAGTATCGGCCTTGGCAAAGGCCGCCTTCGTCCAAGCCTTCATATTGGTACCGTCGGCCTTCGCATCGGTGCCGGCAGAGGTCTGCAGGGTCGCCATCCAGCTACCGAATTCGGTGCTGCTGAGCGATCCATTGGCATCGACGTCATATTTCGGAAAGTCAGACTCGACGACCTGCGCAACCTGATCGGCAGTTGCTGCTGGCTGCGCGGCTGCGGCAGTCGGCGCCGCCTGCACTGGCGCGGCCGTCTCGGTCGCTGATTGCGAGGCGCTTTCTTGCATGGGCGCCTGCATCGGCTCGCTTGCTGTCGACGTTGTCGTACCGGCGGGTGCCGGCGTTGCCTGCGAGGCGGGCGGCGTCGTTGTCTGCATCGGCGTCTGCTGTGCAAAGGCGGGGGCTGCAAGCAGCATTGCACCCGCAAGCAGGGTAGATTTCAACATGTGTCTTCTCCAATTCAGTCGTTAAATCAGGGAGATCGGTTCGAGAGTTGTCGGAACCACCTCACCTATTCAACCGCCCGCCAACGCTTTGGATGCGTCAGCGACAGGGTTTGGCGCGGCGTCTCGTCCCTGCTACTGCCCGGCTCGACCCGAGTCCGTTTGCCGCGCGCGACGGTCCGCTGCCAGCTACCCGAGGAACGCCCATGATCCCCCGTTATTCCCGCCCCGACATGGTCGCCATCTGGGCGCCGGAAGCGCGCTTCCGCATCTGGTTCGAGATCGAGGCGCATGCCACCGATGCGCTGGCCGAGATTGGCGTCGTGCCGAAATCCGCAGCAGCGGCCTTGTGGACCTGGTGGGCAACCAACCCCACCATCGATGTGGCCGCAATCGACGCGATCGAGGCGGTGACCAAGCATGACGTGATCGCCTTCCTCACCTGGGTTGCAGAACAGGTCGGAGATGAAGCCCGCTTCATGCACCAGGGCATGACGTCATCCGACGTGCTAGACACGTGCCTTGCGGTGCAGCTCGCGCGGGCGAGCGACTTGCTGATCGCCGATATCGATGCGCTGCTGGTCGTGCTCGAACGCCGCGCCCGCGAACATAAATTCACGCCGACCATCGGCCGCAGCCACGGCATTCATGCCGAACCCGTCACTTTCGGCCTCAAGCTCGCACAAGCGCATGCCGAATTCGCGCGCAACCGCGCCCGGCTGGTCGCCGCCCGCGCCGATATCGCCACCTGCGCGATTTCAGGCGCCGTCGGCACCTTTGCCAATATCGATCCGTCGGTGGAGGCGCATGTCGCCGACAAGCTCGGCCTGTCGATCGAACCCGTCTCTACCCAGGTCATTCCGCGCGACCGGCATGCCATGTATTTCGCCACGCTTGGCGTCATCGCCAGCTCGGTGGAGCGGCTCGCGACCGAAATCCGCCACCTCCAGCGCACCGAAGTGCTCGAAGCGGAGGAATATTTCTCGCCCGGCCAAAAAGGCTCGTCGGCAATGCCGCACAAGCGCAACCCGGTGCTGACCGAAAACCTGACCGGGCTTGCCCGCATGGTTCGCGGCTATGTGACGCCGGCGCTGGAAAATGTGGCGCTCTGGCATGAGCGCGACATCAGCCACAGCTCGGTCGAACGCTATATCGGCCCCGATGCCACGATCACGCTGGATTTCGCGCTCGCGCGGTTGACGGGGGTGATGGACAAGCTCGTCATCTATCCCGAGCGGATGGACAAAAACCTCAACAAGATGGGCGGGCTCGTCCATTCACAGCGCGTGCTGCTCGCGCTGACGCAAGCAGGCGTGAGCCGCGAGGACTCCTACCGGCTGGTGCAGCGCAACGCGATGAAAGTATGGGAAAGCGACGGCGCCTTATCCCTCCTCGAACTGCTGAAAGCTGATCCGGAGGTGACCGCCGCCCTGTCCCCTGCAGAAATCGAGGCCAAGTTTGATCTTGGCTATCATCTCAGGCATGTCGACACGATTTTCGCGCGCGTGTTTGGCGACGCGTAGCGGTTTCGTCAGGCAAGCGGGGCGGCATCGAATTCTGCCAGAATGGCGGACCTGGTATGCGCCCATTGCAACATGGGCCACCGCGTCGGCAGCTCAATACCGAGGATGGGATCAAGCCCCGGGGCTGATCGCCGCCAGGGCAAGGCCTGCCGGGTTTCGATGCAGTAAAAGGGGCATACCGGTGGGGGGCCCGTCTCATTATCGGGGTCGTCCAGCACCACCGCCAGCCGACTGCTTTGCAAACGCACCAGCGACCCAACCGGAAAAATACCGATCATCGACATGAACTGACCGAGAATATTGGAATCATATTCGCCAGATCGCCCCGCCATCCATTCAAGCACCTCGGCCGGCGACATGGCTGGCTTGTAAACGCGTGCCGTGGTGGCGGCATCATAGGTATCGCAAATCGCTGCCATCCGAGAATAAATTGACAGCTCTCCACCGCGTTGACGATCCGGGTAGCCGCTGCCGTCGATGCGCTCATGATGGTGCAGGCAAACATCCAGGACCAGATCGGACAAGGGGCTCGCACCCTCCAGCCCCACAGCGCCGCGCGTCATGGTCTCGTACCCCCACAGACTGTGGCTGCGGACGATATCCTTTTCCGCCAGAGTCAAAGGGCCGGGCTTGTCGAGCAACATTGTCGGCACGCGCGCCTTGCCGATATCGTGGAGAAGCCCGGCCATTCCGATCTCGCGGTGCAGCGCAGGCGCAAGCCCCATCCAGCGCGCCAGCCCGATCATCAGGCCGCACACCGCAATCGAGTGAAGATAGGTATATTCGTGCCGATCCTTCAGTCGCGTGACGCTGACAAGCGCTGCCGGGTGCCGCTTTATCGATGCGGCAATACCGCTGACCATCGGCCAAAGCTGATCAGCATTGAGCCGCTTGCCGAACCGTATCTCGCTAAAGCTCTCCGCTAGCCTGGTCTTGGCGTTCGCGACAACCTCGCGCGCGCGCTGCCTTTCCTGCGCGACCGACGCCCGCTTTGCGCCGATATGCAGCGAAGCCGCCATCGCCGCGTTCTTTCGCAGCGGCCGTGCCGGGGTGGGATCATCGGCGATTGCAAGATCTGGTACATCCACAACCGGCACCGCCGCCTCGCCCGGCTGGCGCCAATCCCCCTGCAAGATGCCATCGGCACGAGCCGACGATCGATGATCTGCCTCCAAGGTCCATTCCCCACCGATGCCAACATGGGCGACAATGCGGGCGAGACCATGGGCAGAGCATTAATTCAAAGGCTTAACGCGAATTAATAGCGCCATTTTGGACATATGCGAACCACGCCAACTGGCGCTCGCGCAGGTCGTCAGCATCGCGCACGATTCGCGCAGCCGCTGGACGACGCGCGTTATTGGTCACCCTCAAAATGGGCGAGAATGGCGGCGCGGGTTTCGGGCCAGACAGGCAGGTTCCATCTGGACGGTAACTCCAGGCCGACAATCGGATCAAGTTCGGGCGGTGAGCGACGCCAGGGCAGTTTCTGACGGGTCTTGATGCAGAAAAACGGGCAGACGGGCGGCGCTGTGGGATTTGTCTCGTCACTCTCGAGCACAACCGCAAGTCGATCACTCTGTAACCTGACCATCGAGCCGACCGGAAAAACCCCGATCAGCGCAGAAAAGGAGCGGAGAATGTCGGGATCAAATTTACCGGGATTGTTGCCCAGCAGTTCCAGCGCTTCCGCCGGTGACTGCGCAGATTTGTATACGCGCGCCGAGGTAATCACGTCATAAGTGTCGCAGATCGCTGCCATCCGCGCATAAATTGAAATATTTTCGCCTCGCTGCCGGTCAGGATAGCCGGAGCCGTCAATCCGTTCGTGATGGTGCAGGCAAACATCCAGCACGATCGGTGACATGCGGTTAGACTTGTCGAGCGTTTCATCGCCAACCGTTAGCGTTTCAAACCCCCAGCGCGCGTGATCGCGCATGATCACCCGTTCTTCGGTGGTGAGGGCAGATGGCTTGTTGAGCAGCATCGTCGGTACCCGTGCCTTGCCGATATCGTGGAGCAGCCCGGCCAAGCCGATTTCGTGGTGAAGCGATGGATCCAGCCCCATCTGACGAGCAAGGCCAATCATCAGCCCGCACACAGCGACCGAATGCACATAGGTATATTCGTGCCGGTCCTTGAGTCGGGTCACGCTCATAATGGCGGCAGGATGGCGAGACACCGATGCCTGGATACCGCTGACCAAAGGCCAGAGCTTTTCGACGTTCAGGTCACGGCCAAATCGAAGATCTTCGAAAGTCCGGGCGAGATGGGCCTTGGCCAAGGATACCACTTCGCGGGCACGGTTGCGCTCCTGCGCGAACGATGCCCGGCGGGCACCCAGGTGCAGCGCCGCAGGGCCCAGCGATCGACGTGTGGCAGCAGGCTTCTGGTCCACGGTCTCAGCCATTGCCGTACCGCCCTGCCGCCATTCACTCTGCAGAATGCCGCCTGCCCCATCGCCAAATTTGGTTTGCGCGCCCAATGTGTCATCACCCTGAAAGAGGAACGATTGGACACAGTTGGGGTGATTGCGGTTTACGAAACGTAACAAATTGCGGCAATCTGGTGCGATCGAGCCGCACATGCCTGCTTTCGCGTGATACCGGTTACCCATTTTGAGCAGCGCGGAGTCACGGCGTCTCCGCGTCGTTGTGGATTGAGCCCGACAATGAGGCCCGAGCGAACGATAGTCCGACGCTATCCGGCCAGACTCAGCCCCAGGCACTCTTTAATTTGGCGAAGAAACCGCTCGACTGTGGGCTCTCCTGGCCGGTCTCCGTCGCGCGAAATTCCTCCAGCAATTCCCGCTGGCGGGCGCTGAGCTTGGTTGGCGTCTCAACTTCGATCCGGATCACCAGATCACCCCGTCCGCGCCCCTGCAGCACGGGCATTCCTGCGCCCCGCTGCCGCAACTCGCGACCGCTCTGCATACCGGGAGCAATGCGGATCTGATGCTCCTCACCATCCGGCCCCGGAATGACGATTTCGCCGCCCAGTGCTGCGGTCGAAAAGCTGATCGGCGCGCGCGCAAACAGCGTCGTGCCCTCGCGCTCGAAAATCGGGTGCCGCGCGATATGGAGGAAGATGTACAAATCACCCGCCGGTGCGCCACGCGCGCCCGCCTCGCCCTCACCGGTCAGGCGAACGCGGGTGCCCTCGTCGACGCCGGGCGGAATATCGACGTGCAGTGTCTTGGTCTTGTCGACCCGGCCTTCACCCCGACAGGATGGGCAAGGATCGGCAATGACCTGCCCCGCACCGTGGCAGGCCGGGCAGGTCCGCTCGACCACGAAAAAGCCCTGCTGTGCGCGAACCTTGCCATGGCCGGCGCAGGTCTTGCATCCCTTCGCAGCGGTTCCGGCCCGCGCGCCCGTGCCCGAGCAACTGTCGCACACAGCCGACACATCGACCGTAATGTCGCTAGATTTGCCGTGGAATGCGTCTTCCAGGCTGATTTCCATGTCGTAGCGCAAATCGGCACCACGTCGCGCACTCGTGCGACCGCCGCCGCCGCGACCGCCGCCCATGAATTCACCGAAGATGTTCTCGAAAATATCGCTGAACGCGCCGAAATCATCACCGCCACCGCCGCCATGCCCGGCACCCTGCCGGAACGCCGCGTGGCCGAACCGATCATAGGCCGCGCGCTTCTGCGGGTCCTTCAGCACGTCATAGGCCTCGGAGATCGCCTTGAAGCGACCTTCCGAATCCTTGCAGCCGGCATTCCTGTCGGGGTGATACTTCATCGCGAGCTTTCGATAGGACGATTTGATCGTCGCATCGTCGGCGCCGCGTTCGCATTCGAGCAATTCGTAGAAATCAATTTCGGTGGTCATTGCCGCCCCGCAAAATCCTCAGCCCCCGTCACGACACGAATCGCGACGGGGGAGTGGATGGATCACCTCAAGCCTTGCTGTCATCGACTTCCGAGAATTCGGCGTCGACCACATCTTCTGCTGCCGCCTCGGCCGCAGGCTCGCCCGATGGCGATGCCTCTTCGGCTGCCTGCTTCTCATAGATCGCCTGGCCAAGCTTCATCGCGACCTGAGCCAACGCATTGGCCTTGTCCTTCATCGCTTCAGGATCGCCACCTTCGACCGCGGTCTTGGTCTCGGCAATCGCTGCCTCGATCTCGGCCTTCAACGCCGCATCAACCTTGTCGCCATTGTCGGCGATCTGACGCTCGGTCGTGTGGATCAGCGATTCGGCATTGTTCTTGGCTTCAGCTGCCTCGCGCCGCTTCTTGTCTTCTTCGGCGAACTGCTCGGCATCGCGGACCATCTGTTCGATGTCGCGATCCGACAGACCACCCGATGCCTGGATGCGGATCTGCTGTTCCTTGCCAGTGCCCTTGTCACGCGCAGAGACGTTAACGATGCCGTTGGCATCAATGTCGAAGGTGACCTCGATCTGCGGCACGCCGCGTGGTGCGGGCGGAATGCCGACCAGGTCGAACTGGCCGAGCATCTTGTTGTCGGCGGCCATTTCGCGCTCGCCCTGGAACACCCGGATCGTCACCGCCTGCTGATTGTCATCAGCGGTCGAATAGGTCTGCGACTTCTTGGTCGGGATCGTCGTGTTGCGATCGATCATCCGAGTGAACACACCACCCAGCGTCTCGATGCCAAGCGACAGCGGCGTCACGTCAAGCAGCAGCACGTCCTTGACGTCACCCTGCAGCACGCCCGCCTGGATCGCGGCACCCATCGCCACGACTTCGTCGGGGTTGACG
>JBBQHG010000087.1:0-10416 GCA_038323755.1 Sphingomonadales bacterium
CGCAGCGTGCGCAGTTTGAGGCCGGCGTCGATGAGGCCGGTGTCGCTGGCATAGGTCAGCACATGCGCGCCGAGGCCGCCGACCGCGTTCTCCTCGATCGTGATTGCGACCTCGTGGCTGGTCAGCAGCTTGCGGATCAGCGCCTCGTCGAGCGGCTTGGCAAAGCGCAGATCGGCAACCGTGGTGCTGAGGCCCTTGGCATCGAGCGCGTCGGCGGCCTTCAAGGCCTCGCCCAGCCGGGTGCCCAGGCTCATGATCGCGACCTTGTGGCCGTGGCGCACGATGCGGCCCTTGCCGATCTCGAGCCGCTCGGGCGTCGCGGGCAGCGCGATGCCGGTGCCGTTGCCGCGCGGGTATCTGAGCGCGATCGGCCCGCTATCGTGGAGCGTGGCGGTATAGGTCATGTGAACCAGCTCGGCCTCATCGGCGGCGGCCATCACCACGAAGTTGGGGAGCGTCGCCAGATAGGTGACATCAAAGCTGCCCGCATGCGTGCAGCCATCCGCGCCGACCAGCCCGGCACGGTCGATCGCAAAGCGCACGGGCAGGTTCTGGATCGCGACATCGTGCACGACCTGGTCATAAGCGCGCTGCAGGAAGGTCGAGTAGATCGCGCAGAACGGGCGCATGCCCTGCGCGGCCAGGCCTGCGGCGAAGGTGACGGCATGTTGTTCTGCAATGCCGACATCGAAGAAGCGCTCCGGGTGCGCTTTCGCAAACTTGTCGAGGCCGGTGCCCGAGGGCATCGCCGCGGTGATCGCGCAGATGGTGGGATCAGTCTCGGCGAGCTTGGTCAGCGTCTCGCCGAACACATTCTGGTAGGCAGGCGGCCCGGGCGGGGCTTTCACCTGCACGCCTGAGACGACGTCGAACTTCTGCACGCCGTGATATTTGTCGGCGGCGGCCTCTGCGGGCGCATAGCCCTTGCCCTTTTTGGTCACGACATGGACCAATATTGGCCCTTGTTCGGCATCGCGGACATTTTCGAGCACGGGGATCAGGTGATCGAGATTATGCCCGTCGATCGGCCCGACATAATAAAAGCCCAGCTCCTCGAACAAGGTGCCGCCCATCGCAATGCCGCGTGCGAACTCGTCGGTTTTCTTCAGGCCGGCAGCCAAGGGGCTCGGCAGCAGCTTGGCAACGCGCTTGGCAAAGTCGCGCAGGCCCAAAAACTCGCGAGAGGAGACGATGCGCGAGAGATACGCCGACAAGCCCCCCACCGGCGGCGCGATCGACATGTCATTGTCGTTGAGGATCACCACCAGCCGGTTGCCGGCTTGCGCCGCATTGTTCATCGCCTCATAGGCCATGCCCGCCGACATCGATCCGTCACCGATGACCGCAATGCCCTTGCCCGGCTTGCCCGCAATCTTGTTGGCAATCGCAAAGCCCAAGGCCGCCGAGATCGACGTCGATGAGTGCGCCGCGCCAAACGGATCATACTCAGACTCGCTGCGCTTGGTGAAGCCCGACAGCCCGCCGCCCATGCGCAGCGTGCGAATGCGGTCGCGCCTGCCCGTCAGCACCTTGTGCGGATAACATTGATGGCCAACGTCCCACACCAGCCGGTCCTCCGGCGTGTTGAACACATAATGAATCGCCGTCGTCAGCTCGACCACGCCAAGCCCCGACCCCAAATGACCACCCGTCACGCCAACCGCCGAGATCACCTCGGCCCGCAACTCATCCGCCAACTGCGGCAACTGATCCGCCGCAAGCGTGCGCAAATCATAAGGCGAATGTACCGTGTCCAACAACGGCGTGTGGGGGCGATCTACCATCTGACCAGATTAACCGACGCTTTTGCCCGAGTCGATTACCCGCTATCGATCACGGCGATTTGCGACAAAATGTGACATATATGCATGACTGACCTCCACCACCGCATCGCGACGGCCGCCGATATCCCGGCCATTCGCCAGCTGATGGCCGATGCCATCGCCGAGCTGCAGCGCGGCTTTTTGACGCCAGCCCAGATCGTGGCGAGCCAGGCGGTGATGGGGCTCGATACCCAACTCATTGCCGATGGCTGTTATTTCCTGATCGAAACCGGCGGCGCGCTGGCGGGCTGTGGCGGCTGGAGCAATCGCGCGACGCTTTATGGCGGGGACCATAGCGGCGCGCTGCGCGATGCCCGCATGCTCGACCCGGCGCTGGATGCAGCGCGAATCCGGGCGATGTTTACAGCACCCGCCTTTGCCCGACGCGGCGTTGGACGATATTTGCTGGCGATTTGCGAAGCCGCTGCACGCGAGGCGGGGTTTTCCCGCGCCGAACTAATGGCGACGCTGTCGGGCGAACCGCTTTATCTTGCCTGTGGCTATCAGCCGATCGAACGCGTGGAGGCGGCGCCAGTCGACGGGGTCGCGGTGCCGCTCATCCGAATGGGAAAGCCGCTCTGACGCGTCAGTCGCAGGTCGCGCATTTGCCGCGCACTTCGATAACCGGGCGCTCCGGCGAAAAACCCGCCGCCTGTGCCGCAGACCGCACGCCGCGCGTGATCATGTCATTATCGAGGTGCGTCGTCTGGCCACATGTGTCGCACACCAGGAAGATGCAATCATGCAGGCAATCCGGGTGCGCGTTGGCGATATAGGCGTTCGAACTCTCCACCCGTCGCGCCAGATTGGCGGTCACGAACAGATCGAGGATGCGATACACGCTGTTGGCAGCGACGCGGCGCCCTTCGACCTTCGAAACGGCATCAGCGATATCATAAGCAGAGGCCGGCTTGTCGAATCCGGCAAGCGCCTCAAAAATGCGCGCGCGCATGGCGGTCCATTGCTCGCCCGATCGCTCGAGCGTGGCCTGTGCTGCCGTTGTCAGCGCGACGCCGGCATGTTCATGATGATGGTGGGCACCCATCCAGGGAATCTAGGCGCTTGGTTGCCTTATCGCAAGGCGCGTCAGCTGGCGGCCCGGCGGTTGAGATCGTGGCCGAGCGCCAGCAGGCCGACACCAATTAGGGTGAAGAGCGTTTCACCGCTGCCATCATGCGGCAGCGATATCGCCCCCGCCATCACGCCGAGCCCAAGTGCGCCGACTGCCGCGGGCATCATATAGCCATGCTGGAAGATGCCGCGCCCCAGCGCCACGGCGCCAAGGCCGATCGCGACGGTGAGGCCAACTTCATGAATAACAGGCGAGAGCAACAGACCACCCGCCGACGCCGCCAGCGCAACCAGCACGGCAGTTGCCAGGCAATGAACGGCGCACAGGCCCGACAGGCCGATCGCAAGACGATCGAACCCAATATTGGTCAGCAGCGAAGAATCACGCAAAGCACGGCTGGTCATGAACGGCCATGTGGCATGCCGGTCAAGGAGTTACAATATATCATTGCGGTGGTCGCGCAATTTTTTGCGCGTGGCTACGGCCCGGGGGCGGTGGTGACGACGCGACGATATTCGATTAAGGGGCGACAATGCTCATGCAAACAGATGCCATGCTCCGCACCCGCCCGCGCGCCATGTCGCTATGGTTGTTCGTCGTCGCGGCGATGATCGTGGCGATGGTCGCCGTCGGCGGGATCACCCGGCTGACCGAATCGGGGCTGTCGATCACGCAGTGGAAGCCGATCAGCGGGATCATTCCGCCGCTGAGCGATGCGGCGTGGCAGGCTGAGTTCGACGGTTACAAGAAAATTCCGGAATATCGCGCGATCAACGCCAATATGACGCTGGCCGGGTTCAAGGCGATCTTCTTCTGGGAATATGTCCACCGGCTGCTCGGGCGACTGATCGGGATGGCGTTTGCCTTGCCGCTCATCTGGTTCGCGGTGCGGCGGCAGATTCCGCGCGGCTATGGCTGGCGGCTGACCGCGCTGCTGGCGATGGGCGGGCTGCAGGGGGCGATCGGCTGGTGGATGGTCGCGTCCGGCCTGTCGGTGCGCACCGATGTCAGCCATGTTCGCCTCGCTATCCATCTGTCTACCGCGCTGGTGCTGCTGGGCGGCATCATCTGGACCGCGCTCGACCTGCGCGCGCTGGCCGCCTGGCCGGTGGCGCGGCCGGCGGCTTTGAAGCCGGTCGCGATCATCGCGCTGGTGCTGCTTGGCGTGCAGATCATCTTCGGCGCCTTCACCGCCGGGCTCAATGCCGGCTATGCCTTTGCCAGCTGGCCGCTGATGGGGGATGCCTTTTTCCCGGCCGGCGTGCCGATGGTCACGCCGGGCTGGCGCAACGCGATCGACAACCCCATCGTCGTGCAGTTCATCCACCGCTGGTTCGCCTTTGCGGCGGCAACCGGCCTGGGCGTGCTGGCCTGGGCGGCGATCCATCAGGGAGCAAAACGCGCCGGTTTCGCCATCGCCGGTCTTGTCACGCTGCAGATCGTGCTGGGCATCGCCACGCTGATGTCCGGCGTCGCGATCGGCATTGCCGTGGCGCACCAGTTGAACGCGGCGCTCACGCTGATCGCGGCGATCGTCGCGAGCCACGCGCTGGGGCGTCGCGCGGCCTGATCTGTCGCGCGGGCTCGCGCGGCGCGCGGCTGCAGAACCATCGACTTGGTCTCGGTGGTATTCTGATACCCGTTCGCAACCCCGCCGATATGCTTGACTTTCGGCACGCCTTGCGTAGAAGCCCGGCCAACGACGCCGTCCCTTCGCCGGGGCGGCGTGTTCGTTTTTACCGGCAGCCGCGGTTGCCAAGCAAAGAAGGTCTGGCCCCATGAAGGCGCTGATGAAGACCACCAAGTCGGCCAAGCCGCACGAAGTGGAAAAGAAGTGGCATATCGTTGACGCAGACGGCCTGGTGGTCGGTCGTGCAGCGACGATCATCGCCAATGTCCTGCGCGGCAAGCACAAGCCGAGCTACACCCCGCATGTCGATTGCGGTGACAATGTCATCGTCATCAATGCCGACAAGGTGAAGTTCACCGGCAAGAAGCTGAAGGACAAGATCTATTACCGCCACACCGGCTATGCCGGCGGCATCAAGGGCGTGGCAGCGGGCAAAGTGCTCGAAGGCCGCTTCCCCGAGCGCGTGCTTGAAAAGGCGATCGAGCGGATGATCCCGCGCGGCCCGCTCGGCCGTGACCAGATGCGCAACCTGCGCGTCTTCGCTGGCCCCAATCATCCGCACGAAGCCCAGAACCCCGAGGTTCTCGACATCGCGAGCATGAACCGCAAGAACAAGGTGGGCAACTAATGTCCGATAATCGTCAGTCGCTTTCCGATCTGGGTTCGCTGGCCGGCGGTGCGCCGCAGGCTGCTGCGCCTGCTACCGCGCCGCTGGGCGATGCCCTGCCCGTCAACAATTCCGGCCCCAAGCCAGAGCCGATGCCGCTGCGCGAGCAGATCATCGACAAGCAGGGCCGTGCTTATGCAACCGGTCGCCGCAAGGACGCAGTCGCCCGCGTCTGGATCAAGCCGGGTTCGGGCAAGATCGTGATCAACGGTCGCGACCAGGAAGTCTATTTCGCACGGCCGACGCTGCGTCTCGTCATCAACCAGCCCTTCGGCGTTGCCGAGCGGACTGGCCAGTATGACGTGATCTGCACCGTCAAGGGCGGTGGCCTTTCGGGCCAGGCTGGCGCGGTCAAGCATGGCATCAGCCAGGCGCTGACCAAATATGAGCCGATCCTGCGCGCGCCGGTGAAGGCCGCTGGCTTCCTGACCCGCGACAGCCGCACGGTCGAGCGCAAGAAGTACGGCAAGGCCAAGGCCCGCCGCAGCTTCCAGTTCTCGAAGCGCTAAGCTTTTTCAGTTTCGTCACGCAAAGGGGCGGTCCGGTATTCGGGCCGCCCTTTTTCGTTTTGACCTGACGGGGACGATCGGCAGCGATTAGCGCTGCTGGAATATCAGCGTGTTACCGCTGGGGTCATCGATATACACTTCGCGCGTTCCCCAGGTCTGATCCAACGGGCCGTCATGCACGGGAGAATCGCCATTGGTCGAAGGCGGCAAGCCGCGCGCTTTGAATGATGCGAACAGCGCATCGACATCGTCGCACACCATGATTGCCGAGCAATGGCCAAAACGCGTTCCGTCGGGCGTCAGATTGAGGTGCAATTCATCCGGCCCTCGTCGTAGAATTGCGTAAAATGGCGCGTCCTCGGGCAACGTAACGGCGAGATCGAAGTCGAGCAGCCTGGTGTAGAATGCGATTGCCTCCGCCATGTCGCGCACGATGAGGATGGGAATGAGCATGAGCAGCCACCTGTTTGATGTCGACCTGTACAGCATAACAGCCAAGCTACCCTTTTCGTCGAACGCCCTTCGGCTAAGATCGGCTGATGAGCGCTTCAATCACCGATCGCATCACCGGCTTTATCGCGGCGACGGGTATTCCGGTCAGCCGCGGATGGGTTGAAGACGACAGCTTCTTGGCCGGCCTGACGGTACGCCACGGTGCAGTTGTTTACGACCCGACCCGCCTCGCCCATCCGGGCGATCTGCTGCACGAGGCGGGGCATATTGCGGTTGTCGATCCGGCGTCTCGCGCGACGCTGAACACCCTATCAACCGACCCTGGCGAGGAGATGGCAGCGATTGCCTGGTCCTACGCCGCGCTGCGGGCAATCGACATCGATCCGGCGATCGTCTTCCATGATGAGGGCTATAACGGTGGTGCGGCGGCGATTATCGAGAATTTCACCGCGGGCCGCTATTTCGGCGTACCGCTGCTGCAATATTACGGGATGGCCGCACGCGACGACGATGGCCCGGAACGGGCGCGCTATCCTGCGATGCAACGCTGGCTGCGCTGATCAGCGCATCTCGCGGACCAGGGTTTCGATCCGCCCGCCCTCGATCTGCAGCTGATTGAACGACGGCCGGCTGCACCGCACCCGCTCGGACAGCGTTCCCGCGCCGATCAGCCGCAGCGATCGATCGCCCGAGGCATAGGGAATGTCGAAAGGATCATGGACATGGCCAGATAACACCGCATCGGCACCCGCGATGGCCAGGGCCGACAAAGCGGACATCCCTCCCCTTGTATGCGCGGTACCGGCCGTGCCGGCTTCGATAAGCGGATGGTGACAGGCAACGAGAATGGTCGATCCGGTGGGCGCTTGCTCGATGCCCGCCAACGCCTGCGACAGCGCGCCCTGGCTGACCACGCCTTTCGACCAGTTTAGCCGCAGCTGAAACCGCGCTGTCGTCCGCAACGGGACGATATGGATGCCGGCGATATCCAATGGCCGCTCGATCATTCGCTCGAGCCGACCATAGCGCGCATAGGGCCGGAAGGCACGGGCGAAGGGGTCGAAATAGGGCAAATCATGGTTGCCGACCTCCACCGTAACGGGACGACCGAGCCCGGCGAGCCACTGTTCGGCTGCTTGAAATTCATGCGGCCGCGCCCGTGTCGTCAGATCCCCGGTCACGATTACGGCATCGGGCTGTTCTGCCTTTACGGTTTGCTCAAACCAAGCCAGCGCCGCCCGGTCTTCCTTGCCGAAATGGATATCGCTGACGTGGAACAGCCTGATCACGTCACCGCGCCCGTGGCGATGAACTGCTGGCGGGTCATGCCGGCCGTGATTGGCGTGCCGGGCGGCAGTTCATGCGGCTCGCCATCGAACAGCGCGAGCACCGGCTTGCTGCTCGCCGGGCGCACCTTGGTGGCGTGCACCTCCGTCACCGCAGCAGCGGCGACCCATTCGCCGGTCAACCAATCCCAGCCAAGTTGCGCGACTGACCGCCAGTCGCGCGCATCGACGGCGGCGAGCGACAGGCCATCCCGTTCGGGCGTGATGAATACCGCCTGCGCCGATCGCGAAAGACCCGGCGCACCATCGAGCTGCAGGCCCCGCCCAAAGGTCTTGGCCCAGGCATAGCCGATCGCGCGACCCAAGCCCTTCAGCTTGCCAGCGCGGATCATCTCGCGGGCATGCACCCAACTGGCCGCCGGGCCGATGATCACGCCCACAAAGGCACGGTGTTTGCCGGCCTCGACATAAGGCAGGGCGACGCGGTGCGTTTCATCCCTGGCAGCGTGGACGATCGCCGCAGGGTCGATCGTCTCATGCAGGCTTTTGGCAAGCAGGTTCATCGTCCCGCCCGGCAACAGCAAGATGGCGCCGTTCCAGTCTGCCAGAGCGCAGACCGCGGCGTTGATGGTGCCATCGCCTGCAAACAGCACTGCTGTATCGGCTGATGCCCTGTCGAGCATGGCCGGCGTTGGCAGGTCATCATCAGGGAAATTGGTGCGCCCGGCGAGCCTCAAGCCCTTCGCTTCGAACAGCGCCAGCAGCGCTTCGCATTTCTGCTCGGTTGCGGAGCCCGATCCCGGGTTGGTGATAAACCAGACTGTTTTCATCCACCGCCCAACGCACGATACGGGATTTGGTCCCACCCCACTCGCCAATGCGCTGGCGGCTCGGCAAAAGCCATATTGCACGCGGAACTTTCCGTGTATTCACAGCTTGACACAGGCGGAGGCGACTCCGACATGTTCGGCAGGCCGGGGCATTCCGGCCATCGACGCAGGAGCAGGATAGCAATGTACTCAACTGAATCGACACGTTTTGGTAAGATCGCGCTCGGCGTGGCTATCTCGGCCCTTGCCCTGGCCGCGTGCTCGAAGGAGCCAACCACCGAAAAGGCTGACAGCTCGGCACCCGCCGCGGAAGCCACGACCGCCGCTGCGCCTGCCGCTGCACCAGCGCCCGCTGCTGCTGCTGCACCAGCAGCTGACAATGTGGATACCGTGAGCGGTGCGAAATATGCGTCTTTCACGGGCGACGCCGCCAGTGGCGAAAAGGTCTTTGCCGCATGCAAGGTATGCCATGCTGTGGAAGCGGGCGTGAACAAGATCGGCCCGTCGCTGCATGCGGTTGTCGGCCGCAAGGCTGGCGAGATCGCCAACTACACCTATTCCGCCGCCAACAAGGGCAGCGGCATTACCTGGACGCCGGAAAAGATGTTCCAGTATCTGGAAGCGCCGCAGCGCGTCGTCCCCGGCACCAAGATGACCTATCCTGGTCTGCCCGATCCGCAGAAGCGGGCGGACGTGATCGCCTATCTGAAGACACAGGCCTAATCACAGCTACGACATTGATGATGGGCGGGCCTGGAAACGGGCCCGCCTATTTTTTTGCCCGACTTCCCGGCCCGAAATGCAGATCGACGAGGTGGAAGGGGAAGGACAGTGTGAGCGGCAGCGCGATCCATGGCCAGCTTTGCCCGGTCAGCGCCGCGCGCAGCGCGATCATCATCAACAGGCCTGGCATCAGCCGGCACATGATTGCCACCAATTGCCAACGCTGTCGCAGCCGTAGCCAGATCGCTTCGCAGGCTATGACGACCATGATGATGTCACTCGCCACGCCGCTCTCGAACAGCCACGCCATGATCGGTTGGTTCAAGAAAACGGCCCGTTTAGCCGAACGATCGTCATGTTGAGATAGCCGGCAAAGGTGACCCACAGCAGATAGGGTACGAGCACGATCGATGCCGTCATCGATCGCCGCCAAGTATAGACAATCAGCGAGCCGACCGAGAGCCACAGGAAAATGACCTCTATCACTGCCCAATCAGGCCGTTGCACGCGAAAGAACAACAGGCTCCACAAGATGTTGAGAAAGCCGTTCGTGGCCCATAGCGCAATGAAGCTTTCCGCCTCGCGCCGCGTCTTCATCGCGTGCCAGCCCGTGACGAGCGCGACGACGTTGATCGAGTAAATGATCGTCCAGGCAATGCCATAAGCACCGTCGGGCGGGGCCCAGCGCGGCTGGATGAGGTGATCATACCAAGGGCCGGTGACGGTGATCGTCGCGCCCATCAAGGCAACGATACCGGTCGCGAGCGCCGCCGTCAGCACGGGGAATAGCCATGCGCGGTTCATCGCGTCACGCCGTCGATCCCAGCAGGTGGCTAACATCTTTCATGAAGATACGAACATGCGCCATCGGTTTGCGGCGGACAAGCTCCTTGTTCATATAGGCCTGCCAGGTCAGTTCCTGGACATCCTTGTCCTCGCATATCTTGACGAAACGCTCGCGGCGCTTGTCGTTGCGATACCAGAAATGCTGCATCATCCCGAGCACCCAGAACACCTTGCCATGCGCGCGCATGAACTGCTTGCGGGCCTGCTTCAATGCCCTGGCGTCGCCCGTTTTGAGGAAAGCGGCGACTGATTCAGCAGCAAAACGACCTGCTGCCATCGCATAGTAGATGCCCTCGCCCGATGCTGGTGCGACAACGCCGGCTGCATCGCCCGCGACGACGATGTCGCGGCCATTATCCCAGCGCTTGAGCGGTTTGAGCGGGATTGGCGCGCCTTCGCAGCGGATCGTTTCGCAGTCCTGCAAACCGTTCTGTGTGCGCAGCCGCTTGATCGCATCGCGCAGCTCGAAACCCTTGTGCGCGCTGCCAACGCCAATGCTGGCGGTCTCGCCGTGCGGGAAGACCCAGGCGTAGAAATCGGGCGAGAGTTTGCCCTGATACAGCACGTCGCAGCGGCT